>JAZDJA010000378.1:0-4200 GCA_043804415.1 Candidatus Latescibacterota bacterium | reverse complement strand
GAGGCGGCGCACGCGGTTCATGGCGAATGCATCCACGCGGCTCCCCGGCGACGGACCACCTGAATCACTCCCGCCGAGGATTTAGACCCCAGTATTTCGCCGTTGATAATTGTCTTGACAACCGGGTCCTTCTTAGTTATGGTCCTGCCAGCCGTGTGACCGTGCACCTTGCTGCAGTAACATGGCCCTAACCAGGAAGATCCATTGCTCCAGGTAATGATTCGTATTTATGGTGAGTCGGTAACCTTGGAACCATGAACAGTTACTTTTTTTCATAGTGATTACGATGCTGTAAGGATCGATGCTCCTTCGGTGTCTCCGTACATCCTTATCATCGGGTTATTGGGCGACAGCGGCATGCCCGTCGCTGCCCCCGTCAACCATTAAATTTTGAAAAGGAGGAAAAGGCATGGTTAGATCACGTTTTACAACATCGTTCGGTTTCGTATTCCTATCTTTGGCTTGTGCGCTGCTTTTGTTCGCATCCGGTACGCCGGATGCCGCTGCGGCTTTTCCGGAAAAACCAATCCACATCATCTCACCTTTTTCACCCGGGGGGGGGACGGACACCATGGCCCGGATGATGCAGGCGGTTCTCACCAAGGAAAAGATCATCAGCGTTCCCATCGTGGTCGAAAACAAGCCGGGAGGTAGCGGGGCGGTCGGCTACGACTTCATTGCCGGAAAGGTCGGTAATCCGTATTACCTGGTTGCGGTGACGACCCAGTTTTTCACCAACCCGCTTCTCAAAACCCAGAAAGCCACCCACAACGACTTCACCTTCATCTGCCAGATTGCATTCGATCCGAACCTGGTAATGGTCCGCGCAGACTACGAATTCCAGACGATGAAAGAACTTCTCGCTGCGGCCAAAGCAAACCCAGGTAAAATTCGATGGGCCGGCACTGGATCCACCGGATCGGATCGCATCCTCAGCCTCATGCTTGAACAACAAACCGGCGCAAAATTCAACTTCGTGCCATTCCAGAGTGGAGGCGAGGTCACCACAGCCCTTTTGGGGAAGCATGTCGATATCATTACGAATCAGATGAATGAAAGCTATGCCCAGATCCAGGCGGGCAAATTCAAGGCCTTGGCGATCGGTTCCGAAGAGCGAAGCCCCTATCTTAAGAACCTGCCCACACTGATCGAACTGGGCACCAAGATCGTTACCGGTTCTTACCGTGGAGTCGCGGCCCCTGCGGGTATCCCGGGTGACGCGCGCGCCTATCTCGAAGCGGCCTTCAAATAGCTGGACGCATCTTCTATGTGGCAGAAAGACTACCTCGAAAAATTCCAGCTCCAGAGAAAATTCCGGGACGGCGCGGCCTTCCGGAAACTGTCCAAAGAAAAATTGACGCCGGAATATCTCAAAATGTTCAAAGCTGTCGGCGTCATAAAGTAGCCCATGAATCTACTCTACCTGAAAAGACGGGAGAGTATTTTTGGTGTCTTTTACTCTCCCGTCTTGATTCGGGCGGAAAACCTTGTTAAGAGTGTACGGTCGATATCCGCAACCGGTCATTATGGAATGGCCGGTATCTTATTTTGACATCCGCAGTCTACACTAATGATGGCTTCATCTGCCGCCGATGAATCAGCGGCAGAGACCGGAGAACCTGGAAAGACCATAGGAGCTGATAGAATGGGATACTGCTGGCCGCAAGATTTTGATCGGATGATGCGTAATTTCTTCGAACCGAAATCCATCACAATTGTCGGGGCGACCGAGGGCCCCGGTTACGGGAGCCGTATGGTCGACAACTTGTTGGAAGGTGGATATAAAGGCAAGATTCTCCCGGTAAACCCCAATCGATCTGAAGTACGGGGCATACCGTGTTTCTCGAGCGTCCTGGATATCGATACCCCAGTCGATCTGGCGGCCATTGTCATTCCTGCGCCGGCCGTAATGCAGGCCGTGGAGCAATGCACCCGGAAAGGAATTCGGTCCATCCTGATTATCAGTGCGGGCTTTCTGGAACGAGACGGGCAGGTCGGAGCCCGGCGGCAACGGGATCTGCAGCAATTCGCCATTGAAAATGGCCTGTATATCTGCGGGCCCAACTGCTTGGGAATCGCCAACCTGAAGGAAAATGTGCAGATCAATTCCACTCCCGGCATTACCAATGATCTGCCCAAATTCGGTCCCATCGGAGTCGTTTCCCAAAGCGGCGCGACGGCTTTCGGGCCGCTTCTGTGCAAGGCCAGAGATCGGGCCGCGGGATTGAAATATATCGTATCCACCGGAAACGAGGCCGGACTTGAAGCAACCGATTTCATCCGCTTTATGCTGGACGATCCGGAAATCCGGGTTATTATCGCCTTTATCGAAGGGTTCAAGAACGGGGACAAGCTAAAGGCGGTGGCCGAGCTGGCCTTGGAGCGCCAAAAGCCCATCGTAGTGATGAAAATGGGGCGATCGGAAGCAGGCGGCAGGGCGGCCCTCACCCATACCGCGTCGATCGCCGGAAGCTTTCAGGTGTACGACGGGTTTTTCCGGCAAAAGGGCTTTATTCGGGTGGATGACTATGATGAGCTCTGCGAGGTGGCCAAGGCATTTGCAAAGGGACGATTCCCCAAGGGAAACCGGATCGGCATCATCTCCCATTCCGGAGGGATCTGCACCTTTCTGACCGACGCTTGTGACTCGGCAGGTTTCGAAGTTCCCAGTCTTTCCATGAACACGACCACGCGAATCGACGAAATCCTCAAGGGTTTTGGGGCCTGCCAGAATCCTTTGGATCTCACCGGAGCGATGCGCGGGCCCCATTTCCCGGAGATTCTGGACCGGGTCCTTAATGATCCCAACGTGGACAGCACGATTCTGATGACGCGGGGGGATAGAAATTTCGCGGAAAAGGTCATCGCCGCGGACAAAGCAACGGAAAAACCGTTTTTCTTCACTTGGACCCACAGTGAGTTCGACGTCAACGGTCTGCCGGCGCTTCGCAACAGCGACATCCCGACGTTTATCTCCCCGGTCAAGTGCGTCACGGCGCTAAAGCATCTTCTAAACTATCGGAAAAAACTTCTCGGCGCCCAGGCCGCGGGGGCCTCTCCTTTCTCCGACGACAGCCTCGACAAGATACGCTCTGAGCTCGACAAACGTCGGGGTAGTGCGCTGCCGGAAGGGGAAAGCAGAAAAATTTTATCCATTCTGGGTCTTCCTTTTTGTCCGAGCGCACTTTGTCTGTCGGTTGATGAGGCGAGCGAATACGCCGCACGCTTCGAATATCCGGTGGTGCTGAAAATAGACTCCCCCCAGGTTCTGCACAAAACCGAATGCAACGGCGTGATCCTCGATATCCGCTGTGAGGCGGATTTGCAGACCTCCTATGAGGCATTGACCGCTGCGAGCCGGACTTTCGAAACCCCGGTTAAGCTCACCGGCATCATGGTCCAAAAAATGGTACTCGGGGGCATCGAGCTGCTTCTTGGGACCACCCATGATCCGGTCCTCGGTGCGACAGTGATGCTCGGATGGGGAGGCATCTATGTGGAGGCCATGGGGATGATCGCGATCCGGGTCTGTCCGATCACGCCCAATGATGCCGACGGGATGATCCAGGAGATCCCGGGACTGGTCAAAATCCTTGATGGAATCCGTGGGAAGGGGCCGTTGGACAGACAGGCGCTCGTCGAACTGATGGTTCGCGTATCTCATCTGGCTCACGCGTTGGAGGATCGGGTGGCGTCCATGGATTTCAACCCCATTCGTGTTTTGCCCCAGGGCGAGGGTGTCATGCTTCTCGACTGCCGCATCGTTACCGGTGCTTCCGAAACCGTGCCGTCGTAATAGATCAAGGAGTGGAAATGAAAAAATACGTGGCGGAAAGAGTATTTAGTCTTTGTCTCATGGCCATCGCCGCAAGCGCCTATTGGCAAGCACTAGCGCTTCCGAAGTCCAGAACGGGGTTGATCACGGGGCCCGCATTTTTTCCCGAATGGATAGCCGTTCTTCTGTTTGTCTGTAGCGCAATCCCGTTCGTGAAGTCGATTCTGCGCCCTTCGGAAGAAGGCGAAATTAAAATTGTATCCTCCTATTGGATATTGGGAAAGCTTTCTTTCTTCTTTGTGCTGGTCGGAGCTACTCTACTGGCTATTCCCTATTGTGGGTGGTTTCCAGCGCAGTTTCTTCTTGTTTTTTTGCTGGAATTGATTTTCGAGAAGAGAAAATGGCCACAGGCCCTGATGATTTCC
>JAZDJA010000377.1:0-4631 GCA_043804415.1 Candidatus Latescibacterota bacterium | reverse complement strand
GAAGATCACGAGGTCCACCTTCTCAGGATGCTTGACCGGCGTGGAGAGGCCCTGAAAATACCGCACCGGACGGATGCACGCATAGAGGTCCAGCTCCTGCCGCAAGGTCACGTTCAGGCTCCGGAAGCCGCCGCCCACGGGGGTGGTCAGTGGTCCTTTGATGGCAACCAGGTGCGTTCGGATCGCTGCAATGGTTTCAGTGGGCAGCCACGCGCCGCATTTTTCGTAGGCTTTCTCTCCGGCGTAGATCTCCAGCCACTCGATCCGGCGCTTCCCGCCGTATGCTTTCTCCACCGCAGCGTCGAGAACAATTTGTGTGGCGTGCCAGATGTCGGGGCCGATGCCGTCCCCCTCGATAAAGGGGATGATAGGATGATCGGGAACGGTGAGTTGCTCGTTCTTTACTTCAATGCGTCTGGCCTTCTCTATGGGATCGGTGTGCGACATCGTGTTCCTTTGTGGTGAGTCGTTTTTGGTGAATGGTTTTTAGGATCGGTGAGCAGGGAGTGGTGATTGGTGAGTGGTGGGTCGAGTCCGGCTGTCTCGCCATACAGCAAACATACGGTTGGGAGAGGGATACGTTACTCCTTGGCGATCCTCGTTGCGCAAATCCGCTCGTGCCAGGATTTGTGCTCTGAAATCCGCCTAATCCGTTCAATCCGCGGTTCCGTGGCGGGCTCTCTGCTTCTGGGAGACCTTTGGGCAACAAATCTGCTCGTAAAAGAGTATGTGCTTTGAAATCCGCCCAATCCGTTCAATCCGCGGTTGTGCTCCTGAACTGCGGGGGCGGGATAGGCCAATCAGCGAAGCACATCCCCCTTGGAATACGCCAGAATCCCCCCGGCCCGGAGGATGTCTTTCTCCCGGTCCGTCCAGTCGGGATGCACCGCGATCTGGACATTTTGCGTCCGGTTGGTCAGGTTCACCTCGTTGCCCAGATTCCCAAGCGCGATCTGAAGCCGATCCCCCTGCTCGATTCGGGAGGTGTCGCACACCAGAGGCACGATCCCACAGTTAATCAGGTTGGTGCGGTGAATGCGGGCGAAGGATTGGGCCAAAACGGCCGTGATCCCCAGTTCTTTCGGGGCCAGCGCCGCATGCTCCCGGCTGGAGCCCTGGCCGTAGTTCTCCCCTCCGACGATAAATCCGCCGTTTTCCCGAAGGGCCCGTTCCGGGAAGGTCGCATCCTCGTAATGATACACATACCGGGAAATGGCGGGAAGATTGCTTCTGAGATGCTGGGTCAGCGGCCCGGCGGGCAGAATATCATCTGTAGAGATCCCGTCTCCCACCTTCAGCAGTGCTTCGCCGTCCAGCCTCTGGGGAAGCGGCGTCTGGGGCCTGATCGGAACGATGTTGGCCGTTCTCAAAATAGGCGTCTCCGGCCCCTTGGGAGGAAGCAGCAGCAGGTCGTCCACGATGTAATCCCCGTCACCCACAGTCA
This sequence comes from Candidatus Latescibacterota bacterium, assembly GCA_043804415.1. GTDB lineage: Bacteria > Latescibacterota > 4484-107 > 4484-107 > 4484-107 > 4484-107. The sequence continues at coordinate 3,187 of JAZDJA010000377.1, read as the reverse complement.
CCGGAGGCAGTGTTCTCGGATCGGCGATCACACCGGCCAATGCGCTGGCTGCAGCCACCTGGGCCGAGCAGAGCGCGAGCCGACCGTTCTTGTTGCCTCCGCGTCCGGGCCAGTTGCGATTGACCGTTCTGAGCGACAGCTGGCCGTCGCCGGGCACAAATCCGATGCCGATGCACGCATTGCACCCCGGATCGATCACGCGCGCGCCCGATCGCGTCAACGCCTCGATACTGCCATCCTTCAGGAGGATTTCCTGCACCTGGCGCGATCCGGGGGATACGATCACGTCCAGGTGAGGTGCTACCGTCTTGCCCCGGAGCATTTCCGCTGCGATCCTGAGATCCCGCACCCCTCCGTTGGTGCACGATCCGATGAACACCTGATCCAGGTGGGTGCCCTGGACTTCGTCCATCGTATGCACATTGTCCGGCATGCCCGGCATCGCCACCAGGGGCTCCAGGTCGGAAAGTGCGATCCCGATAACCTCGTCGGCGTTTGCATCCGGATCGGCTTGGATGGAACGCCAGCATGCCCCGCGGTTCTGTGCTTCGAGAAATGCCCTGGTGATTGCGTCCGAGGGGAACAGGCTCGTGGTCGCCCCGGTCTCCGCGCCCATGTTGGTGATCGTGGCCCGCTGCGGCACCGACAGGGTTGCCACGCCCGGGCCGTCATACTCGATGATGCGCCCCACGCCGCCCTTTACGCCGATCCGGCGCAGGAGTTCCAGAATGACGTCCTTGGCATCCACGCCCCACGGCAGTGCGCCCGTCAGGTGCACCCGCAGGCATTTGGGGACGGTCAGGTAGAACAATCCTCCGGCCATGGCCACAGCCACGTCCATGCCCCCGACCCCAATCCCCATCATGCCCAGTCCGCCGGCAGTGGGGGTGTGCGAATCCGATCCCAGCAAAGTGGTTCCCGGTGCGCCGAAACGTTCGTAGTGCAGCTGATGGCAGACGCCATTCCCTGGTTTGGAATAGATCGCGCCGTATTTGGAGGCCGTACTTCTCAAAAAAGCGTGATCGTCCGCGGACTCTCCCTTAAACGCGAGGGAGGTGTGATCGCAGTAGGAGACCACCGTCTTTGCGCGAACCCTCTCCAGACCAAGAGATTCGAATTCCAGCCAGGCCAGCGTTCCCGTGCTGTCCTGCGTCAGACATTGATCCACCACCAGTCCAATTTCGGCACCGGGGGTCACGTCCCCTCCGGAGCCAAGGTGTTCTTTGAAGATCTTTTGTGCCAGGGTGTATCCCATTGAAGGTTCCCTTTCCATCATGAAAACAGTGAAATCGAAGTGTCGAAGGTGAAAAACGAAACGTGAAGCCTAAAGAGTGAAACGTGAAACGTGAAACGTGAAAAGTGAAACGTCGGCTTCAGTATTCCGAGATTTCCTGGGAGTTCGCTTTGCTCTTGTTCGGAAAAACGGCATCAGAAGTGCAAGCGCGCCAGATCAGAGATTGGGTAAGATTTTGGGACCCTGTGCCCGGGGCAAAGCAATCCCTTTCCAAAGCCGCTGGCCGATTGAGCGAATTCTCGTTTTGTTCCGTGTCTTTCGGTGTTCTTCGGTGTTCTTCAGTGTTTAATAGGGGTTGGGTAGTGGCGTCATCCTCTTCCCAGCACGATGGCCAGCAATCCCACCACCATGTCCGCTTTGAGCAGGCGACTCAGCCGCGCCAGGTTCCGGGGCGATCGATCGTACCACATAGACCCCACCACATAGGCCAGGACCGTATCCACGCCGATAAGGACGGTGAAGAGATAGAAAGACGAATACGCACCAAACAGATAGGGAAGCGGCGTACAGATTACAAGGATTCCGAATACCGTTGTGGCCCAGCCCAGCGCCCGCCTTGGCCCGTATCGAACCGCAAGCGTATTGGCCTGTGTTGCCCGATCCCCGGCGCAGTCCTCCACATCCTTGAGGATCTCCCGTCCGAGATGGAACCCAAACGCCAGGATCGCCGGGATGACGGCGCCACGAATCCTGCCCACAGCCATCCCACCATAGAGAAAGGTGACTCCTCCGAGGAAGCTGACGGTCAGATTGCCCCACAGGAGCGTGCGCTTTAGCTTGAGATTATAGAACACGAGCAGTCCTGTGGCCAGCAAAGCCATTCCCAGCATAGGCAGAGCCAGCCGAAGCGAGCATGCGATCCCGATGCCAAAGAGGACGACTGCCGCTATCCAGGCTGTTTGGGAGGAAACGGTGCCCATCACGAGCGGACGTGTGGGCTGGTTGATCCGATCGGTCTCCACATCAAAAAGGTCATTGACGACATTGCCCCCGGCGAGGATGGCCATCGCCGAGGCAGCGGCCCATCGGACATTGACAAGGGGATGGATGCTTCCGGCGACAAATGCCGCGGTCCACACGGAGAGATATCCGATGGAGGCGTTGATGGGGCGCGTGAGTCGCAGGAGGGGCCAGAAAACCATGGAAGTTGTCCTTGTGCCGCAGTCAGTATTCCCCGATTTCGGCATTCCTCAGATGGTCATACAGAAAGATCATCAGGAGGATCTGGAACGGGGCAATGAGCAGATCCCACGCGGCCAAGAGCAGTGCGCTTCCAGGCGTCCCAAAGAAGGGCTTGAGTCCGACAATCACCAGACTCCCAGCCAATTCGGTCCCAAAGGACGCCGCAAGCACCCAGAACACCATGCCGCCGTGTCCCCGGACCAGCTGCCTGCTGCGTCGGAACGCGTCAAATCCCTGCGCTTCCTCCATCACGATCGCATACGGGGACAGATAGAACCAAACGGCCAGCAGGATCCCCGGAACGATGAAGAACATCATTCCGATGGAGATCCCCATCATGACGAGGATGAACGCCAACAATACGGTCAAGGCCTTTCCCAGCGAAACGCCTCGAAAAGCCTGCAGGACGCTCGTGGATCTTTCTTCCCCCGGATCCCCCAGCGTATCGGCTATGGCCACGAGGAACATGGACGAGAGCATCAGGCCAAAAAGTGCCAGCGCGCCGCCGATCACCTTCCATCCGGTCCCCAAAAACGCTGCGACCGGCTCCATGCCCAGCGCGTAGGATCTTCCCATGGCCGAAAGAAAGATCACGGTTCCCACATACGCGGGCAGTTCCCCAATCAGGGTCATCCTCGAGAAGAGACGAAAATGCACGCGATAGGCTGCCAGGCTGTGTTCGATAATGGCTCTCAAGGCGTTCCCTTCGTT
>JAZDJA010000376.1:0-2911 GCA_043804415.1 Candidatus Latescibacterota bacterium | reverse complement strand
GGTCCCCCTTCCCACCGTTTTGGCTCCCGATTTGCCCGGATGGGGAGACTGCCTCCCGGCTCTGACGCCCTACACGCTGTCGGGGTGGGGGAGCGCGGACCGATTTGCGTCTCCTATCTCTCATGCGCGTTGGGCGATGGGGTGTTGGCCATCCAGGCCCGCTGTGCGGCCAATCTGGTGCACCATCTGATCCGGGAGAGGAACGTCGATCCCGACGACCTGATCCTGGTGGGGCACGGACTCGGAGGTGTGGTCGCGCTCCTGTCCGGCGCGCTGTGTGAGGATGTTGGAGGGATCGTCTCCGGGTCGTCGCTGGGCTGTTTTCAGTTTCTGGCCGAGGAAGAGAACGTCACTTGGCCCTCTGCGGCTTTCCTGCCGGATGTGCTCAAAGTGCTCGATCTGCCGGAGGTGGTGCGCGCGCTGGCGCCATGCCAGGTCAGGATATGGGATCCGCAGGATGCCGGACGGCGTTCGCTGTCCGCTGGCGAAGCGCGGGCTCTTTATGCCCCAGCAGGAGACCATGTCCGGATCGTGCCGGGATGTTTGTCCGATGAGGAGGCGCTCAAGCAGGTGGCCCATTTGATGGAGCGCTGGGCCTAGCTCCAGAGATCTGAAAAGGCCTCCAGCAGACAGCCGGAGAAGTGGGTCCTGGGCTGGCGCGAAAGCTTCTGGAAGTCACTGAGCGCATGCTCGAAAAGCGGCTGGAGCCCACAATTCGAACACCGAAGAGAATTGAACAACGCATAAGGACCCCAAGATCGTGGTTTTCTCGGCGTATTTTGGCGTGCGATGACTTCTGTCCTTGTATCCATAGCCGGGAGATCCCGCGATCTATCTCATCCTCACAGCACTCCCCATAGGGAAAGAGGAGAGGCGTGAGCGCGGCGTGCGTGACTCGCCAACCATCGGGGTCCAAGATCCTACAACCAGGAAGCAGAAAGGGAGACTCTCTTGGCACTGAAAATGGAAACGGTTCGGGATTCTTCTGGGTGGCTCGACCGAGTCATTCCGTTACCCAAAGAAGTGACGATCGAAGACAGCATCCGCATACGTGCCGACCAAATCGGGCTGGGGTGCGCCCCGGAGGAGTCGTCGCCCGTCCAAACGGCCCTGCGGCTGCTCGGCTCCTTCGCACTGGCCGGGGAGAAAGAGGCGTCTTTTATCATCCAGCTGGTGCTGCTTGACGAGGCTCGGACCGAGGGAGATCCCGATGTCAGGAGCCGCTTGCTGAGCGTGCCCAACAGCGAGCAGGCCTATGCCATCATGCCCACAGGCGATAAAGACGGTCTGACTCTCCTGGCCTCCTCCCCGCAGGGCTTACTGAATGCCGCCCGCACAGTGACCCAGCTCGCGCGGCCATCCGGAACGGTTTCTGCGGAAACCAAAATCGCCCTGCCGCTCGTGCGCATCGTGGATTGGCCCGACCTTGCCGAGCGCGGCCAATGGGGAGGAAACGCGGTCAGTGATCTGGCATGGACGTCGCAATGGAGATTGAATGCGCTGGAAATCAGCGCCGGGGCTACCGTGAATGAGAAGGGGAATCCGGTCGCGCTCGTGAACCGCGATGTGTTTATAGAGGGTGCTCAGCTGGGGGTCAAGGTGGTTCCCTTTATTCCCCACCTGGAACAGATGCTCTCCAGTGTGGGAATGAAGGACCGGAAAGGCTTTGCGAGCACACCGGATCCTGCCAAGCCGCTGCCCAGCGATTATGTTCCCAGCCTGTGCATGTCCTTTCCTGCCACGCGGGAGCTCGTACAGGGATGGCTGGAAAAATGCGCGGAGATCGACGGCGTCACCGACATCATGGTCTGGCTGTCCGAGGATGCTGCGCCCTGCTACTGTCCCAAATGTCTCGGGCAGGAGCCGTTTGGATTGGAGGTCGCGTGCATTGTGGGGGCTTTTGACGAAGTGAAGCGCAACCATCCTCACGCGCGCCTCCGCATCCTGACCAGTCAGGGCAGCTATCCGGTCAATGACAAAGTACTTGCCGCCCTGCCCGAGGACGTGGGAGTCACCTACTATGACGGGGGTCGCACTTACGATTCTTCCCATACGCCGATGATCTACCCGCTTCTGGAGGAGTACGCCCGTTCGGGACGGTGGTTGGGGGTGTATCCCCAGATCACCCATGCCTGGCGGGTGGTGTTCCCGTGGACAGCGCCTCAGTTTGTTCAATATCGCGCCCAGGAGTTTGTGGAAAAAGAACTTTCCTGTATGATCGGGTATACCGTGCCCTCCAATCGCTATCACGAGTTTAACGTGATGGCCATGGCTGAGTGGGCATGGCATGCGGACGGTCGTTCCCCCGAGGAATTTGCACGGGCGTATGCAACGGTGACCGGCATGGCGGATCCAGAGCTGTTTGCCCGCTGGGCAACCATGGCCGGCGCGGCAGGCTGGGTGCTGGCCGAAAGCAGGCTGTTTCTCCATCTGATCTACGATCCGGCGTTGGGACTCAAAGGGGACGTGCCCTTTGACCACCGGTTTCAAAACGCCGGAATTCTGGACCCGAACACCCTCGAGGAGACCATCACCACTGCCCGTGACGCACTCCAACTGGCCCGGGATGCGGGAGATCCCGATCGGGTCATTGAGTCGGAAAGCGCATGGGCCGGACTGGAGGCGTTTGGGATACTGCATATGATTACGAGCCCGCTCAAGGCGTCGTCCCTGGGGGCCCAGGAGAAAGAGGAAATGGCTGCCTCCCTGGACCGGTTGGATCGGTGTGCGTATGTCCTGCGCACCCGTCTGCTCGAATGGGGTGCACGGATCTGCACCGGGCCGAACCAGAAACTTCCCACGCGTTTGCTGGATACAGCCAGCGTGCTCCTGCGCACGTGCGACGCGGCCCGGGAACAGGCCGTTCGCCTCGGCGTACCCGATCGGTCGCACGCCACCCGCTTGCATAAGC
>JAZDJA010000375.1:0-3813 GCA_043804415.1 Candidatus Latescibacterota bacterium | reverse complement strand
GCCTCTCCCGAAGAGATCGAGCAATTGATCACGATCACGCTGGAGGAGGAGATTCAGGATGTGGACAAAATCGATCTGGTCAGCTCGAAGTCGTCGGAGGGCGCGTCGTTTCTGTGGGTAAAGTTCGAACAGATGTCAGACGACGGGTTCGACAAAGCTTTTCGGGATCTTTCAGCGGAGGTGGACAAGGTCCGCGATCTTCCCGAGGATGCGGAGGATCCCGATGTGGTGCGTTTCAATACGGGGTCTTTGATGCCCATCATCAACGTGGTGCTCTCCGGGGATCAGCCCGAGGCCCGGATGAAGGAATGGGCCAAGCAGCTCCGGGAGGACATGTTGGATATCGACGGCGTGGCCAAGGTGACAACGTCCGGTGTGCGGGAACGGGAGATCTGGATCGAGGTGGATCCCGACCAGCTCAACGGATATGGCCTCCAGATTCAGCAGGTGATGGAGGCCTTTCGCGTAAGCAATCTCAACCTCCCCGGCGGGGACATCAAGATGGGACGGTCGGAGTATTTGGTTCGAACCGTCGCGGAATTTGATGAGGTGGATCAGCTGAAGAACGTCATCGTGCATACTTTTCGGCCCGGCGGACAGGTTAGGGTCCGCGATCTGGCAGAGGTGAAAGACACCTATGAGGATGCACGTACGCTCTCCCGCCTGGACGGCCGTCCCTCCATCACCCTTTCGGTGATGAAGAAAAAGGACGGCAATGCGATCCGGCTCACGGACGAGATCAAGGAGCTCACCCAGAAATGGCAGGCAGAAAAACTGCCCGGAGACGTGAAACTCACGCTGACATGGGATTCCTCGGTATATATTCGGGACATCCTAAAAAAACTGGAGACCAACGCGCTCCTGGGGATGATTTTGGTCTTCGCCGCGCTCTACCTTTTTCTGGGAGGGCGCAACGCCGTATTCGCGGCGCTGGGCATTCCGGTGACGTTTATGGCCACGTTCTTCTTTATGAAGGCCACCGGGCGCAGCCTGAATGGAAACTCGCTCTTTGGGCTGGTGTTGGTGCTCGGAATCATCGTGGATGATGCGATCGTGGTGGTGGAGAATGTATACCGATATATGCAGAAGGGGCTCTCCCCCAAGGACGCGGTGATCAAGGGCACGCCCGAGGTGGCGGTTCCGGTGCTCACCTCCACACTGACCACGGTGGCGGCCTTTCTGCCCCTGATGCTGATGCCCGGCATCGTGGGCAAGTTTATGAAGATCATACCGATCGTGGTCTGTCTGGTGCTCTTGGCGTCCGTGATCGAGGCGTTTTTCATCCTCCCGTCCCACATCGCGGACTGGGGTAAGGTCAGGCGGAAGGAGGGAAAAGGCAATCAACTCTATCTCTGGCTGCGCGGGTGGTATACCCGGAATCTGCTCCGGGTGCTGAGAAAACGCTATTGGGTGATCGCGGGCGTGCTCGTGCTGGCTATTGCCGGCGCGGGATTGATCCCATTGGTGGGCGTGGATATGTTCGCCGAGGAGGAGTTCTCTCAGTTCTCCGTGCAGGTGCGCATGCCCTTCGGGACGCGATTGGCGGAGACCGACCGGATACTCTCGAGAATTGAGCAGTTGGCGCTGGCCCTTCCCAAAAAAGAGGTCGCCTCCGTGGTGACCCATGTGGGCATTCTCCAGTTGGAGGACGACACCCTGGTCAACACACACGTGGGGGAAGTGATGGTGGATCTGGTGGAGTCGAAATACCGCGAACGCACGAGCGACCAGATCATTGCCGACCTGCGGGAGAAAGTCCAGCCCATAAGCGGCATCTCCAAGTTGGCGTTTAACAAGGTCGCCCACGGGCCACCCACGGGCAAGGCAGTTGAGGTAAAGGTGAAGGGGAAGTATCTGGACAAGCTCCAGGAGGTCGCGGAGTTGGTGAAGGCCGAGTTGGGGCAGATGGTGGGCGTAACGGACATCAACGATGACTTCGAGCCGGGCAAGCAGGAGATCCGGATCCACGTGGACGAGGAAAAGGCCGCGCTGTTGGGACTGGATGTGTTTGGGATCGCCGCCACGGTTCGTACTGCGTTTGAAGGCTCAAAGGCCACTGTGTTCCGGGATGCCGACGAGGAGATCGACGTGGTGGTCAAGTTCCGGGGCGACCAGCGGGAGAAACTCAGCGACATCGAGCGCATGCGGATCGCCTCGCGCTCCGGCGCCCTGATTCCGTTTGGGAGCGTGGCGAAAGTATCCATCGAGCTTGGGGTTTCGGATATCCAGCGCTTTGAGGGAGACCGCGCCATCACGGTCTCTGCCGATCTGGACGATGACGTCACCTCCGTAGCTCAGGTGAACCGGGAGCTTGCGGAACGCTTTACCAACATCGAGGAACGCTATCCGGGGTATCGGCTGGACTTTAGAGGCGAGATGCTGGAGTTCAAGGAGGCGTTTTCGAGCTTGGAACGGCTGTTTGTCGTGGGGATGCTGCTGATGTATCTGATCCTGGGCACGCAGTTCAAGTCGTGGGTGCAGCCACTGATCATCATGTTCACCCTGCCTTTCGCGTTTATCGGGGCCATGGTCGGACTCTTAATCGGGCGCGACCCCTTCAGCATCACCACGCTTTTTGGGATCGTGGCCCTAGCCGGGGTCGTGGTCAACGATTCCATCGTGCTGATCGACTTCATCAACAAGGCCAGGGCGCGGGGCGTGACCAAGTGGAAGGCGATCATCGACGGCGGCAGACTGCGGCTGCGGCCCATCCTCCTGACCAGTGTGACCACCATCCTGGGCCTGCTTCCGATGGCCATCGGCCTGGGCGGCAAATCGGAGACATGGGGGCCACTGGCCAACACCATCGCCTGGGGACTGGGAGCAGCGACCTTCCTGACGTTGTTTGTCATTCCTTGCCTGTATGCGATCATGGATGATGTGGCGATCAAGCTCCATGTGGGGCGGTTTAAGAGATGCCACGAGGAGGAGACCACAAAGCGGGTTGCAGGTGAACTGGAATTCGCTTAACGCCAGGAGATTGCGCTCAGACAATCTCAGACCGTTTCAAGCCAAAACGACGATTCGCTATCAGTTGCCCGAAGCCACCACCGTGCGGTTGTCCGTGTGCACCCGCAGCCGGTCAGCGGATCCTGATGTTGTTGGACCAGGCGCGCCCTGCGGGCATCTATTCGATAGCGTGGGATGGAAGGGATTCAGCCGGGCAGGAGGTGGCCAGCGGGGTCTATCTGTGTTGGCTTGCCGCTGGGAGGGATCGTCTGGTGCGCAAAATGGGTTTGGTTCGGTAAGCGCATAAAGACATCAGAAGAAAGAAAAGGCCGTCCTCATTGAGTGGGCGGCCTTTTCTTTGGCATGGGAAGCACTTTTGGAGCGGGGGAGGAGGGCCGGGATTGGGCGGAACGCGTCTATCTATCGCTGCCTGTCGGCTGCATGGAGGCTGGCATAGGCAGGGGGAACCCGATCCGCCGGGGAACAGCGCGCCACGCCCCTGTGATTTTCCGTTTAGGTGTCCGGGTGCAAGATGTCTTGGCACCACCGTTGTGGATTGGTGATCACATATTCCGCAATACGTCCATAGTCGGCCTCGGTGCGGATGACGCGTTCGTAGTAATTCCGTTGCCACACGGACACGCCGGGCGTTTGGCGCAATTGGTTTATGTCTCTTGTGACGGCGGATTTGAACCCACTCGGCCCACGTCTTGCCACCGTCTTTGGACTGCGCGGCCCAGTACCCGCCGCACAGATTGATGTCCTCAAATCCCTCCCTGCTCAATGCCTCCGGGGACAAGCTCTTTCCCAGCTTGAAATAGTCATATAGCTTCATCAACTGAGCGCCGCTGATGCGCTCGTGTC
>JAZDJA010000374.1:0-4525 GCA_043804415.1 Candidatus Latescibacterota bacterium | reverse complement strand
CTACTCCTGTATCGACAATCTGATCGCATCCGGCAGGAAGCGAACCACCACGCCCCCGTTTGGGTTGAGTGGTTTGACGGGCGTATCATTGGAGTCTCGGGGAACCATGTGAATGATGGAATCCTCCCCACTGAGTTCGTGGAATGCGATCGAACGAAACAGGGGGATCGTTCTTACGGTCTCCGCATTCTGGATCTCAAGCAATTTCCGTCCTTCCAGTTTTACGGCCGCGTGATACCGAAAGGTCTCGGGAGCGCCCTCGCTCCACTCATTCCAGTCACACGAAAACCCGAAGACCCCGTCGGTCCATGTGGTTTCGGTCACCTTGGCGAAGGTGGCGACCAGATGGGGGGTTTCGGGGTTCCCATAGGTCACGCTGATCGTATAGGTTTCGCGCTTCTGGGGCAGGAACACAAAGCACTCATCAAAGTAGTGCCAGGGCCTGCCATCCAGTTCCACCGAAGCGATCGCATGCGCAAACGCCACCGTGGTGCGAAAACCTTCGGGGAGATGTCCACCACCTTGACCACCGCAGCACCTCCCTGCGGCCCTGCAGCCATCTCCTTGAGCATCATCATGTACTGGCATCCCCATCCCGGCTTGGCCACGCCCTCAAAGAGGCCATAGGGGCGGAACTGAGGCCGTTGGTAGCTGAGCCCGATATGTAATCCCCAGGCAAAAATGAGGGGCACGCCCGGATGATCCTTCACACCGAGGTTTGCGTTGCGCAGATACGTGTTCCTTGCGTGTTCCGTGCGAGCTACTCCTGCGGGCGGATGCCTATGTCTTCCCGATCTGGCGAGAGATCGATCAATGGTTCGGGCTGATCCCAACTGCACGAAATCACAAATACGATGATGTATTTTGCGACTTGGCGAGGAGACTCTTCACTGCGTTTGGCGTGACAAACGCTGCCATTCTGCTGTAGTTGAGAATCTCCCTTAATCAGCTCACGCCATAATATCCATAATTTCGTGCGCTAAGAAAATGGGATCAGAAGCGTTGATTTGCCCCCGATCCCATAGCCTCGTCTCCTTGACCGGCCCGTATTGCCCTATACCACCACCGTCTCGATGCCCAGGAACATGCAGAAATCCACCAGCTGTCCACTCACATCGCCGTGGATCATGCTGGCGTGATGGGTGAAGCCCTCCTCCACGAGGGTCCGGTATAGGATGTCCAGACTGGGCACCTCCACCCACGACCACGCTCCCCGAAGCTTCTGGTCGGAGGGAAGGATCTCCCCGTTGGTGATCAGCATCTTAAATTCGCCGTCGTATTCCACGAGGCGATTGAAGGTGACCGTTCCCGGCTTGAGTTGAAACTCCGCACAGCCCTGCGAGCACTCTTCGCTGAGCATGTTCCCCAGAATGCTATGTGGGCGCAACTGCGGCTTGCTGTTTGCCGCAGCAAGACACTGGGGTGCGTTCCCGCAGTGCCAGGACAGGAAGGCGTTCTCGTTCTCCTGATGGCGGATCGTCCAGTCAATGAAATGCGGCACGGTGCGGCCCAGCGTGGCCCGATATTGCGCCAGCATGGTCAACACCCCGTGGATGTCCACCTCGCATGCGGTCATGATACCCTGCTCGGTGAGTCGCCCCATTGTGGTGCAGGATGAGATGCCGTAATCGGTCTGCATCGCGGTCCAGCACTGGACGCCCATGCCAGATAGGGCCTTCTCCTCCGCAAACTCCAGCAGCGCCTGCTCCAACTTGGCCATCTTGAGGATCGCGTTATCCGAGACCGCGCTGCAATCGGCTCCGGCTTTGATGGCATTTACGATTCGTATGACCGCCGAGTCGGCGTCGTCCAGTGCGCGCGCCGCCCCGAATATATCCGACATGGAGGTCTGCACCACGCGCTGCCCGAACTGCTCGATCATGGGGAATTCGTTGATGGCGCAAGTCTCAAAGCGCTCCGGACGCGGCCCCACCAACCCGATCTTCGCGCCCATAAAGGCCTGAATGGCGGAGACCGTACCGGCGAATTGGCGCACATCCCGAAGGAATCCTTCCTCCTCCGGGAAACAGATGCCCGAAAACACGAAGGGAATCTTGCGGCGATAAAGGCCGGATGATATGGACAACGTTCCGCAGAAGGCGTCCGACCGCCGCCCTCCGTCTGCGGTGAACGCCCCTTCCTTCGTGCCAAAAAGCAAGGTCGGAAGGTCCATATTCTCCACGATGGTTACCGCCGAAATCTCGTCCCCAAACGTCATCGCGCCCAGGAGCAATCCCTCTACGCCTTGCTCCTCAAAAAGACCGATCACCTTCTCCGCATCAGCATCATCCCGAACCAGGCCATTTGGAGTCAGCTGAGCATCCGGCACGACCACCTCAATTTCCTCAATGGCTTTCAAAGCCTCCAGTGTGCGCTTCCGCATCTGGACGGCCCAGTCTTCGTCAAAGGGTACCCGATGCGCGGGGATAAATCCAAGTCTTACCTTTTCCATGGGACGGCTCCTTTCTTTTCTTTCTGGCGAGTGGCGAGATTCTGTCAGAACAGTTATTTTTTGAAGCAGTTAGCGGTGCTGAGACCTTGTTGTTCTCTCGAAGGTACTTTTTCGGAATCGGCCTATTCCGACGGAATCTGGTGTTTGGTGCGACCGCAAATGAACGCAAATCGGCACGAATGCAGTTCAGTGAAGAGAGACAGAGCTAGTCTCCCGCTTTTCACTTCGAAACTCGTAATTCACAATTTTCTTACTCATCATTGATTAAGCAGTTCAAGCGAGGCATCCACCAATACATTCCCCACATCCGGCGTAAAAACGCTGCTGACCGGTTCGTACCCGCCATTTTTGAAGGCGCTGCGCGTGGGAATATAGCCCACACTTCCATTGGCCAGATCGATGGGGAAGGTGTATCGGAAGGGGGAGTCCTTCCTCAGTTGCATGGCCCACTCCACGAACATCTCGGTGGGGAAGCCGGCGATGGCGATCTCTCCGACTCGAAGGATCTGCACCTCGGCCGGGATATAATTGTGCGCCATCTTGGATACCTGGATGATCCGAATTGCTTCCACCCGATCCATCGTGAAATCCTTGGTTGCGTCGGCCGGCTGGGCCACGATCTCCCGCGCCCATGTGACCTCTTCCTCGGTGGATACTCTGCACGGAAGCCTAACCGGTTTCCGCGCATATCCCAGATCCACCGCAGACAAATAGATCAGATCGTCCATCGCTTCCAAGACCCGGGGGAGCAAAGTGAGGGCGATCCGCTTGGCCTCGCCAAAACTTCGCTGCGGGTCGGCGCTTTTGACGTCAAAGTGATTGACGTTCCCGGAGCACCCTTTGAGAAAGAGGAACGGGAGATCTTTCCCATGTTTTTCGGAGAGGGCCTCCTCCAGAAAGAACGGATAATCGCCCGAAATGGCATTGCCACTGATTGTATCGAGATGCATGCCAAAACGCACGATCAGCGCCACCGGCGTGCCATCCGGTTCCTCAACAGAAACCACGGCCACCTCCGGATCTATCGGCCCCTCCGCTTCCACGATGTCGGGATTGAGCTTGCCCGGATTGGTCTGCACCCCGCCGTCCTTCATGAAGAACCGGCGATTGAACGACAGTCCATGCTCTTCAGAGTATCCTACGCCGATGCGCACGTCCCGCATCCCTTCCAGGGCGATCCGAACACTTTCGGCGATCCACTCGGGAAGCTTCCGGGCATAGTCGCCATCCACGACAGGCCCGGTGTGCGTGTGGGTCGCGTGCACCATGACCGCCTCCGGAGCGAGACCGGACTCCTTTTCGATCAGCGCACGGGCCGCCTCCGCCACCTCTGTCGGGAATAACGCCAGGTCGCACGATACCAGCGCCCAGCGACGGGTCCCGTCATCCAATACGAGGGCCTTTGCATACAGATCGTCGTGCACCGCATCCGCGGCCCGGTCATAGTAGTACCCGCAGACCAACGTGCCCATGGGTGGCGTGATCTTCACTTTTCCAAAACCTGCCTGCAAGCCTTGCATCGGTGCGTTCTCCTTATATAAGGGATAGGGTCGGGTTGGCAAGAAGCGCGCACAAAAACCCAAATGTTTCCTTCTGGGTATCTCTTGGACAAACCGGGAACTCGGCCGAATTGCTTGGGGAACTTTGGGATCTGCACGAGATAGCGTTCGAATCGGGCATCGCATCGGGCACAATTTACGAAAGAAGGAAAGAAAAAGCAAGTCCGAAATTCCGCTTTCCCACGCAAAAAGCCCGAACCCCTCCCATGATGCTTTCGGGCTTTCCGTGAATGCGGGCGTACAGTGCAGCATGACCGCATTTTCTGCTGTGCGATTATTCTCCGGGAGTCCTCTGGCTTGAGTCCTGCTTCCAAGTGGGGAAAATCACATCCGACATTGTCTGGAAATGGATCGGGGGGGAGGGCCTTTTTTATGGCTCTTCCGCAAGTTGGCTGATCAGTATAAAGGGTTGCGAAATACTTGTAATTGTGGTATCCTATGGTAGAGAGACGTTTAAGGAGCCATTTGGGATCACAAAGGAGGTTCGTATGCCCTTAACTGTTTCGTTGGCACC
>JAZDJA010000373.1:0-15840 GCA_043804415.1 Candidatus Latescibacterota bacterium | reverse complement strand
GACTCCGGACCCGAGCGGGGACGACTGGCGATACGACAAGACGGAGGTGTATGATTTCATAAACGGAACGGAGAGAAACAAGAACGATCCTGACCGCAGAGATCGTCCCGATACGGAGGACATCAACAGCAACGGCATGTTGGACACGAAGGACGACTATTTTCACTATTCCCTGGATCTCGCCCAAACCCCCTACGTGGAAGGCACCGAGCACGACGGTTGGCGGCTTTTCCGCATCCCTCTCTGGGACGAAAACAGCGTCCAGGTGGGCAATCCCGATTCCACGCGGATGGAGTATGTCAGGCTCTGGATCACCGGAGCGGACAGTACTGCAAAGATCCAGATCGCGCAGCTTGAGATCGTCGGAAACGACTGGTTGGAGTTGGGGCTCGATGATCTGAAGGCGGCTGACGGGGGATCCTTCGATGTGACTGTCAAGAACACGCAGGATAATGACGACTACCAAACTCCGCCGGGGGTGCATGAGGAGATCGATCCCCTCACCAACATTCCGCGCAAGGAGCAATCGCTGGTGCTTCAGATCCGAGACTTGAAGCCTGGCCACCGTGCCATGGCGTATAAGACCTTCCCCAAAGCCGAGAACTATACGACCTATAACACGATGAAGCTGTTTGTCCACGGGGATCCGGGTTTCGAGGCTGTCGGAGATTCGCTTCTCTACTTCCTGCAATTCGGCGCGGATACCACCAACATGTACGAATACAGGGCGCGCCTCCATCCGGGTTGGGAGGAGAACGGCATGATCATCGACCTGGCCGAGCTGACCCGTCTGAAGTTCGATCTGTTGACCGCCCAGGCCGATTCCGGCACAACCGTCACGGATACCACGAGAGGGCGCCTGCACGTCCGTGGAAATCCCTCCCTGTCCAACGTCAAGATGGTGGTTTTGGGGGTGGAGAATCGCAGCGGATCGGCGGCCACCGGGGAGGTGTGGTTCGACGAGCTCAGGTTGGACGACGTCCGGACCGACGCCGGAACAGCAGTGCGAGGCGATTTTGGCGTCAGCATAGCGGACCTGATGAGTCTGAACGTGGATTACACCCACAAGACCAGCGAGTTTCGAACGCTGACGGCCCAAGGCGGCGGCGGAGATGCTGAGACCTCCTATGGGTTCAGAGGGGATCTGAAATTGGGACGGTTCTTTCCCCGCAGATGGGGGGTGTCGCTTCCTGCGGGTTTTTCCTATGGAGAGACCACCGGACTTCCCCGCCTGAAACCGGGTTCGGATATTGTGCTCAACAGAGAGCAGCAGCAAGAACTGCGCACGTGGAGCGTTCGCAAGACGGGCAACGTCTCCTTTCGAATAACACCCTCCAACCGGCAGGGATGGAACGGCGTGCTGCCCTTCCTGAAGGGGGTGACCGTTGAGCGCATCAACGCCAACTTCTCCTTCTCCGAGAACGAGGGACGTTCGCCCGAGCGCCCTTTCAGTCTCACCGAGTCCTATAATGGTTCGTTTCAGTACGACCTTTCTCCGAAGAAACGGCGGTCGGTGAAATTCTGGAGCTGGCTGCCGGAGTTCGTTCCGGGCTCATTGGAAAAGAGCGAGTTCTTCTACCTTCCCTCCGCACTTCGGATGAATGTGCAGGGAGAGAAGAAGAGATCCGAGTACCTCTCGCGAGCCGCCCTGGACACCACCAAACAGGAATCGTTTGGGGCATCTGAGAGTTACACCCTCTCTCTGCGTCCGTGGAACAGTCTGAGCACCGATTACGACCTGAAGATCAAGCGGGACCTGCGAGCCAATCTGGATCTTGCCCAACTCCAATTTGGGAACGAGGTGAATCGCGACCAGACCGCCAAGGCCACCTTCGAGCCCAGTGTTGCCAAGTGGCTGAAACAGAGTTACTCGTATAGAACCAGCTATTATGAGAACAACGACCCCAAATTGCTGGGAGCTGCCACTGGGGATCTGGGCCGAACTGTAAGAAATGACGCCACTTCCGAGGCCAAGTTTACTCTCGATCTCTCCGGGATGCTCTCCAATTGGGTCCCGCCCGAAAAAGCCGGGAAGGAGCGCAAGAGCGCCAACGACAAATCGAGGGAAGGGGGCGGGAAGGAAGCGGACCCCAGCGGGCAGGGAGAAGTTCCCAGGTCCCTGTCTCCGCGTCGGCTCGCCGGGAGAGTTCTCGAGGTGATGGGGCCGGTGACCGCCTCATGGTCCCGCACCGAAAAGTCGGCCCTGTCCGGCCTGCTCGAGCGGCCGCTTTGGGGATATCAGTTCGGCTTCTCGGCCGATCCCGAGGTGGATGCAACCAGTTCGACGAGTTCCCAAAAGGATTCCCGATCCACGTCGAACCGGGCGCAATGGGCGACCAGCCTGGACCTCTCCTCGAGGCTGAGCCTCAAACCCAAATACGAGATCGAGCACAGAAAGAGCCAGAGTTCCAGTAGCTCCGAAGACAGCCGGAGTGAGACGCTCCCTGGCATTGGCCTTCGCCTCAGTGGCCTGGAAAGCTGGCCTCTGCTCAACCTCCTGCTCCGGTCCTCGAGCATAAACAGCAGCTACGAGCGAAAAACGTCGCAACGCGGCGTGCCCGGAGGGGAGGGAGCACCGATCGAACCCTTGTCCGAAGAGATCGCGCACAACTTTTCCCCCCTTTTCTCCTGGTCCCTTCAGTGGAAAGGGGGTGTAAAATCGTCCCTGAAGAGCACGTGGCGGTTCTCCGAGAAGAAGGATTTTCGGGGAAGCGGAGGAACCACCGAAAATCGGGACTTTGATCTGACCGCCTCCGTGGATTATCGCTTCGATCCGAAGGGCCGGAGATTGAACCTGCTTTTCTGGAAGAACGTCCAGTTGGAGAGCCATTTGGATCTGTCGATGGACCTCCAGTATAAGCACAACTACCAGGCGCACGGGGTGGGAGTGGAGAAGGTTGTTCCCAGCGATGACCGCACTACGTGGTCTGTGAGCCCCAATGCGAGCTATCGCTTCAGCAACACCTTTACCGGGGGCGCCAAGATAGATGTCCGCCGCACGAACAACAAGCTTCGGAAGCGCATAGACAATTCCATCGAGGTAGGGGTTTGGGGAGAGATCAAGTTGAATTGAGTTGCAGGCCGTAAGTGGCGAGCAGTGAGTAAGGGAAAAGCGCGGGACGTGCGGAGATCCTTGGGCTCTCTGCGTCTCTGCGCCGGAAAAGAGGAGGGTCTCCATGTTTTCACTGACGCGCAGGGAGCAGATCGTAGTCGCTCTGCTGGTGGCTTCGCTTTTGGTGGGTGGGGGAATCTCTCTGTGGGATCGCCTGTCTCCACAGGCCACCGAGGACTTTCAGGTGGTGCGGGTGGCCGACCCTCCAGAGACGATCGCTGCTGCGGGGGAACTGACTGGGCCCGAAGAGAAGGTGCCCCTGAATACGGCTACGGCCGAGGAACTGGAGCGCCTGCCCCGAATCGGTCCCAAAATGGCGCAGAAGATCGTCCAATGGCGGACCGATCATGGTCCCTTCCTTACGCTGGACGATCTGGCCAAGATTCCGGGGATCGGAGAAAAAACCCTGGAAGAGATCGGGGACATGGCGACTTTCTGAAGATCGAGGGATCCTGTGGAGTCACGAGAGATCAAACCCATCGAACACCGAAAAACACCGAAAACCCCTGGAACCTTTCTTCTTGAGTGTCGTTTCAGTGTTCTTCGGTGTTCAATAGTTGACGTTCTGCGGTTTCCTTATCGAGCGCTGTCTTTATCTACTCCCACGCAAACTGGATAGTGGTCATTGATGCTGACTCTTTGGGATAAATTGCTGATCGGTGTTCTGCTCCTCCTGGGTGGCCTGAGTTTCTTTGTGTTTTCGGTTTTTCCGGGTACCGGGCAGATGGTTATCGTAGCGCAAAACAGGGAGCTGTTGGCCCGGATTCCCCTGGCGAACGAAAACACGGTGCGCGTAAATGGCCCTTTGGGTGGGACCACGATTGGGATCACAGGGGGCAAGGCGCGCGTGGTGGAGGCATCTTGTCCGCAGAAACTGTGCGTAAAGGCTGGGGCGATCTGGAAGAGCGGAGCCATGGTGGTGTGTGTGCCCAATCGCGTGGTCGTGCGCATTGAGGGCCGCGCAAAGGAGGAACTGGATGCGGTCACCCGGTAGACGCACAGGCGGCACGATCCCTTGGGGACAGGGTCGCATAGGGCAGGGGGAGATTTGACAGTCGACTTGAGGTATCTGGCATTCCCGAAGGGGCGGAAGTTGGTGTATCTGGCGCTGTTGGCGTCGGTGGGGCTGATTCTTTTCATATTTGAGGGTATGCTGCCCCGACCCTTTCCGTGGAT
Organism: Candidatus Latescibacterota bacterium; assembly: GCA_043804415.1. GTDB lineage: Bacteria > Latescibacterota > 4484-107 > 4484-107 > 4484-107 > 4484-107. The sequence continues at coordinate 11,552 of JAZDJA010000373.1, read as the reverse complement.
GAAGATCGGGCTTGGAAATGTGGTTTCGCTGCTCGCGCTGTTTATGTTTGGTGCAGGGGGGGCATGCGCGGTTACGGGCATCCGGGTCGTGCTGGGGTCGCTTTTGGTCGGGACATTTCTCAGTCCGACCTTTCTGCTCTCCGCAGGCGGAGCCGCGGCAAGCTGGGCGGTAATGGCCCTGGTGCATCGCACATGGCCCAGGAGTTTCGGCGTGGTCGGCGTAAGTGTCTGGGGGGCCTGGGCGCATAATGTGACGCAACTCAGTTTGGCGTATCTCCTGTTGGTGCGAAGTCGAGGTATTTGGGCACTGTTTCCCATTTTTCTGCTATCCAGTGTGGCCACGGGATTGGTGACCGGGGTGGCGGCGTATGGGATGCTGGAAAGACTGAAGAGGGAATAGGGGCTGAAGCCAGGTAACGGTGAAGAGAACCGCAAGCGGATTTTTGTGATGCCGTTCCCTCACCCAGCGTATCACGGGGAGGAAGGTGTAGTTTGGCGAAAGGACGATCCAGACGGCGTGCGATTCCGAGGCCCATTCTAAAGCGGTTCCGATGGTTGATCAGGGCGGGGCGGTCTCTGTGGGAGAGCCATATCCCCAGGCTGGCCCTGTTGCTGCTCGGGGTGATGTTTGTGGGGGGTGCCACGGTGGGGATCATCGAGCATGCCACGGGTGCGCGCGATCAATTCGATTCCCTCTCCGATGCGGTCTGGTGGGCCTTGGTGACGATAAGCACGGTGGGATATGGGGACAAAGTGCCGGTCACGGGATGGGGACGGATCCTGACCGGCGTCTTGATTTTCGCGGGCATGGCGTGTGTTTCGATCCTGACGGCCACCATCGCCTCGGTGATGACGGCACGCAGGATTAAGGAGGGCAGAGGATTGGAACAGATCAAATTCAAGGGACACACGGTCATCTGCGGCTGGAACCGGCATGTCGAACGCGTGATCGAAGGCATCATCCAAAGTACTGCTCAGGAGATGGACATGGTGCTGGTCAACGAGATGCCGGAGGAGATCAACAGCGAAATTCTCTTCAAGTTTCGGGATACGAGCATCAAGTACGTTAGGGGGGATTTCGTCCAGGAGAGTGTGCTGCGCCGGGCAAATCTCTCCGAGGCGAACGCGGCCATCATTCTGGCGGACGAACGGGAAGGACAGCAGGGGAAGGCGGACGACCGGACGATCCTGGCGACCCTCACCATCAAATCCATCGAGCCGGACGTAAAAGTCTGTGCGGAGCTTCTGGATGCGGAAAATGAGCAACACTTAAGGCGTGCGGATGCGGATGAAGTGATCACCAACGGAGCATACAGCGGGTTTCTCCTGGCCAATGCAGCAGTGGCTCCCGGTCTCACCAAAGCCGTACAGGAATTGCTCACGTATGACCTCGGCAACAAGTTCTGGTGTGTGCCCATCCCTCCGTACTATGTGGATCGCACATTCGGCGAGCTTTCCGGCTATTTCAGAAAGACCCATCGTGCCATCTTGATCGGGCTCGTGCGGGAGGAGCGGGGAATAGGATTGGACGATATTCTTACGGATGATTATTCCTCCATCGATCAGTTCATCCGGGAACAGTTTGAGGAGGCGGGTAAAAATGGGGCAACTGAGGTGGGGGGCCGCACGCATCTGAGCATGAATCCGGAAGACGAAGCCCCCATCAGCGAGCAGGATAAGGCGATTGTCATCGCCGAGCGGCTCATTGAGAGTTGAAGGCAGGGATCGGCGATCGGGGATCAGGGGGAAAGGGGAAGGCGATTTCTCTCATACGAATCTGCGAATCTGACATTCCAAAAAGAGACGAAAGGAGTTAGGTCTTGAAAACTGCAATTTACCCGGGTAGTTTCGATCCGATCACCTATGGACACCTGAATATCATCGAGCGGGCGGTGGCGTTATTTGACCGCTTGATCGTGGTGATCGGGGATAATTTTCGCAAATCGCATCCGCTCTTCTCCGTGGAGGAACGGATGGTGATGATCCGGGAGACGACGCGGGCGTGGGAAGATCAGGTTTCGGTCGAAAGACTGGAGGGACTGTTGGTGAATAAGGTGCGTGAGACCGGTGCGCAGACTATTGTCCGGGGGCTCAGGGCAGCCACCGATTTCGACTATGAATTTGAAATGGTGCTGGCCAATCGGCAATTGGACCCTTCATTTGAAAGTGTCTTTCTGATGCCCAACAGTCAGTATATCTATCTCAGCTCGTCCATTGTCAAGGAGGTGGTGGGTCTGGGAGGAGACGCCAGTCCCTTTGTGCCGCCCTTCGTCGCAGAAAAACTTCGGGTAAAACTTGAAAAAGACGTCCTGCGATAAGGAATTGGCCATTGCCAGTCACCAAGTTCCAACAAACCAACAAGGGGCACGACCATGGCATCCCTCCCCAAACAAGTGGCCGAAAGCTTGAATCCGGAGCGCATGAACCGGATCATACATGACTCATTGGATCACATAGAGATCGTTAAACTATGCAATATTTGTGGACTAAACTATCCCGGAATCCGCACCAAATCGGTTCCTACCTCCAAATTGATCCTGGACCTGGTGGACCAATTCTACTCCGATGAACCCAACGCGAGAGCGATCATCAAGACCTTGACCCGGGTAAACAAAAGCTGGATCAAAACAGTTGGCGAACTTGCTCCCGAAGCGGTGGATGACCTCCTCAAAAAGACGTCCGGGCGCCCTGACGAAGGACACATAGGGGGGCTGCTCTTCGCGCTGGCCTGCGATGGCCGCGTCGAGGTGCGGGAACTGATGGATCAGCTGGACGCAGAATTTCCGATGGGGGAATCTGCGTGCGAGTACGGTGTTCCGGAGGCCGAACTCCATCTCCAACCCGGGAATCCGGAGGCATCGAAACTGGAGAAAGTGGCGGAGGATTACGCCCGTGTTCAGAAGCGGCTGGATGAACTGACTCATGAGCGCAAGGTGTTCCAGAGCCGAATCAACGAGCTGCAGCACGAATTGAGTGCTTCTCATAAGGCCAACAGCGCGTTGGAAGAAGAATCGGCCCTCCTGAAACGCAAGCTGGAGGAGACCTCCGCCCACCAAACACAGGAGGATCTGTCCGCCGAGATGCGCCATCTGGCCCGGGAAACGCGCAAGATCCAGCACGAGCTGACCCACTCTCTGCGTCCGGGAACAACGGGCCAGGGGCCTTCGCCCTTCCTGGAAGCCATAGGGGAGAGCATTGAACAACTTAAGGGTCTGTTGAATAAGATGGCGCTTCGGAGGGGTGAGGAACAAACTGTCCTAAGACAGATGTTTGAGGATATCGGGCGCGAGGTACATACGCTCCGCGTGGAGACCAAACGACTTCAGGAACCGGAGGCCCGGGTGGTGAAGTCTTACGGGGAAGATGCGCGGGTGGGGGTTTTTGTGGATGTTCAGAATGTGTTCTATGCGGCCCGGCAGTTTGGTGCGCGGGTGGATTTCGAGAAACTCCTCGAAGCCACGGTGGGCAAACGGCGCCTGATCAAAGCCATCGCCTACGTGGTGCAGTCTCCTGATGTGGATCAGACCAGTTTCCTAAGTATGCTTCAGCAGAAGAGCTACGAGGTGAAGCGAAAGGAACTGCGCTTGCGGAGCGATGGTTCCGCCAAAGGGGATTGGGACATGGGGATGGCCATCGACATGATCGGCCTGGCGGACAAGCTGGACGTAGTGGTGATCGTCAGCGGGGACGGAGATTTCGTGTCCCTGGCTCATCTGCTCAAAACCATGGGCCCCAAGGTGGAGGTGTTTTCCTTTATCCACAACACCGCCCGGGATCTGGTGCAGGCGGCGGACAGCTACTATTCCATTGACGAAGGGCTGCTGTTGAAGATGAACAACCACGGAACCTATAGGGCGGAAGTGGAGGCGGAAGCGTAGGAGGACGAATGTCGGGCGGGAAAGTGTGCCTGGTATGGATTCTCCGCGCTCGCCCCCTCTGAGAACACCGCCCGGTGGCCTCGACAATCCGGTTTCCCGCTCCAGTGAAAGGCTAAAGCCTGAATTCCGGTGGAGAAAAATCCTCCTTGCCGAGACTATTTGTTCCACTTAATCGCGCGGCAAGCCCGGTATGGCGCTCGAAGACCTTGTCGTTGCCCACGGCGATGGCGAGCGCCTTTTTCGTGCCGACCACGATGACGAGTTCCCGGGCGCGGGTGATGGCAGTGTAGAGAAGATTTCGCTGGAGCATCATAAAGTGTTGCGTAGACAGCGGGAAGAGGACGGCTTTGTATTCGCATCCTTGGCTTTTGTGAATGGAGACCGCATAGGCGAGCGAGAGTTCGTCCAATTCGCTGAAGGCATAAGATACGGGGGTGTCGAAGCGAACCACCAGTTCCTGTTGCTCCAAGTCGATGGAGAGGATGCGGCCGATGTCCCCGTTGAAGATCTCCTTCTGGTAGTTATTCCGGGTCTGCATTACCTTGTCGCCTGCGCGAAAGAGGGCGCCGCTTCTTTGTATCTGGGTGCCTGTTGGATTGAGACGCTCCTGGAGGATGGTGTTGAGATGGGTAACGCCGGTCTCTCCGCGATACATAGGGGCGAGCACCTGAATGTCCTCTATGGGATCATATCCATAGCGCCGGGGCAGGCGTTCGGTGCAAAGGCTCAGGAGGGTCTCTACGATATCGGCCGGCTGTTCCCTGTCGATGAAAAAAAAGTCGCTGGTGGGGTCGCTCTTCAGGGTGGGGAAAAGCCCTTTGTTTATTCGGTGCGCGTTGACCACGATGCGGCTCTCCTGGGCCTGGCGGAAGATGTGATCGAGCCGGACGGTGGGTACGGAGCGGGAGGCGATCATGTCTCGCAGCACGTTTCCGGGTCCCACGGAGGGCAGTTGATCCACATCTCCGACCAGGATGAGGGTGGTGCTCGGGCGCACGGCCTTGAGGAGGTGGTGCATGAGGAGGATGTCGATCATGGAGACCTCATCCACGATCACCACGTCTGCGGGAAGCGGCGGATTCCCGTCGTATTCGAAGCCGCCCCGGGGCTGGAATTTGAGCAACCGGTGAATGGTCTGGGCTTCCCGGCCGGTGGCCTCCGCCATGCGCTTGGCCGCTCGTCCGGTGGGGGCGCAGCAGGCGATGGAACGGCCCCGACGCAAAAACAGGTCGATCATGCCCAGCACGGTGGTGGTCTTGCCCGTTCCGGGACCGCCCGTGAGGATCAGGATATTTTCGCGCAACGCCCGTATGATGGCCTGTCTCTGGCGCTCGGCAAAGGCAAATCCGGTGCGGGTTTCCACCGCAGTAATCTCTTCACCCAGGTTTAGAAGTTCCACCTTTTGGACCTGAGCCAGCTGATGGAGCTTTTTGGATACGGCCTGTTCCGCATAGTAAAGGGCGGGCAGATACACGTGCTCGTCCTCGATGACCACCTCGCCTTCCCGGCTCAGATCGCCTAAGCAGGGGCGGAGTTTCTCCTCCGGCACGTTCAGATTTTCGGCGGCTGAGGCCATGAGGAGATCCGCGGGGAGGAAGACGTGTCCCTCCTTATCGGAAGCCTGGCTCAAACTATAGCGCAGGCCCGCCTGCAGGCGCATGGCGGATTCGGGGTCCACCCCCAGGTTCTGCGCGATCCGATCCGCGATCACAAATCCGATGCCCCAGATGTCCTTGGCCAGCCGATAGGGATTTTCCCGAACGATGCGGATGGCTTCATCTCCGTATTGTTTCCAGATCTTGACCGCATACGCGGTGCTCACGTCGTGGGACTGGAGGAAGAGCATCACCTCCTTGATCTCCTGCTGCTCGATCCAGGCGTGCTTGATCAGTGTCGCACGCTTGGCCCCCAAGCCCGCCACCTCTGTCAGCCGATCCGGCGCACGCTCGATGATGGAAAGGGTCTCCAATCCGAACTGGGCCACGATGCGTTTGGCGGTAACCGGGCCAATCCCTTTGATCAATCCGGAGCCGAGGTATTTTCGGATGCCTTCGATCGTGGACGGGTACACGGTCTTATACGCGATGATCCGGAATTGACGGCCATACTCCGGGTGGGTCGTCCAGTGGCCCTCCAGCCGCACGCTCTCGCCGGGATGGATCTCGGCCACGGAGCCCACCAGCGTGACGGGCTCGGGCCCGCCTCCTTGGGCCCGAAGCTTGGCCACGGTGTAGCCCGTGTCCTCTGCGTGGAAGGTGACCCGTTCTATGACGCCTTCGAGGATGTCCAGATGAGGGGATGGGGTCATGGTATGGGTGAGTTGGTGAGTAGGTGAGTGGTGAGTTGGTGAGTGGTGAGTTGGTGAGTGGTGAGTGGTGAGTGGTGAGTGGAAGCTAATATGCACCTTTTATAGGAGATTGTCAAGGTTAATTCTCAGCGGGACCTATGGAAGCGAAACCGCGAGTCCGGGATCTTTCCAGGAGGGCAGGGTTTGGTGGATTCAGGGATCTGGGGGATGGGCGAGGAGATGAATTGGGGACTCTATATGGGGCCAAGTTAGATGGGGTGGGACTTGCTTTCCTGCTTGCTGATCTGTCACTATTGATGATAGCCTCCTGATTCTTTAAGAGATGGCAATGAATTGTGATACAGAAAAGAATGTGAGAAGATACTTTTTTGCCTATCAAAGGCGGACATATGTAGTATTCTCTGTGCAGCCCGATATTGCTGATGATTGGGGGGATTTTCGCATTGTCTGGGATGCCGCAAGGAATTGGCAGCGGCTGAATTGATGCCGCCTCACCATGTTTGTGCGTTGCCTGTCTGCCCCAAGAGGCGCACAGATGAGTAGGTATTTGCGTTCAAGGGGTGCCAAAAGCACTTCGGAAAGGAGTAAGTGGAATGAGACGTAAACGCGTGCAGTTAGGGTGTGTGTTGCTTCTGGTAGTCTTGTTCGCATGGGCTTGCAGTCAGAAGGAAGAGCCGGTTTATCAAGGAAAGCCTATGAGTGAATGGGTCAAGGTTCTGGGAGACAAGGACGAGGATTTCCGCGAAGCTGCCATCCAGGCCTTTGGGAAAATTGGTCCGCCTGCAGTTCCTGTTCTTAGCAAGGCCCTGAAGGATAAGGATGAAAATGTTCGCAGATCCGTCGCCGTTGCTTTGGGGGAGATTGGCCCGGAGGCGAAGGCCGCAGTTCCTGCGCTCACCGAGGTCATGGAAGACAAGGACAAGGGAGTCCGTCTAGCTGCCATCCAAGCCTTTGGGAAAATTGGTCCGCCTGCAGTTCCTGCCCTTAGCAAGGCCCTGAAGGATAAGGATGAGGATGTTTGCAGAGCCGCCGCCCGTGCTTTGGGGGAGATTGGCCCTAAGGCGGAGGCCGCAGTGCCTGCTCTGGCCGAGGCTCTGGAGGGCAAGGACAAGGAATTCCGTTATGCTGCCATCGAGGCCCTGGCGGAAATTGGTCCGTGTGCAGTTTCTTTCCTCAGCATGGCCCTGAAGGATGAGGATGAGGATGTCCGCAGAGCCGTCGCCGTTGCTTTGGGGGAGATTGGCCCGGAGGCGAGGGGCGCAGTCCCCGCTCTCACCGAGGTCCTGAAGGACAAGGATGAGGAAGTCCGGTTGACTGCCGCCGAGACCATATTGAAGATCGACCCAGAGGCGAGGGCCAAGATTCCTGCTATTGCCAAGATCCTCAAAATAGATGAGAGTAGGGATATTGTGGCCCGAGAGCTGCTTTCGTTGGCCGTTCGGGCACAACAGTGGTATCGTACGCCGATCTCTTTGGGTGGCGGTGGCCGTGATTTCCGGAATATCTCGCTGGTTGTTTTGGGCGCCAGCGCAAAGAACGCCAATGGTGCCTACAGAATTCTGGCTGTGGATGCCAATAGCGTGACGTTCGAGGGTATTGGGACGGAGGATGGGGTTGGACCACTTACGCTGCAAGTATTTCAAGATGCCATGGGTGATTTCCAAAGAGACCATACGTCTCGGTGACACACGAGGGCAAAAAAAAGAGAAGCGGGATCGGGCCTGCTGATCTGTCTTTTTTCCACGAACGACTGACTTCGGAGATCCTCCAAGGAGCAGGCACGAACACAGGCAAGCAGGAGTGTGCTTTCACCGACATCCGTTTGACGAACAGGGCGACGTACGGGTACAAGCTCGAAAACGTCGTCTTCGACGGAACGAGGACAGTGCGCGGTCCGATCTCGGTGACTCCCCGAGCAAGAACAGAGGCCGCTTCTGCCGCTGCCCCTGAAAACTATGGTCTGTCGCAGAACTGCCCCAACCCCTTCAACGCATCCACGGTGATCCGGGTTCAGATTCCCGAAGCCTCGGAGGTCATGCTGAGCGTCTATATACTGCTCGGCCAGGAAGTCCGGAGATTGGTGGATGAGAAAGTGGAAGCGGGTTGGTATTCGGCGCTGTGGGATGGTCGGGATAGTTCCGGGAGGGATGCAGCCAGTGGCGTTTACCTCTGTCGTCTCTATGCTGGGGATTTCGTGCAGATACGAAGCATGGTTCTTCTCAGGTAAGCGTCTCCTGAAAAGGGAGGTACAGAAAAAGCCGTCCAGGCAGTTTGGGCGGCTTTTTCTGTTTGACTTTTGACGGGAAGGCACGTATATTCATGGAGGCAAGCAGTAAGGCACACGCGCCATTTTCCAAACTTAAGGGAGAAGCTGGGGATTCCTTTACTCATCCATAGGTTGTCGTTCACAGGTGGGTGCCCCTGTGTTCTGGGCGCTGGATTCTCCCCCTGACCCCTGATCCCTGAATTTTCACCCATGACCCCAAATAGGGAGGAGCCAAAATGACATCACGAGAGCGGGTGCGAGCGGCGGTGCGTCACCAGGAGCCGGATCGCGTTCCGGTGGATCTGGGATCCACGCCGGTGACGGGAATTTCGGCCAGCGTATGCGCGAAGCTGCGCAAGGCATTGGGGCTTCCATCCATACCGATCAAGGTGTGGGAGCCCTTTCAGATATTGGGCGAGGTCGGATACGATCTGATGGAGAAACTGGGGGTGGATGCGGTGGGACTCCCGGCACCCAGGACGATGTTCGGATACAAGAACGAACACTGGAAGCCCTGGCGCTTGTTCGACGGGACGGATGTCCTGGTGGGAGAAAAGTTTGTGGTCAAAGAAGCGGAGAACGGGGATCTCCTGATCTATCCGCAGGGGGATACGTCGGTCCCGCCTTCGGGACGGATGCCCAAAGGCGGCTTCTACTTCGACAACATCGTCCGGCAGGAGCCCGTGGACGAAGACCATCTCGATCCTCGGGATTTTGAAGAAGATTTCAAGCGCTATGGAGACGAGGATCTGGAGACTCTTCGCAAAACCTCGGAAGACCTGTATCGCAATACGGACTTTTCCATTGTGTTCTGGTTCGGGCAGGGAGGATTCGGAGACGTGGCTCCGCTGCCCGGCCCCGCGCTAAAGCGCACCCCGGGGATTCGCACGCCCTCGGAGTGGTATATCGCCCACATGACCCATCCCGAGTATATCAAGGCCATCTACGAGATGCAGTCCGAGGTGGTGCTGGAAAACCTGAAACTGCTGCGGGAGGCCGTGGGAGATCGAATCGATGTCATCGGGGTCAGTGGAACGGATTTTGGAACCCAGAACGGCACGTTCATTTCGCCGGATATGTACCGGGAGATGTATCAGCCCTTTCACCGAAAATTGAACGACTGGATTCATGCCAACACATCGTGGAAGGTATGCGCCCATTCCTGCGGATCGGTGGTGACGCTGCTGGACGATTTTATAGAGGCCGGGGTGGATGTCTTGAATCCGGTGCAGTGTTCGGCCGTGGGGATGGATGCGGCGCTGCTCAAGGAGTGCTACGGAGACCGGTTGGCGTTCTGGGGCGGTGGTGTGGATACCCAAAAGACGCTGCCTTTTGGGACGCCGGAGCAGGTTTACCAAGAGGTCCGGGAGCGGGTCAAGATCTTCTCGCCGGGCGGCGGGTTTGTGTTTAACACGATTCATAACATCCAACCCGGCACACCGGTGGAAAATATACTGGCGATGTTTGACGCGTTGCGGGAGGGGTGAAGCGCAAAACAGGAAATGCAGAGTGGAAAATGCAAAATGCAGAATGCAGAGTGAAAAGGGCAAAGCGTAAAGCATCAAGAAGAAAATGCAGCATGCAAAGTGCAAGGTGAAAAGCGTGAAACGTGAAGCGTGAAGCGTGAGGGAACCGGAACGGAGGGAAGGCAATTGGACTATCGCAAGCTGGGGAAAAGCGATCTGGAGATCTCCCGGATCGGGTTCGGGTGCTGGGCGATGGCAAACGATGCCCAGTGGGGCCCGATCGACGAGGAGGAGGCCATACGGACGGTTCACATGGCCCTCTCCGAGGGCGTCAATTTCTTCGATACCGCGGAGGCATACGGCAACGGGCATTCGGAGGAAGTGCTCGGCCGTGCGCTCAAGGGCAGGCGGGATCGGGCACTCGTCGCGACCAAAGTGATCGGCGAGCACCTGGCCGGGGATCAGGTGGCCGATGCCCTTGAGGCCAGCCTCCGACGACTCCAAACGGACTATGTGGATCTCTATCAAATTCACTGGCCCAGCCGAAACGTTCCCCTTGGGGAGACGATGGAGGTGCTGTGTCGACTGAAAGCGCAGGGGAAAATCAGGCACATCGGAGTATCCAATTTTGGAGTCGGGGATCTGGCCGAGGTTCTTCCGTTTGGCGTGGTGGTGAGCGACCAATTGCCTTACAGTCTTTTCTGGCGGGCCATCGAGGTCTCCATTGTGGCCGCATGCCTGCAGGAGGACATCTCAATCATCTGCTACAGTCCGCTCGGGCAGGGGTTGCTCACCGGAAAATTCGCCCATCGCAGCGAGATTCCGGAGGGCAATCGCACGCGCACGCGCCTGTATGCGGATGAGGCCCTGGCCCTGGCCTTTCCGGCGCTGGAAAAGTTGCGATCGCTCTCCGAGCGTCTTGGGGCCACGATGGCGCAGGTGAGTCTGGCCTGGTTGCTTGCCCAGCCGGGCGTGACCACGGTCATTGCGGGGGCCAAAAACCGCAGCCAGTTTGCGGAGAATGCTGGTGCCGCAAGGGTTTCCCTGAACGAGGAGGACCTGAGCGCACTGGGCGCCCTGAGCCAGCCGCTCCACGATTTTCTCGGAGACGACCCGGACATGTGGGGAGGACGTCACTACCGATAGACGGGCAGAGGGCGAGGGAGGGCACTTGGATTCCAACACACAGGGACGTGGAAACTCAAAACGAAAAGACGTGAGAAACGATCACTGTCCGAAATGAAAGCGAGGAGGGGCCCATGGCTGCGCTGCAAAACTATGAAGAGAAGAATGCGCGGATTCGCGAAGCGTTCGAGCGGCTCAAGCGTACGGAACCGGAAAGACTGGCGCAGAGACTGAACTTTTCCTGGAGCAACTGGGGATTTGGGATGGAGACCCTGAGCCAGTCGGCCGAGCGGCTGGAGTGTGCGGAGATTCGGTTTATCGAGCTGCATGGGAACCGGTACGGGAGCGATCTGGGATACGACGCGAAGGAGGCCGGAAAGATCCTTTCCGATCATGGGATCGCCGTGGGCGGGATATGCGGGATGTTCTCCGCGGACAACGATCTTTCCAGCAACCGGGGCATCGTGCGCCAGGCCGCCCTGGACTATATCCGGCGCAACGTGGATTTG
>JAZDJA010000372.1:0-4034 GCA_043804415.1 Candidatus Latescibacterota bacterium | reverse complement strand
GGCCAAAATCATAAAGGCCTGGGTCAAGGCCAATGACTACCTGGTGGGGAACTCTGACGAGGCATTGAAAATCATCCATTCCAAAGCCTATTCCAACATACCTTTTTCTGACATACAGGCGAGTTGGGAGGCCCAGAAGTGCGAAACATCCGCAAACTGGGTTAAGCTCTATCAGGACGGGACAGTGGCCAAGTGGATCGGACAGGTGGAAAAGGTCTTTGTAGAGATCGGTTCGATCGGGGATTGGGTAGATCCCAAGGAATTCTTTGATCCCAGTCTATATCTTTCTGTGGTGAAATAGAAGCGGAGGAGGCGGACCGGAATCCGCCTCCCTTCACTATTCTCTTTGATGGGTGGAGAGTGAGTATCACACAGCCTAAAGATCGTTCCACGGAGCGGATGGCATGAGCGACAAGAAGGAAGACAAGGCGATTGAGAAACGTTTCGACCAAAAAATGAGAAGGGAACGGATGGAAAAGGTGGGGTATTTCTTTGCCTCCTTTGCCATTGTCCTCTTTGTATGGGAGATGTGCCGGGAACTGGGCCTGATCAACCCCAAGCTGTTTCCTTCTGTCCTGGCCGTCGGGAAATCCTTCGTGACCATGTCCCGGGACGGAAACCTTCAGACCCATATCTATGCAAGCTTCACGCGGGTGCTTGTGGGGTTTTCCGTTGGGATTGCCCTTGCTATTGTTTTTGGCTTCTTGATCGGATGGTTTCAGGTGGTAAGGCTCCTGATGGACCCAGTGATTAATTTCTTCAGATCATTACCGCCTATTGCCCTGATCCCGCTGATGATCATATTCTTTGGCATCGGGGAGACCCCCAAGATCATCGTGTTGATATACGCTTCATTTTTTCCTGCGCTGGTGGTCATCTATCAGTCTCTTGTCAGCCTTGATCCTATTTACATCAGGGCCGGTAAAACCCTAGGTGCCACTGACATGGAGATATTCAGAAGGATCATTCTGCCCCAGCTGGTTCCCCACATCATCACTGCCTGCCGGGTTTCTCTCGGCGTCTGCTGGGCTACCCTGGTTGCAGCAGAACTCATTGCTGCACAAAAGGGGATTGGAGCCATGATGGTGGAAGCACAGAACTTTTTTCAAATGGCACCTCTGGTTTTGGGAATTGTGATGATAGGGGCGATTTCCCTGATCATGGATGGGATTGTAAGGGCCATTGAACGCCGCGTGACCGCTTGGCAGGAAAAGCTCTCTTGATTCCTGAGAGCTTTGCGGAGCAACGGGAGAGGACATGCAGAAGGGTATCGTTATTGATCATATCAATATGACTTACACAGGCATTGCGGGGAGTTTTACTGCCCTGAGAGATATCAATCTGACCATTGAACCGAGGGAGTTCATCTGCATCGCGGGGCCCTCTGGTTGCGGAAAGACTACCTTGTTGAACATCCTCGCAGGCTTCATTGAGCCCACATCAGGCCATGTGTACATAGACGACAGGGAGATCAGAGAGCCCGGACCAGACAGGGGAGTGGTTTTTCAACAGTATGCGGTTTTTCCCTGGCTGACAGTGAGGCAGAATGTGGAATTTGGCTGCACTCTCAGTGCGAACAGGCGATCGTCAGATGAAACCTGTAGAATTGTCGATCATTTTATTGAACTCGTGGGATTGAAGAACTTCGAGGATTCTTATCCCAAGGAACTTTCAGGGGGGATGAAGCAGAGGGTGGCCATTGCCCGGGCATATGCCGTCAATCCGGACGTTCTTCTCATGGACGAGCCTTTTGGTGCCCTCGATGCGCAAAACAGACAGTTTATGCAGGAGTCACTGCTGAAGATCCTGGACCAGGAGAAGAAGACCGTTTTTTTTGTGACCCATGGGGTTGAAGAGGCCACGTTCCTTGCCTCCAGAGTGGTTATCATGTCTACCAACCCTGGCCGTATCCGGGAGGTCATACCTGTTGAAATACCCTTTCCCCGGGAGGCTGGGATAAAGACAGCTCCAGAGTTCATCAGGATTCGTGCTGATATCGAAAAGGTTGTGCGCGAAGAATTTCAGAAACAGAAAGACCGCTCATCAAGCGGTTGAGATCTGAGATAGAAATCCATCTAGGAGGCAGATAGCATGCGGGTTTTAGTGACAGGAGGTGCCGGTTTCATTGGATCCTATCTGGTCCCTCGGCTGTTACAGCAGGGGATGGAGGTGGTTGTCCTGGATCTTTCGGCCGAGCCTGCGGCCCTGGCCCCGGTGATGGACCGGATTTCCTATGTCCGCGGAGACCTGGGATCTCCGGCGGATCTGTACAGGGTGATGCTCAGCCATCGCCCCGAGGGGGTCTTTCACCTGGGCGCGATCCTGGCAGGGCCGTGCGAGGAAAACCCGGTGCTGGGGTTCAGGGTGAACTTCCTTTCCACCCAGACCCTGCTGGATGCCTCGCTGGCCCTGAAGGTAAGGCGGTTTTTCATGGTCAGTTCCATTTCCGTATTCGGCCGGGATGTGGCGGAACCGGTGAGCGACCTGGCCGTGAAAAATCCAGAGACCATCTACGGCCAGACCAAGCTGGCCTCGGAGCACCTGATGCTCTGGTATGCCCGAAAGCATGGCCTGGATACGCGGGCCCTGCGCTTCACCTGGGTTTTCGGGCCCGGGCGCACCACGGGGATCACGGCCCTTTATTCCTCTCTCATCCTGGATGCCATTGCCAGGGGGAAACCCCTCACCATCCCGAATCCGGATGAAAGGGGGGACTGGCTCTACATCCAGGATGCCGTGAAGGCGATTCTGACCCTCTGGGAGGCCAAGGAGCCCAGGCAGCGGATCTACAACGTGGCCGGAGGGGTGCACTCTATCCGGGAGGTGGTGGGGATCGCGAGAAAGATTCGCCCGGCCGCACAGGTGACCCTGAAGGAAGGAGGGAAGAGCCTTTCTCCCTACCCGGCAGCCTATGACGACACGCCTGCCCGCAGGGAGATCGGGTGGGAGCCGGGCTACACCATCGAAGCGGCCGTCAGGGAGCACATCGACGTCGTGTCAGGTGCCTCGTGACGGCCATACTTAACGACAGTCCCATAATTGTACCGACTCGCCGTCATTCCGGCCCCGCATCAAGTGCGGGATAAACTCCAGCCGGAATCCAGCCTTTCCTGGATGCCCCCGTATCAAGTGCGGGGCAGGCTCCTCAAGTCCGGCATGACCAATGACAAGAGTGTTATGAGACGGTTAATAATTGAATAAGGAGAAAGACAATGAAAGAAGTTCTGCTGGATTATGGTGACACCCGGATGCGGGTGGAGTTGCCCGATAGCGCCGTGGTGGTGCGCTACGGCGAGACCTACAAGGATCCCCCGGAGGTGGATCCCGTGGAAACCACCCGCAAGGCCCTGGACAAGCCCCTGGGTTTTCCGCCCCTTCGGGAACTGGGCGGGCCCAAGAAAAAGGTGGTCATCGGGTTTCCCGACCGGGTGAAGGGCGGGGTCCACAAGACCTGCCACCGCCGGGTGGCCATCCCCATGATCGTGGAAGACCTCCTGAAGGCGGGCACCAAAATGGAGAACATCAGCCTTCTCTGCGCCACCGGTCTTCACCGCAAGAACTCCCTGGAGGAGTGGTACTGGTACCTGGGCAAGGACATTGTGGACCGGTTCTGGCCGGACCGGATCGTGAACCACGATGCCGAGACGGACACCCTGAATTACGGAACCGATGAGATGGGCAACGTGGTGCAGTGTAACCGCCTCATTGCAGAGGCGGACCTGCCCATCGTGGTGGGCCATTGCTCCGGCAACCCCTATGGCGGATACAGCGGGGGGTACAAGATGATCGTCACCGGGCTTTCCGGCTGGCAATCCATCGGCTCCCACCACGTTCCTGCCACCATGCACCGCAAGGACTGGATGGGTTCCTCCGCCGACTCCCACATGAGGCGCCAGTTCAAGTCCATTGGCCGGGGCATGGAAAAGGGGATGGGCAAGAGATTCTTTGCAGTGGATGCGGTGATAGGGCAACTCTCCCAGGTCCTGGATGTTAAGGCTGGAAGCCTGGAACTTATTGAGGACGCAACCTGGCCG
>JAZDJA010000371.1:0-5313 GCA_043804415.1 Candidatus Latescibacterota bacterium | reverse complement strand
AGTGCGTTGATGCGTTCGACTGTAGTTGTGGGAGGACGCCCTTCACGAGAACTATCCATTTTCTTGCCTCCTGGATGGGATGGCCAAGGTGGTCTTTGAGAGAAACTGCTGTTTCACGAACCTCATCAGATCGGGGATCATCGAGTCGCTTCTGTCCCACCCCATGAGCGCGCGATAACTCTATCCTGGAGTTTCCCAAAGTCGGGCGTGGGATGTCTGGTTGGCTTCAGACCGCCCCTGAGGGGCGGCGAGGAGCTGCAACAAGTCCCCTTCGAGCACGGGATTCGGACTCAAGGTGAGGGTCAGCCGGTAAAGTTCTTTGTCCCCAAGCTGGGGAGCGATCGCAATGTTGTTGTCTTTTGTGTCCCGCCACTCATAAAGATCGAGGTCGGGCATCTCCTGATTGGCGGGAAGTCTCAGTGTTCTCCACTATGAAGATTCTCCGCCATCTCTCTGAAGGAGTCCGCTATTTGTCTCTGGCGTCCTCTCCATCCGTCAGGCGAAAGGAGTATGGACCTGCAAATCGCGAGAAGAAACGAAGCCGTGCCCCTGTGGAGAGCACCCCTTCGGGCAGCTCCTCGCTGCCCTTCCAGGTGACAGTATGGCGCACCGAATTGCCATGAAAGGCATCGCAGTTTTCGCGTTCGTATCCAGGAATCACCTTTTCATTGACGTCTAGCAGTTCCCCCTCAAAGACGCCCTTCTTGCCGCAGTCTACATTGACCCGCAGGTGTTTCCCATCGGGGACAACGGGGCGGGTGAACAGCACGCCTTCCCGTATGGTGGTATCCAAAGAGACAAATCCGTCCAGACGAAGTCTGGCCAGTCCGATGGACATGCGTACCTTGTCAATCTGGTAGGCCTCGGGTACCTCTTTCGGGTCCATCTATTCCTCCGCTCCCCAGAACCACCAATCGTGGCGTCTTTGGGATCATAGAGAACCGAGAGGGAGTTGCAGCGCGGGCACAAGAATCGCTCCCATGGCTGATCCTTGGCGATAAGCGGATTCTGGGCAAAGCGTTCCGGCTGATGTTTCCTGCGCGAGATGCCCTCGCACGACTCGATGAGGTAGTTGTCGATGAAGACCTGCGATCTTTGTCCGATGTCCAAAGGGATACTGGGGCTGCTCAAGAAAAGTTCTCCTTGTAGATGGGTGATCCTCCGCTTGATCCGTCCCGATCCCGTCTCCGGGATTCTCATTGGAACCGGTCCGGATCAGGCTGTGTCGGTCCCGATCCGTATCGTCTCCCCTCCGCTCCTTCCGCCCGCAGATCCACAAATCTTCCATTTCCCAGCTACCCGATGGGCACAATCTCCGCGCTTTGGGCGATGGAGAAAAAGGTCTCCGGATCCAGTTCGTCCGGTGCCACGAACAGGTGCGATTCCCTTCCCGGGAATCCCGGACCTTCCCCTCCGCGCCAGCGTCCGCTTGCGACCATGACTTCCGCGTTTCCTCCGGAACCCTTGCGGACAAAGCTCGGAGGAATCGTGCTGGGGTGTTTTTGGCCTTCTGAGAATACCAGCGAACCGTTGCGGATCCGGATTCGAATCCGCTCGTACTCAATGGACAGGGAGGCGTAGTAGCTCGGGTCCGCCAGGCAAACGCGTTCTCTCACATAGAGGGCCATGGGGTTTCCTGATGGGTCGACAAACAGATAGAGCGCCGTGTCAAAAGGCATCTCGACGCGTTTCTCAAACCGGCATGGGAGCAGAAAATGAGTGTCCGGAACGGAAAGCTCATACGGCATCTCCATGCGGCTGGGTATCCCGAGATAGACGGGCACCATCGTGCTCCAGTTGTTTGCGCATCCCTCGAACGATTCCCCCATGCAGCGCAGGGACGTCGCGGACGGGTCAAAGGAGATCCCCCGCTCCCTAAAGGCTGACAGAATGTCCTGCGCGTATGAGTAGGAAAAGGCCGCCACGCGCAGGTCGTGGGCATACCAGGAGTATTTCCCCCGCACCCGGAACGCCTCCGCGATGTCCTTTGCCAGGGCGGAGAGAATCTCGGGGGTGTAGATCTCCGGACGCATCCCCAGGGTGATGAACCGCCGGGCGAGCTTCGCCTCCCCGTACGCTGCCAGGGCCTTTTCTTCTTCGGACTGATAACACGGATGGTAGATGACGGCATCCCCATCGCCCATCGCATCCAAGGTGCTAACCCATCTGCGCGCCACGGCAAGCTCGTGGGTGTGGTAGTCCTCCCAATGAGGGGGCGGGGTCGCGGACGGTTTCCAGAGCGATTTGGCGTATGCATAGGGATGAACAAGAAAGGTGATTCTCTTTATTTCGTGCTTCATAGCGGGTAGTCTCCCATGTCGATGGGGATAGTCTGCCATTTCGGGGAGCAAGGAGACGATAGAACAATCGCCTCGTCTCCGCAATCCTCCACGCGCCTGTCTCCCACAAACACACGCATTCAGATTTAGCCGGCTTTGGAGATCTGGCCGATCAGGCAAAGGTCGGGATGCAGGCCGTAACACTCTCCCTCAACCACGGCACCGGCGGTTTCTCCGCCGATCAGGAAGATGCGGTCCCGATCCACGATCGCCAGGGGCATGTTGTTGTTGAGCGGAAGGGGATCTGCCGTGCCAAACTCTCCAGTTGCCGTGTCATATGCGAACACATCGCTGCAGTAGGCGCGGTCTGTGTAGTGCTGGAAAGGCTTCCCATAGGGTTCCCGAATCGTGCCGTCTGGATTCATGACATGCTCGTATTGGTATCCCCCGACCAGTATCATATATCGATTCTTGTATACGATGGGTCCTGGCGGGAAATTGCCGGAGGAGATGGGCAGATCGGCCAGGCGGTCCCACGTATCCGTGCCGGGATCATACCGCCAGTTGTCCACCACCGTGCAATAGGCGCCGGTGGGGTTGTCCGAACCGGTGCCTCCCCCCATGACATAGAGTTTTCCGTCCACGGCAGCGGCGCCGGGAATCCATCTCGGAGTGCCGTGTTCGCAGGGGCGCAGGGCTTTCCACCCGGACTCCAGATCCTGGGTGTCGAGCACGAACAGTCGTGCTCCATAGTTCGGGTGCTTTCCATAGCGGTCGGTGTGGGTGAAGAACCCCTCCAGGTCGTAGTCCGCGCCACCAAAGAGGTATATCTTCGAATCAATGCTGACACAACTGGGCGCGCAGAAAGGGTGAGGCAGATCCGGAAGTTTGTCCCAAGCCCACTCGCCCGCAGAGTCCCTGGACAGACGATACCCGTCCCGGTAGGCATAGGGTTCTGTGTAGCTGAATCCCGCCCAGGTATAAAGCTGGTCACCGACCACCGTGAAGCACCCGCCCTGTCGCCCTTCGCATGGCAGGGGGGGCAGGGATTGCCACGTCGTCATGGTACTCAGGTTCAACCCCCAGGTTTTGTTCAGGAACCCGCGGGGATACTTGTGCTCCTTTCCCGCGCAGTGCATATGTCCCGACCAGAGCTCGGCTCCCTGACAGAAGCCGCCAGCTGTGATCAGCGTGTTGTCAAGGATCCCTCCACTGCTGTCCTGGATTCCCTGGGGCAGGTTCGGGCCTTTGGTCCATTTGATATGAAGCATACGGGGCAGGGCCGGTGTTTCGTGCTGTTGGGTCATAGTTCTCCTTGTGGCTGGGATGGGTTTGTCACAATGAAAATGCCGGATTCCTCTCGGGTGCGGCTGAAGTGAATTCGTTCCAGAGAAGAAACAGCACGTTCCCTTTCTGGAAATCACTGAATTGCATTGATGCACGGTTGGTTCGGAGTCCGATTTCCTGCCTATGTCTTTCGCTTCTTCTTCTCCGCAGCCGGAAACAGCACATTGTTTAGAATCAATCTGTACCCCGGCGAATGCTTGTGCAGTGCCAGTTTGGTCGGGGGGTCGCCCACCCGGTGCTGATAGTCCTCTGGATCGTGGCCACCATAGAAGGTGAACGTGCCCTTTCCCAGATTGCCGTGGAGGTATTTCACCTCGGCCACGTCCTCGGCTTCTCCCATAATCACGATGGCCCGTTTGATGAGGTCCTTATCAAACGCCGTGGTCTGGCCCAAAAATCCTCGGATCACCGGCGTGTGATTCTGCGTCAGCATGGTAGGGACCGGATCATATTTTGCAGAGAACTCAAACAGGCTGAAGTAATCCCCCTCCGCACCGCGTCCGATGCCGCGGTCGGGTTGCACGTCAATGTCCGAAAACTCGTATTGGAGGGCATTCTTCTCCAAAGTGAAATGCTCAAATGCGAAGCAGGGGGAATAGTCCAGCTTCTGCTGCGCGTCGGGATCCGCCGGATCGCCGTCGTGGATGCCCGCGACCAGGTCGGTTTTTTCGGCGGCCAGCGCGATATCGATCGTATCCGTGGCCGAACACATCGCAAACAGGAAGCCGCCCTTGATTACGTATTCCCGGATTTTTCGGGCCACCGACTTCTTCTCCTCGGACACCTTCTGGAATCCCAGGCTTGCTGCCATCTGCTCGAAGTGCCGCTGCTGTTCGATATACCATGCGGCGGCGCGGTAGCTTGCATAGAATTTCCCATACTGGCCGGTGAAATCCTCGTGATGCAGATGCAGCCAATCGTATTCGTCCAACCGTCCTGCCAACACCTCCCGATCCCACAGCGTTTCATACGGGATCTGGGCGTACTCCAATGAAAGCCGCACCGCATCGTCCCAGGGCTGCGCGGTCGGCGGCACATACACCGCGATCTTCGGGGCTTTCTCCAGACGGATGACCTCCATGTTTTCCCGTTCTATCTGCGCGTATATGCGCGTGCCCTCCGCGCCCCCGATCCCCTCATAGGATACGCCCCGGATGCGGGCTTCTCGCGCGATAATCTCGGATTCCTCTATCAGAAACGAGCCGCCTCTAAAGTTCAGGAGCCACTCCACCTCCCCACCTTGTTCCAGTACCCAATAGGCCATTCCGTACGCCTTCAGATGATCCGTCTGATTCAGATCCATCGGAATGAGTATCCGATCCGCACGGACCGGTGCGGCGCCGAGCAGGAGAAGACCCGCAAGAAGTATGGATTTCCACATGGCGGTCCTCAGGGATGGGCTCGAAGAATGAAAAGTGGGTGATGCAACGTGAAGAAAGGAAAATGAAAAATGGAAAATGGAAAATGCAAAATGTGAAATGTGAAATGGAAAATGTGAAATGACGAATGCAAAGGGGAAGCGGGGAAGGCGTTGCACCTTTTATAATTTTGGACCTTCTCCCATTTTCTACGGTTGTGGTACAGGTATGGGGAGTGGGTTATCGGCCTGAAAGATCTTGAGGATGAAGTATTTGAGGTCGTGGAATCCACAAGCCTTTCTTCTGATGAGTCCGATCTTTCTATTGTT
>JAZDJA010000370.1:0-2830 GCA_043804415.1 Candidatus Latescibacterota bacterium | reverse complement strand
CCCGATTAAGTATATTCTGGCATCATCCTGGTACAGTCTGGAAAAAGGCGAAGGCTGGTTCCGCAACAAGAACAAGGACATTCAGATCAGGATTGATACCCCGACAGCGGTTCTGGGCATCAGGGGCACGGAAGTGGACATTAAAATCGCCCCCGATCTAAGCGGCACGCTGACCGTTCTGGAAGGGACGCTGCAGGTGCGAAACGACATCGGTGCACTGGATGTCCGTGAGGGAGAACAGGTTCTGGCCCGCGCCGCCATGCCCCTTGTTAAAAGGATCATCCTGAATCCGGAGGATGCCGTTCAATGGACGATTCCGCTGCCTCCTCTGTTTTATGAACAAAGAATCCCGAACCACTTGCGGCAAGTCCATGCGGATCTTACTGCGGGGGAACTCAGTAGGGCCGTTGAGGAACTGACCCTCGTGATCAACATCCATCCCGGGGATGATGTGGCGTGGTCTCTGCTCTCCATGACGCAGCTCATGCTCGGCCGGAAGCCGGAAGCGCTGGAGAGCGCCCGGCGAGCCATACAGCTCCAGCCCGGATCATCCACCGCCCATCTGATCCTGGCTTATGCCCACCAGGCGGGGTTCGATCTCGACCTCGCCCTGCTTGCAACCCGCAAGGCGCTGGTCCTCGATGGCGGGAATGTCTCCGCCCTGGTGAACCTGGCCCGTCTGCGATTCGGCATGGATGAACCGGAAGAGGCTCTTAGCGCGGCCAAAGAGGCCGTGCGGATCGCCCCGCTGCAGGGGGAAACCTATAACCTCCTCGGTTTTGTTCTGCTGGCCGGTCGGCAGGTGGACCAGGCCGTGGCCTCCTTCAGCCGCGCCCTCGAATTGGACCCGTCCCTCGGCGAACCGCACATGGGCCTTGCCCTGGCTTATATGCGAAAAGGCAATGCCCCCCAGGCCATGGAGGAAATCACCACGGCCGTGCTCTTAGAGCCCCGCCGTTCCCTGTTTTTAAGTTACTGGGGGAAAATGCTTTATCAAATCCAACGCTTTGAAAAGGCACTGGAGGTGCTGGCCGTTGCTGTCAAGCTCGACCCGAGGGATCCGACGCCAGAATTTTACAGCGCCGTCATCCTGCGCGATCTGAACCGGCCGACGGAAGCCATTGCCGCGATCAACCGGGCCGTGGCGCTCAACGACAACCGGGCCGTTTACCGCTCCCGCTTTCTGCTCGACCGGGATCTGGCCTCAAAGAATATCGATCTCTCCCTCCTTTACAACCAGCTCGGTCTTTCCGCCTGGGCAAGAAACAAGGCCATGGCCTCCGTCAAACAGGATTACGGCAATGCGGCTGGACACCTCTTTTTGTCTGGCGCCCTGCGGGATGCCGACGACCGCAACTGGGCCTTCGCCGGTGAATCGCTGTTGGCGCGCCTGCTGCAGCCGGCCAACGTGAACACCTTCAATACCTTCAACGAATATACCAACTTTTTTGAAAAACCAGATATCAACGGAACGATTACAGGGTTGGTCGGTGAGAACAAAACCGGCGGGGGTGAGATCATCGTGGGCGGTGCCATTCCCGATCTGAATTTGGCACTGGCCGCGGGTAGCGCCTACCAGGAGACGGACGGCTGGCGCGGCATCAATGGCGAGCGCGTGGGCAATTTTGCCGCTTACGGAAAATGGGACCCCACCATGAACGACGGCGTCATGGCCGTTTATTCACGACAGCAGTGGAAACAGAAAGACATGGGCTACCCGCGGTACGAGTGGGACGCACCACGGGAGCCCGATGCCTGGACGGACAACAGCCTGACCCGTATCGAACTGGGATACCACCATCATTTTTCACCCCAGTCGGACCTTCTGCTTCATTTCAGCCGGATGAGCTCAAAAACGGATCTCTATGACCTGAAAAGCTTCAGCCAGGACCTGCCCGGACCGCCTCCCACGACCATCATAGGAAAAACGCTGCTTTCCGGATGGAATGAGACGCCTTATTATCAGTTGCAGGGGCAGTTTCTCTTCAAGGCCGGGACGCATCAGTTGATCCTCGGATCCGTCCAGTACTGGGGCGACAACGACCTGGACATCGTCATATCGGATGTCAGCACCAACAACCGAAAACCGATCCGGAACGACACGGGCCGTCGGTTCCAAAGCTACTACCTTCAGGACATTTGGCGGATCAGCAGATACTTCAGCGCCGAGGCTGCCCTCTACTTTGATCGGATGGAGAACGGCGATCCCCTTTATAAAACGGCCTGGACGCTGAACGAATGGAACCCACGCATCGGCCTGATCTTTACCCCGACCGATCAGGACACCTTCCGACTGGCCGCCTTCCGCTATCTTCTGCCGTATCTCACCAGCCGGATCGATCCGATGGATATCGGCGGCATCCCTGTGCTGCGAAACAACTTCCAGGGTTCCGTCATCCGGGAAGGCAACCTCACCTGGGAAAGGGAATGGCGATCAGGCTTCCTCTCCCTAGGTGGTTTTTATCTGGAAAAGGACTACACGCATCAGTTGGTCAATGCCGCCGCGGCAACGGTCGAGCAGCGGGATCGCGGACGGATGAGGGGGGTGGCGGTCGCCCTGAATCAGCTTCTGTGGCAGGGGGTGGGGCTGGCGGCGAGTTACCGCTACCAGGACGTGCAAGACGAAAGCCTTCCGGAGGCCGACCGGGAAGACCACCTGGTTGTAGCCGGTTTGAAATACGTCCACGCACTGGGATTTTCGGCAGCCCTGTCGGAGACCTATCGCCATTCCCGATTTCAATCCATCAGCAGAAATGATGAAAACATCTGGCTCACCGACGCCAAGATCGGCTACGAATTTCCTAAAAAGAAAGGAAGCATCAACCTTGAA
>JAZDJA010000369.1:0-2334 GCA_043804415.1 Candidatus Latescibacterota bacterium | reverse complement strand
ATCGCCTTTTGGCCCCTGTGGGCCCGTAGCTCCCGTAGCTCCCGTAGCTCCCTTTGCTCCTTGTAGCCCGGTAGCTCCGTTCGTTCCTTGCGGACCAGCAGGCCCCGGATCTCCCTGGTCGCCTTTTGGACCTTCCATGCCCGGCGTGGCCGACATCAGCGCATAGGGCACCGTGGTGAAGCGCATGCGCGGAACCATCTCCGGCTCGCTTCCGACCTGCACGCCCAGCCACACTTCGGCGCGATCAAAAACCTCCGCGGGCACCCCACCATATGTTACCCCACCGAGTTGAGCGTTGAATACCCCCTCCTCCACATTCACGTCACTATGGGTTTCCATCCAAAGCGCGCTTCCTCCCGAGACCGCGCCGTAGATGCTGAAGCTAATGGAGTATGTGCCGTCCAGTGGTTGGCCTCCTGTATCGGTCAACACGCCTTGGTAGTTGATCAAGGGAGGCACGGCCGAGACCTGGATTGCGGATACCACGACGAGCGACAATACACACAGCATGCGGATGACATACTTCATGTGCCCCTCCCTTTGGTTAAGGTTTTGCTGCAGCTCCACGCGACCTGTACGCCCACATTTGCAGTATGTGCGCCACCTTGGCTTGCCCTCTGGAATCAGCTCGTCTGCCTGGACATCACCTCCTCACTTCTTCTTTTCTCGTTCCCGCGCAGGAGCGTGGGAACCAGATGAATATCGCGTCACCCTGCGATGGCGTTCAGGAGTTCGTCCGCCGCAACTTCGATGCGCTCCTTTTCCTTTCCGTGCCAGACACAAAGCCCCAATTCCCTTCATTCCTTCTCTCCGGCCATCGTGCCCCTTTTCGACTCGTCTGTAGTGCACCTCGCAGCTTTGCCTGCAAGCCGCTCACTCGTCTCCTTCCACATCCCTACAACTTAGCTTTGTTCCACTCTTTCCTTTTCAAGCTGCTGTTTCGCCTCCTGCAACCTCGGCACGATACCATTATCACGATATATCCTGTCAAGGCTCTTCCTTAGATCTCTTATTCGCGCAATTCCCTCTCGTTGAGCGGATGAACTCGGGTTTACCAGCTCACGTTCAGCCTCCGAAATTCTTCTGACACAGTCATCGGCTCTTTCCAATACAAAGCGTACCTCTCTTAAATGGCCAACTGTAGAGTCTCCCAGGAAATCCGCCCTTCCCAGAGCTATCATATACAGCCAGGCATCAGAGTGGTGAAGTAGCGGAATCTCACGAAGCTTTCCTTCTTGTCCCAGTAGTCCAGAGTTCTCCTCAATCACTGACACTGCGTCCTTGATCGCAGAAAGAAGAGCATCGATATGGCCCTGTCGTTCTTTCCTCCTTTGCCTATTCTCAGTCCAAACCGCCATCCGGAGGCGAAAAAGGAATGTGACAGCCCCACCAACGACTACGCCAATGAGAGCAATGATGACTTCCTTCATGATTTATCACTCCCTCCTTCTTCTCGTTCCCACGCTCCGGGTGGGAACGCTCGCCATATTGGTGACGCAGAGCGTCGGAACCTGGTCCCCACGCAGGAGCATGGGAACCAGATGAAAGAAGCAACACCACCGCTACAAAACGAAGTTGTGACCGTCCCACCACTCACCCCTCACCACTCACTCCCCGCCCTGCTTCTCCACCACCCCACACCGATTGGCCGTCTCTTCCGAACTCCAGCACTTTCCACATGAGATGCAGTCCGCCAAAGGTTTCCCCTCCCGAAATTTTGCGACCAGATCCGGCTCTCGGACAAACGGACGGGACATGGACACGAAGTCCGCCACGCCGTCATTTGCGACCTCCTCCATCCGTTCCAGAGACCGAAGCCCACCGACGAGGATCACGGGAACATGCACCGCCTCTTTGATCCGCCGGGCATAGGGCGCAAAGTAGGCCTCCTGCTCCCTGGTGCGAATGTGCGGCTGAATGGCCGCCGCTCCGCTGACTTCGATGGCGTCCGCGCCCGCCTGCTCCAGGGCCTGGGCCTCGGCTGCGCTTTCGTCCAGGGTCAGGCTCCCCGATTCCAGGCTGTCGCAATTGAACTTGACGAGCACGGGATAATCCGGGCCGACCTCTGTCCGAACGGCCCGAAGCACTTCCTCCGCCATGCGAATCCCGCGCCATTTATCCGTTCTGCGATTGGCCACCGGCGACATAAACTGACTGAGCAGATATCCGTGTGCCAGATGCACCTGAACGCCATCAAACCCCGCCCGCTTGACCCGTCCGGCAGCCTCTGTATAGGCCCGAAGAATCTCCGCAATCTCGTCAAGGCTCAGCTCGTTGGGGTCCATGGCCCGGTGGTTGATCTGCATGACGATCTTCGTATCCAACGCATGCACG
>JAZDJA010000368.1:0-9396 GCA_043804415.1 Candidatus Latescibacterota bacterium | reverse complement strand
AGTCTATAATAATGCTTTTCTGAAAAAAATGCAAGGGAAAAATGCACCAAAATGGCCCTAAACCCAAAAATCTTCACTCTTAAGTTCTGTAACATACTCCTTTATTAATAAACTGTTATCTTGTCTTCGGTCAGGCACTATCTAACAAAACGATAGTGCCATTCTCCCAGGTCATATCTCGATGAATAGATCCGGCGACATAGTTCCCCATGATATGGTGATCGTCATTAAATGCACTAAACACTTGAGACTGATTTGGGGTCCCGTTGAAGATATTGCCATCATTGTCATCGGCTACAAGCAGATCGTCCATAAACCCCCCAAAGGTGTCCTCATAAGGAAGGCTCTCAACCACCTCATACACCAAACCGCTCACGTAGTTAGAGGAGATCCCATACTTGTGCCAGAAGTCCCAACAGGCTCCACCAATGATTCTCCCTCTTGAGTGAGCTCCTCCAGAGCCTGGATACTTCATTTTACCGTCTAACTGTCTATACGGCTGAAGCTCAGGATCGTTTCTAAAGGTACAGGAGTAATAGTCAGCAAACCCTTCATCCATGGCGTATCCATCATCATAGTATCTGTCTCCAAGCCAGTAACCATTGGCCCGATAGAGCACGTTGTGTGTGAATTCGTGATATACGATGCCACCATAATGGTTGTTCGGAGTTATGGCGATAGAGTCGCCGTCAGCCCAGCCGTTCGGGGCGTCATCAAAATCATGGATAGCTCCCGGCATGATATGATTGCGCCAGTAATTCGATGGAAACCCTGAAACGGTATTATAGAAATGATGCCAAGTTCGGTTCATGCGATAAAAAAGATGGTATTCGTTGTAATGATCAGATTCGTTCCACGTCCAATCGTGGTCAGAGGATGTAGATGCTGTGCTACCATAAGATGCATTTGGCCCTGTATAGTTTTCTACCTGTGCGTGGGGCCCTTCAAGAACTGAAGTGACCTCGTATGTTCCAGGGTCAGGTACGGTTATGGTGTAATAGCCTGATGCGTTAGTGTTGTCCGAACCAACGCCGGTCACTTCTACCGTTAAGTCATCACAAAACGGAGTAATGTCCGGACTTCCTCCTTCTTCGCCTGGCAACGACCATACCCAAGCCCGAACTGTCCCCCGAACTTGTTGGTTCCTGAAGGCATCATGCGCAGCCACTAATCTTCCTGTATGGGCATCTACAAATACTTCCTTGTACAATCTCTGTTCTCCACTTTTTAGGCGAAAGCTCCAGCATAGAAACAAATGCTCGGTCTTTCTATCTGGATAGATTGTCAACGAGCCATTCTCGGCTTTACCTTCCTTGCCAATGGCAAACTCACGCATAGCGACACGTATGGCGGCCTCCAGATCAATATCCGGTGTAACCGACACGTCAATATCCCTATAAAACTCCGAGCTGATACGCAAAACCTGGCCTTTCGGGCTAACAGTCAACCTGAGCCGGGCCATCCATACCGGGGCGCCCTTGTAATATTGCTGGAAGCGGAGAAGATACTTGTTGTTGTACGAGCTCATGCGTTCCAGTTTTGCTTCCGATCCCTCTACATTGAGTAAATCAGCATAACGTGCCACAAAACCTCCAGCTATATCAGCTACATTATGCCGGTCAATTCGGCGAAACGGGAGGAAAATGTTTGTCCCAACTATGCGTTTGGGACCTCCGGTATGTACATCCCACGTTACGGCATACTTGCCGGGGAAATCAGCCTGAAATTGCTTCCATCTCGGAAGTTGCGCTACGTCCTCTGCATATGAAGTCCATACGAGGGATATCAGCAACGAGCCCAACAGTATGGTGCCTAACAATATGCGTCTCATCTCTTAATCCTCCTTTACTTTTTCCTCAGTTCCATAATGCCTTCCGTCCACTACAGCACTTTTCAGAAGCATCTCTCCATTAGTTGCCAAAAATCGGATACATACAGGCCCTACTTGAGGAGCGAACCAAACCATAATTTCCTTATCTTTGACTTGAGCAACATATGATAAGAACCTATAACAATGATCAAATGTTTCCGCCGGTGTAACAACAGTATCCTGTATGCTCTCCAAGCAGGTGACAAATTTCGTACCAACTGCATGTACGACCCTCATGGAATCCAATGTGGTATCTGAGAACTTATAATACAGGATATCTTCATCTCCGAGCGATAGCACGACGTCGCTATGTTCCGTCTTTCGTACAATAGCCTCATCACCTACAGGGGAGGAAAAAAAAGAAGGCCGCGTGTCGAAGACAAAGTATTCGTGCTCCCCCACCATGCTAGTGGCCACAATGGAACAGCTCCACTCTGTGTCTCTCCCTCCCACAGTGTCAATATACGTCCAGGTATTCCCCAACTGCATCGGAAAATGGTCCAGCGTCCCACTGCTGGGTGGGGAGCTATTGGTGCCCTTCTCACATCCTAAAAACGAGATCATCCCAGCCAAGATCAAGATTACAGTTCCCTTCCTTACCATTCTATTCTCCATAGGAATACATCCTCCTTCCACAGAACTATAAGTTCGCTATAATATGGCACTTACCACCGTGAGCGTTTTAATATAACCCTTCTTTCTCGAAATGTCAATTAAGAAATACGATTTCGATGGGAATGGGAACAAACATGGTATCCCCCTAGAGTGGTTGAATATTTTGGGGAAGCATGGTATGGCGGCCATCGAACAATGGGGATCGATCTGGGGTTGTAGGGTGACGAGAGACAGATAGATCTGATCCGCCAGCCTCAAAAGAATTCTTGCGATCACGTCGTTTCCCCTGTATCTTTCGGGAAACAGGGAGGAGTCGATGTGCGCCATTCGGTATTATGGGTTCTTCGCTATTTCGTGTGGGTAAGAAGGGGTGTTAGGTTTTTCAGTTCTCGAGTGATTTGTATCTTTGATTTCGATTGTTGATACCTTATCTTTGTGGGGAGGAGTGGAAGTCCACTTCGCCTCGTCTCTTGGTTTTCTTGGGGGAAGACAGTGCAGTGGAGATGTTTTCCCTTTCTGAGTCAGCAATCGGGAGACGTTGTGCTTTGCTTCGTTCCATTCGCTTGGTCGAGGCAGTCCGAGAGAAGGAGCCTCGACTCATAGGTCCATTCGGAAAGGAAGGGGCATTCTATGAGAGATACGGAGTTGCTTCAAGTTGCTCTTGGTCTGGTTCCCCCATGGATGGTGAATGACTGTAGATTTGATCTTTTGTCTGAGTTCGCCGGACAAATTGGAGTGTAGGTCGAAGCAAGTTTTTGGTTGCCTTCTTGGAGAAGGAGATGCATATTTGGGGCATTCCCCTCTACACGCTGGAGGCAGACTATGGAACAGAGGCCATCTCCCGGGGAAGACTCTTCTCTTGCACTGTCTTCCCTCGGTGATTCGGCGAAGAAGCGAAGAAACCAGACCTGGCAGCGACGACTGGAGATTCATCGACAATGCGTTTTCCAACCCCTCTCGAAGGCGACCCCCAAAATAGTCTTCACCTACCCGCACTTTTGTCTTGATATCTCAGAAACGAATCACGCACGAAAAGATCAGCTTTCGGGAGGCGTACACCGCACACGCCCTTTTGGCAGCATCGCCAGCCTCACTCTCAGTCAGCAAATCGAACATACTACATCTTGCCTCATTTGTCAAGCTGTTTCTTTCTAGAAGTATTGCTGGGCCAGCGGTTTAGTGTCAAGTCTTTTTTTTTCTGTAGTTGGGAAAGGGAACAAACGACTTGACGCCCTTCGGACGGGCTTTTGTAAGCCTCTTTGAGCGGGCAGACCTCCGGGGTCTTGAAGACCTCGGAGGTCTCTCGAAAGGGCAAAAAAGGAAATCCCTATTACAAGCATGGGTTCCCCCTGATGGGGTTGAAGCTTTTTGGGAAGCATGGAAGGGAAGCAGTGGAACAGGGGAGGGGCCATCTGTCGGGCTGGGGCGACTTCTCGGGTCCACAGGGAAAAATAGAATACTTTTCCCTACTTCAAACACAGCAGCGTGACGAATCCCCCCTTTGCATCGCAACAGGCCGGCATCCTGCCGACCTGTTCGATCTCGATGGAACGAAGCGGATCAGCACGCTCAAGCTGATACCGCTCTTAGTTGTCGTCCACCAGAAAAATGGCATTGAAACCCCAAATCGAGGAGGATTCGGGAACATCACCGAAGTGAGAAAAGGCGGCCATGCCCATACTCTAAGCATAACCGCCTCGTCGCGCCACTGATTTTATAGATTCCTATACACAGCAAGAAGAAGGAGAAAAACGTCATAGGGAAGTGCTGGAGCGGGCATGTCGCGAAAATACGACATGCCTTTCGAAATCGGGTGTTTGTCGCCTTGAACCCAATGGATCCATTGGAGATAGCGGCATGTCGAGAAAATCCGACATCGAACGGGGTGTGGGAAGTGAATGGGAGGCCAACGTTCTCCCGCAGGCCACTGAATCACCTGAAGACGCAAGGCGGGGGATTTCTCTTCACAGGAGAAAAAAGAAAGGTCTGCCCACATCTCGCTATCGCTGATGCCGCACGCAGTCGTTGTCCACCACCAAAATGGCTTTGAAATCCAAACCAGAGGAGGATTCGGGGACATCATCGAAGAGAGACAAGATAGCCGTGCTCATATTCCAAGCATGACCACCCCGCTACGCAACTGATTTTGTAGATTCCTATACACAAAAAAAGCCGCCCCAAGCACTAGGCTCAAGACGGCTTCTCTCAACTTGCCGTGAACGCGACGTTGTTCCGTTCACGGTTCGGGAGAGCTTCTCCGCACCCTCCGAACCGTGCACGGAGGAACGGAGTGCACGGTAGAGAACTACGAATTACAGGGTGTTCATTCTTCACTGTTAATTACTCATTGCTCATCGTATCTTCACCCGTAACCAGCGGATATTGGAGACACAGTCCTCCACGCACCAGAAGGCCACGAATACCTCGCCATCGGGCAGGAGCGTCGCGCAGGGCGCGCCGAATTTGAGCACGTTGAAATCCGCGACCATATTTTCGGTGGGCCCCTTCTTCAGCAGTCCGGTGGTGTGTGCGCCCCAAAGCGGCGCATCCGTTTCGTTGACCCATCGGTCGCCTTCGATGCGGGAGAGATTTGCCCACAGCCCGGGCTTGTCCATACGGCGATACACACAGAGGATCCGGCCATCCGGGAATCGAATCGGCGTGAGGGTCTCCCCCAGCAGTCCGGTGGATTGCGGCGGCCCGAAACTCCTTCCCCCGTCTTCGCTTACGGCGTACTGGTTGGGAAGGTCCACCCCTTCCGCTTCGTTGAATCCCCAGGCCACGGACATCAGGCGGTCGCCGTCCAGTTCGATGATCTTCTGCTCCCAGTGGATGATGGAATCGGCATACCGATCCATCACGTCCACATACTCGGGCCAGGTCTTTCCATGATCGGTGGAGGCAAAGGCGATGGCCTTCATGCCATTGGGACAATCGCCCTCCCAACTTTTCCAGGTGGAGGTCGGAAGCAGCCAGCGACCGTTTTTCTGGGGCAGAATGGGACAGCAGATCTCAAAAGCAGGCCCCACCAAGGGCGGAGCGATCGTCTCCGGAGCTGTCCACGTGTGCCCATCATCCCTGGAGCGAAGCAGCGCGAACTCCATGGGCACAAAACCAAGGGTCTCGTGACTGGCAAGTCCCTCCTCCGGATAGGGCCGCTCGAATACGGCGAGCAGCGCCACGATCTCCCCGTCGGGCATGCGGGTGATCCGGCAGGCATCCGTGGTCAGGCGATCTGTCGGGGGCTCGTAGATCAGCCCTTCCAGCGCCCAATTCGCCCCGCCATCTGTCGAGCGCGCTACGTGCACGTGAAAATCCGTGCTTTCGAACGCGCTCCCCAGCACCAGCACAGCCAGCAGTTCGGTCTCGGAAATCACGACCACGGAGGGGAAATAGGCGTGCACACTCCGCACATGCGGCTTGGGATTTCGGTAGATGATTCCGGTGTTCAATCCTGCGATGGGGGACATGGTGTTTCCTCCTTGTGTACTATGTTGGGGGTGAGGCGCGAGAATGCCATTCCTTCGGACCGATCGGGCCTCACCGCTTGCTGAGCCCAAAGAATAATACGGCCAGCAAGGTGCAGACGATGCATGGGACGATCCAGGAATTGAAGCTCTCCTTGAATACCAGATAGCCCAGGACGAACGTCGGCACGAGCATCATGGAAAGCGAAGCGAGCAGCCAGTAACTCGCTCCGAATCGGGCCACCACAAAATAGTTGCAGATGTTTGCCATGACGATGCCCAGTACGCTAAACCCGATGGGCAGCGCGTTTCTCATGACATATTGTTTCTCAACGCCTCCATAGGTGAAGCTGATGGCAAGCAGTACGATCCCACCGAAAAGATTGCATAGCCCCACATAGATAAACGGGTTCCCAGAGAACGCCTTTTTCAGTCCAAACACATACGGGGTCGTGCCAATGCCGACCAACAGACTCAGTAGAACGGGTAAGACCATTTTCATGCAAGCTCCTCTGCGTGTTTCATACGAATCTTTCTGGATGGTTACAGTCTGCATGGGCTCGAAAGCTCTCAGCTCCGAGCCCAGAATACGAAGGGCGGATGTGGGCGGACACCTCGATCCCCCCACGCCCTTCTACCGCACAAATCAAAGGTGTGGGGCACGATGCGGACGTCACGAATTTCAACAGAGTCATGATGCCATCCGTGCGATCCGTGTCATCCGCGTCCCAATTCTTCCTCTGCTATTGCAACAATCCAAGTTCCAGAAATCGCCGTTCCATCTTCTCCACGTGCGATTTCGGGGGTTCCACCAGCGGCAATCTCAAACACGCCGCAGGAAGCCCGAAAATCTTGAGCGCCGCGTGCAGGCATTCGTGCCAGCCGTATTCGACCATCACCTCGAAAAAGGGCTGCTCCAAATCCACCACGACCTTTTTGGCCGCGTCCAGATCCCCTTTTTGAAGATGATCGTAAAAGTCCAGCTCAATCTGGGGAACGAGGTTGGCGATGCCCGTCACATAGGCCCGGGCGCTCCACATCCAATGCCACAGATAGTAGCGCATGCTCCCGCCGCTGACGATGACAAACCGGTCTCCCAATTGGATGTCGCATTCCCGGGCGAAGCTATAGTCGCCGCTGGAATCCTTCATCCCGACGATGTTTTCGACCTCGGAAAGCCGCTTGAAAAAGTCCACCTCCGCCTTCATGGTGGACAGCTTATATACGATCACTCCGAGGGAATGATTCTCGGCCACGGACTTGTAATGCCGATACACTCCTTCCGGAGCATTCATATGAGGGTAGTACGGCGGGGTCATCAAGAGCGCATCGGCACCCGCCTTTTCACAGATATCCGCCAGCCGGTTGGACATCCTCGTGCCGGAATGCGAAACGCCTGCGATCACAAACGCCCGGCCCTCGGCGGCCTGCACAACGGTCTCTACCGCCCGTTTGTGTTCCTCTTCGTCCAGCGCATAGCAGTATCCGGTGGTTCCCACCGCGATGAGCGCCTGGATGCCCGCCCCGACGTAGAAACGAGTCAGCTGAGCCAGCCCTTCATAGTCCACCTCCCCGTCTGCGCCGATCGGCGTGGTCATCGGCACCACCGGACCTTGCAGGCGGGTCTTTGCTTCCCCCAAAAGGTTATTGGACATTCATTCTCCCACATCCTTGTTCTTGTCCACAGCGGTCCCGCAACCCCGAGAGAAAATTAACGGACCCTCCTCGGAGCATCCCCTCCGGGCTACGGCATGAAATCATCTCCTCTCCAAGGGTCTCTTACAGAAGTCATGGAGTCGGAGCTATTTCGCCCTGTGAGTGGGTCAGACATTCCTGTCTGACCTGGATGTCACAACGAGGAGCAGACAGGAGCGGTTGTTCCACCAACGTCATACGGAGACTTCGTTTGCTGAGACTGCTTCGGCTCACGAGCATAATAGAATCATCTTGCCACGGGGAACAAGGGGGTGCGAAATCTCTTTCTTGAGCTTTTATAAGAGCCTCCGCAAGCTACAGAAACGCGATAGGTCCTCTATCTTACAATCCAAGCACACGCGCCGCATTTCCCCAGAAATAGGCCTCGATTTCGCTGTCGCCCAGGTTGAGCATGTGAAAAGCGGCCTTGGCTGCCCGCAGGTTTTCAAGCCCGACGAGCACCGGCTTTTTCCCGTACAGCACGCTGTCCCAGACCGCCATATCCTCTTCCAGCCAGATAAACGAATCCCCCACCGGAAAGTTCGTGCCGCGCTGGTGGGAACAGAGGAAATCCGACGCGTAGAAGACGTGATCCGTGCCCAGATAGCGCAGGCAAGCCATAATGGAGAGCACATTGCAGACCACCGACGTATCAGCATAGAGGTTGGGCAGTCCAGTCAGCTTCTGCAACCCCTCGATGCAATGATAGGGATTGAACCCCCGAGCCGCGTGATCTAATATCAGCACCATTTTGGGATACCGGGTGCAATAGGTGCGGATCCAATGCTGGTTGGAGGGATCCGCCAGACTCCGGGCTCGCTGCATATGCAGAGTGACCGACCAGCCCTCTTCGTGCGCGATCCGCGCCATCCATTCCGGGAAGAATTCGGGGATCTCTGCGTTGTTGCGATCCGGGCGATCCAAAAAACCCACGAAGGGCTTGAATCCCCTCAGTCCCAACCGCTTTACCTCCGCACGCACCCATTCGGGATCGTCGGTGGGACGCACGTAGAACTGGCCCCGGGCCAGCGGATCTTTTTGGATCTCCCGACTCACCCAAGCGTTGACGGGATTGGGATCGTTCGGGAACATCGCGGGCAGGGCAAAGTGCAGACCGTGCACCTCGCGACCGGGCAGAATCCATTCCAGGTGATCTCTGAACATCTCCAGCGTGATTTCCGAGGGGGCCACCCGAACGTATTCGGTGGGGTTTCCCTCCCAATCGCTTTCGCGCCACAGGTGCGCATGCATGTCGTAGACTTTATCCGGAACGAAATCGTCCAGCTCGCGCGCGAAAAACTCCTGATCTTCGGCTCTCAGTTCCCAGGTGATGGGCATCTTTCCTCTCCAATGTTGCTGCGTTGCGTGATTGGAGCGCTTTCCGGTTTTTCAACCCATTCCCGGGCGTCTCTATGGCAGGGAGCCAGATGGCACAGGGCATTCCCGAAAAGAGAGGTTGATTTTCCCGCCGATATGTATTATATTCTCCCCCCAAAGAAGAAGATGGGTCCTGCATGCATGTCACTCGAACCGTTATGTTTCAACTTGCAGCAAATCAGCACCCTTACCCAAAGGAAGGAAAGATGAATCCATTAGCCATTGACGGCAGCGCCCCGGTGCGCACGACCCCCTTTCCCGCACGCGTGCAAATGGACAGCCGGGAACTGAAGGCCGTGGTTGATCTCGTGGAAGCCAGCACCACGGGCGCGCTGACTTTCGACCGTTACCACGGCGAACAGGTGGATGCGT
>JAZDJA010000367.1:0-14504 GCA_043804415.1 Candidatus Latescibacterota bacterium | reverse complement strand
CCAAAAACCAGAGAGATTCTCTCCAACCCTTCCAGAGCACTCAAATCTCGGATGAAAGTCTGGCTGAGTTTGGGGTTCTTCAGGCGCACGTGGAAAGAAAGCTCCAGGAATTGGCCGAGCCTAACGGTTTTCACATTGAGCAACGTATGATCCGACAGGTATTCGTCGAAGACGTTGCGATAGATGTTTTCATCTCCGTCCTCAGGAACCATGAAAAACCTCAGCAACAGTTCTTCTCTCCGCACGGAACCATAGTTGGTGAAAAAGAGCACCAAAACCGTGAGCCCAACACCGATGGAGCCGACGATCCCTATCATATGATTACCCGCTCCGGCTGCCATTCCAGCGGCCAGAGCAAAGAATACAAAGGCGATATCCCGGGTATCTTTGAGGGCTGTGCGAAATCGAATGATCCCCATGGCGCCCACCAATCCAAACGCGCGTGCCAGATTGTTGCCGATGACCATAATGACAATGGCGGTAACCATGGACAGAATGATCAGCGTATTCACGAAAGACGAAGAGTAGTCATAGCCCCTGTAGCTCAGCCGATAGATGACGGAGACGAAAAAACCCAGCAGGCATGCCAGGACGACATTCAAAAGAATGTCGAAAAACGAAATGGAGGGAAAAGCGAATAGGTCATCAAACATTTTACGTCACTCCCTTGTGGATATGGAAACCAGGTGTCTTTTGAAGAAACCCGGTTTCTGATCACCAAACCAAGCCCCCACGCCCAAACAGTATTTGGAGATGGACTCGGCCCGAATGCTCAATGTAGCGACCAGGTATCGAAGCCACCTGGGCATATAGCCATCGAATTTGATCTCAAGAATGAATCGGCGATCTATAAGCGTGTTGAGATCGTCCTCGTGGAACAACTCATTCAGTTCCGGGAAAAGGATACTTCTCACGTTTCTATCTATTGTTACGCGCACCTGGTCATCCATCAGACCCACGAATGCCTCGCGCTCATAGGCGATCAACGCCGTGGGTCTCAAGTCCCCTTTTGTCAAATTGTAGGCAAACTTTCCGATCACCCGTTTCCTGTCAAGTGATTTTTCAACACCGATGCCGGGCACAGAATGGTCGGCGAAGAAGGGCTCAACTTCCGGAAGAGGAAGCATAGCCCGTTCCTTCACGACGATATTACCGTATCGGCGTTTGATTTCAAGAAAGGCCGCGGTATCCTCCCTGAACTCATTGTAGGTTCTGAGTCGCAGCCTCTTTCTTATCTTTAATCCATCTAGCTTATTGTAATAGGAATCGAAGCGGCGGGTATCGAAGTAGATACTCCGAACGGTGTACTGGTTCCCCGGTCTGCCAACAGCATAGGGGTCCAGTTCCATGTAATGGGAGAGGTACTCCCGGATTTGCCCGGCAAATTCGTTGGGGACAAGGTATTTTATTTCGTGCCGCTCCAGATCAAAAGGGGAAAGCATGGGGGATTCGTCTCAGGAGATTATCATGGTTGTTTGTGGTGGGCGTTTCAACAGGAGATCAGTCACCAAGCGATGAGCCTGGTTCCCAAGGAAGCCCTCCACCATCTTTTCAGGAGCGTTGGCCAAGAAACTTTATCGCAGTATATCCTGGCAAATCCCGTCATCCCTGGCCGCATCTGTAGATCGGGATTGGCGATGCTTCCGGTCACGATGAACATCGCTCTTCCATGGATGGGTTGTGCGCTTTGTCCGATGGAAACAATCTGGCCAACAAAGGGGCGAGAGCCAAGCCCCGACACATTCACTTGCGCAGCACTTCCGATTCTCAAGTAATGAATCTGCCTCTCGTCCACTGGAATTTGAGCAATCAGCGTGTCCACCTTGATCACTGTACAGAGGGTGTCGCCGGAGTAGGGACTTGTGATCAGCCCCTCTATGGGAACGCTTATTTGTCCGGCATTGAGTTTAGCCTGGGCCGCTTCCATCTGCCTCTTGACGGACAGGATCCCTGCCTTAGCCACATCAATTTCTTCCGGTGTTGCTCTGGACTGAGCGGTTTTGAGCCGTGCGTCTGCCACCAGGATCTTAAGTTCCAAGAGGCGGGAAGTGGCCTCCGCCCGCTCCATTTCGTCCGGGCTGATCAACTGCTTTTCGTACAATTGCTGGCTGCGCCTCAAGGTAGGTTCGAAGACGTCGCGCTGGGCCTTGGCGTAGTCGAGTGCTCGCCGGGCTTCGTCCTGAACCTCGGCTTTCTCACCGCCAAGAAGAAGCCTCAGATTGGCTCTGCTCCGATCCAGTTCAGCCTGTAACCGCGCCCATTGCGATTCATTGTCCAACGAGCCCAGCGTGCCGATCACTTCCCCCTGCCGAACAAGCGCTCCCTCCTGAATTTTGGGTGTAAGGGAGAACCGGACGAAATCCGGACGATCGAATTGCCGCAGATAAAAATCGGTCCTCATGTAGGGGCTGTTGGTGACGAGCCGAGACAGCAATTTGTCCGATTCAACCTGAATCAGCGACCATTCCTTCTGAGCCACAAGACGACAAGGCCCTCTGATCGTATATTGCCACCTGGTAACCCTTGCCAGGATGAGCAAGCCAAGCAAAGCCCCAGTCACGATCAGAACATATTTGAGCTTCCGGACCATCATCTACCCCTTAGAAGATGTCTTTCAACGGGTGAGTGCCAGGAATGTGGATTCCCTTTTTGGCATGGTTTGTGGTACAGGGTCTCCGGTATGGCGCGTACCGCAAACCGCAAAAGGGGAGCCTCCTGCAATAGCCATGAAGTAGCAGTCATTTCGCAGGCGTTCGTTGGTCAGACCTTCTTGTCTGTCTTGGATGACCATAGAATTGAACAGACAGGAAGGTCTGTTCCACCAAAGTGCTGCGATGGATTTGTGCGATCAGATTGCCTAGGGGCCTGACGATAATAAAACTATTTTACCAAGGTGAACGAAGCGGAGCCAATTCGTTTTTTCAGACTTCCCCAAGAGCCTCAGAGGAGAATGTATTTATCTGACTGTGCATGGTAAGCCACATACAAATGGCGTTTCTCCAAAGAGGACAATTTCCCCAGGCGATGACTCCTGTAATCCCATGTGAAATCAGAAGATTTCGCACTCCGTAGTTCAGCCCGAGATGAATCAGGAGAAGCAGTAGTTTCTATCGCAAGAGTAATAGTTTCCTCATCCCTCCAACCCCACCTGCCCTCATTCTGTATGCGTAGACCCCGCTGGACACCTCTTTCCCAGCGGCATCTCTCCCATCCCAGACTACCTCATACACACCGGCGGACTGCTTTCGATCCACCAGAGTCCGCACTTCCCGTCCCAGAAGATCGTGGATCTTCAAGGTGGTACGAAGAGGGGTTCTGCTCGCCAGGGAGTAACGAATTGCCGTGCTGGAATTAAATGGATTGGGAAAGTTTTGGCTGAGGGCAAAACGAGTGGGGATTTCCTGCGCGGCTTCATTTGCAGCAATCTCCACTGAGGTATCGCTGTTCGACTGCCCTGGGGTTGCGGCATCAAAGGTTCCCCATTCGCTGCCGCCATCCGGCGAACGACCATAGGACAGATTCGTGGTCTGAGGGCCGAAGGTCAGCGTATCGATGGGTAGGTTAGCCATAGCATCCGTATCGAAGAGACCAAGTTGCTCGCCGCCTTGATTCAGTCCGAAGCTGGTATGCAGGGGGCCTTGATCTTCATCCCCATCTGCCCACAGGAGGAGGAATCCGCCGGGGGCGATCGCGGTGTCTGGAATCTGCCACTGGGTTGGATTGTTCAGATTGTCGGAGAGGTACATCCCGCCGAGATTTATCACCTTGTCGCCCGCGTTGTAAAGCTCAATCCAATCGTCGTATTCTCCGGCTTCATCGGCCAGGGCATTGTTATTGGATGCCATGAGTTCGTTAATAACAATTGGATTCCCGGAAAGGTCGGAGTCTACTTCGAAAATGGCTATGTTGCTGTAGATTCCCGTAAGATTCACCGCAACAGAGGAAGTATCAGGCAAAGACGGGTTGGCCCACCCGCTGAAGACGTAACCTGGCTTGGGGATCGCGGTCAACTCGATGGGTATCCCTTCAAAGTACGTACCGGACCACGGGAAAGAATCGACCGTCAGCGTATTTATCCGAACCTTGCCTGCGCCTTGAGGGAAAATCCTCAAGATTACGCGTGCTTCACCACGCAATGTGAATTTGTCAATGATATGACTCCTGACATAAGCCACTCTCCTCTCAGCGAAATCTTTCAACACATCTATATGATTGTTCCACTCGCTCATGGAACCTCCCCACTTGTTCCACCCGCTCGTGGAACCTCCCCACTTGTTCATATGTTCCGGCATGTCCGCTTCCAGGGCAGCTTTCATCTGATCGATCCTGCTTTTCACTTTCTCAGCCAGGAAAGTTGAGTTCATAAGGTCTGCGAAGCGGTTTATGAAGTGAGTCTTGAAGCCCCTATTTTCGAGGAGTTTTCGCAATATGAGAGTTGACCAGGGCGGATTAGGCCATGCAGGTCCACCAGTTAAGGTTGCGAAAGCAAGCGTATTGTGGCTCACTGACTCACGCAATCCAAAAGCGTCATCCGTATCATACAGGAGCCACTTCCACCTGCCATCCGGCGTCCTGGGTCGCCAATACTTGATATTGTTGCCCGGCCAGTCGATGTTGGCATAATATATCTGAAAAATGTGGTAATCCATAAAGTTGTCCGTATCCATTAAGGTTTGGACATGCTCAAAATTCGCATCAAGGCGCATAGGGTGAGTCTCAATATAATCTATCATCGAGTTGTAGTGGACAGCATCCCCTTCGAGGACATCGCCTTGATTTTCCAAAATATCTACGTTCTCTGGATCTATGCCCCGGTTTGATTGAAGATAGTGCTTATCCTGCCGTTCTCTGATATTATGAATGCCCCAGTACTGGCCGTTCAAGAAAACGATAGCGGGCTTATACGCCATCCTGTCCACATCGGCATCTTTGATCAAGTTGTGCATTAAAGCATCTCTGAAATGGGTCTGGATCCAATCGTTGCCTGAGTTACGAAGCAGGATCACCTTGAACTCATCAATGGGTTTATCATCGAAAATTTTGTAATTTATTTCTTTTGTCCCATACCGCTCTCTGGCGTATATGCGCAGTGATTTTTGAGGCTGGGCTTTCATCCAATTACCATGGATCTTTACTCCTCCATCCAAACTGAACCCGACAGCGCCATCGGTTTCGAAATACTCAATATGTACGGGTCGCTCCCAATCCTGCCAAAAGTTTGCCCCAACGTAAGGAAATTCTGGATGATAATCATTCCCATAGGCATAGATACCTATATCATTATCCCAGAGGTTGGGAGGATCTGTGGCCAATGAGATAACCGGAAGACTAAACGATTCATTGATGAGATAGGTCTGCGTGATGATGGAACTCGGCAAAAGGTCATTCCCAAGTGCTCTGGCCCTTATAACGGTCGTTGTATCTACCACTATTGGAGAGGAATATTTGGCAGATGACTCGGTCGGATCGCTGCCATCCCGAGTATAATAAACAGTTGCACTGGGGGATGAGGGGGTCAGTGTGAGAATAAGCGCGCCATTATAGAATCCCGCGCCAGGGGAGAAGTCTGGTGATTCGGCAAATCCGGCAACTCCTCCTGTGTTGTTGGGAGCATTCGGTGTCGGTTCTACGAAGTAATACCAGCTGTCTCCACCATCGGGTTGGCGGCCGAAAGAGGTGTCGGGTGGTTGTTCGCCAAAGACAACCGAGTCAATCACTGCGCCACTCGGTGCGCAAAGCCCTATAAATTCTCCATCGCGAGCGAGACGGAAATTCGTGTGCAGCCTGGAGAGCGAATTCGGTAATAGGGCCGGGGCTTCCCCTGGAGTCTCTGTGGAAGGATTCTTCATGCCCAGAGTGAGGAAAGGAATGAGAGTAAGGTCCGAGGAGGATGGACTTGTGTTATGAACCTGGATCGCCAGTACATTCTCACCGGGCAGTAAAATCGATTGGATATTCTCCATTGCGGATAATTCCGGCGATCCTCCCTGATAGACTAGAGCCTCATGATCGGTTATTGAGGTCTGGTCGTATGCCGGGTGATCCCCTGGCACGCCAACATTGGCCCTGGCGATTTCCGTGTCGTTCAGGTACGCGACAAAAGCATCATCGTAATCCACATACAAAAGCAAATGGGTAATTTCATTGACGTCATCGATGGTGAACGTTTTTCTGATATACGTGGAGATCGTTCCAAGGGGAATCACGGTCGCGTCATCACCATCCCCATATCCAAAGCCGCTTGGCCCTTCCTTCCAGGCAGAATCATCAAACTCGATCATTCGCCAGCCACTTGGCGGCTCTGAAAGCCCCAGCCGATATCTCCAATTATCGCCCTGAGGAATAATCGTTTCCCTGTGGTTGGCCAGATTTCTTCGATTTTTGCCCGAGGCGTAGACGAGCAAGAAACCTTGGGGTTCAATAGGGACGCCCGGAAAGATCCATTTATTTTCCAGTGACGCCTCATCGGATAATCCATAGCCGTTCAGGTCCACTGTTGAGGTACCGGCATTATAGAGCTCAATCCAATCTTCATAGTCACCATCCTCATCCGTTATGCCCTTCGTGTTACTGGCGACAAGCTCGTTAATCATTACCTGAGCCATCGCGGTTCCAGTATTGACGAAGAGAAATACGGCAATGAGAGTGAAACAGGATTTCAGTTTCATATTCAGTTCCTATTTTCTCATTTCGGTGTCCAACCCCGAATGCAACGCAAGAATCTACAAAACGTGAATCCAATAGGCCGAAGCGGACTTGCCATCCGCTGAAGCCCCCTGTTCGGCTCCCTATCACAACTCATATCCGGCAAATCGGGACCACAGCAATGTGCGTTTCACCAAGCTCGGATAGACGAAGAGAACCTTCCTCGGTTGGCGAGACACCCCTGTCCACACAGATAAACGGGAGATATTTGCGCGGCAGCGATAACGGAATCCTGCGTTCCAGTTTTCGCGCGTTGAGAGGTATTCTCATTGTTGTCTCGAATACTTTGCTGCCGGAAATATATTAGCGTGCCCAATGAACAAGGCGAATGTTGCCCGTTTTGCAGGCCCAAACCAGTGTGCCTTTTCCCCCAGCTGCCGCGTGAGCACCCAAGTGCCAAGATCTCCGTTTCAGATGCTGCAAATAATGCAGCAGGCTGAATATGGCCTCCTTTGCTGCCCAGTTTCTCGCGCCACGCCTTCATAGGATTCCGGAGAGCGCCCGCTCCAAAGGACTGCGGACCTCCCGTCCTTCTCGGCTCGGCAGGTGCGTGTGGGTCATCCCTGACTTGTCGTCCGGCAGCTAAGAGTAAGAACGAAGACCGGTTAAGCAATTACAGAGAATAGCAAATCCGCCTTCTCTTGTCAAGGGGAAAATGGTTGCATCGCGAAGAAAACCCTGAAGTTCGCCTCGCATCGGCCGCTTCGTTGCCAGTGGTCACTTTCGTAGATGGGTGCTGCCCATTTCCGATTGCGTGCCAACAGCCGGGCAATGGCCGACTGCGCGAACAGTGCGTCTTTGGTGTAGCCGTTCCGAGTATCGCCGAGCCTCAGTGCCGGATTTTCATTCGCCTCTCGTCCTGCTATCAGCAGCTCTATCTTTCGCGCTGCTCCACGGCCAATCCTCGGGTTTTGCGGCCAGGCCGGCCTTCACTGGGTTCTTCAGGATATAGTCCCTGACCGCCTCAAAGTGTCGCTGATCGCGGATGAAACGATCCCAATACTCCCGCTGCCATACACAGGATTGCGTTTGGGGCTGCATCTGTGGTTGGCTCTGGGTTCGCCGCACCCCAGTGCGGTTTTTCTGCACATTGATAAACCGAGCCGTATAATTCTTCCAAGACAACACGATCTTCCCAAGCGGAACGCCCTCAAACGGCTCAATCAAGACATGGCAGTGATTGGGCATAACCACCCACTCAAGCAGTCGATAACGCTCCCCATCGAAACGGTGCCATGTATCCACCAAGCACGCTGCGATGTCCGGATCCCGCAACACGGAACTGCCATGGCCGGCGTCCAGATAGGTGTCGATCAGTCGGCGCAGCTGCGCCCTGCGCTGTTCCTCCTCCAGAGGAAGTGCCCGTATTTCTGCCTGCATCTGCTGCAGCACGGCGTGCGGGAGGGAGTCGGCCAATCGATAGGTGATGTGCTGGATGACGTGGGGCGAGTCGAAATGGGGGAGATAGCCGCGGGAATACCATCCGCGATTGCCTGAGTCGGGTTTTGGCTGGGATGGGGCATTGGGGGTGGGGTGGGTGGATCTGCTATTTTGGAGGGGATCAATGCCGCCCTGGGGTGCGGCATCCCCGGGTACGGCATTCCCAAGTGCGGCGCGTCTGGAGTCGCTCATCGTGGGGCCTCCTCGGGTTCATATAGCCATGAGTGATGCTTGTCATTTCCGAGCAGCACAAGCGGAGCACCATCGCAGGACAGAGCCACCTGCGGCTCCGCCATCCTGGACTTCCCTGAAAAATCAAGGAATGGCCAGTCGTTTTCGCATCAGACAGACCCAGGCTTCGGCCGGATCGGGCTCGTGAGAGGAAAAATGGCCTGCAGCCAGCGAAATAATCTCGAAACAGGGCTCCACGGCAGCTGTGAGATCTCTTGCTGTCAGCTGCTGCGGGCCCCATCTCTCTGGCCTTCCCATCTGCATTGCCCGCGAGCGTCAGCCAGAGGCCCCCTTGCTCCAGATGAGAAGCGACGTTTCCGGCGAACTGTCTGCGTTCTTCCTCCGTGTCAAAAGTATGCAGGCAGCCCCGATCGAACACAAAACCAAAAGGCGCGCCGGGAATGTTCGTGTTCAGGAAGTCAGCCACCAGAAAGGAACAGGTTATATGAGCCAGGGCGGCCTTTTCCATGGCTTTTCGGATAGCGGTTGGGGAGAGATCACACCCCGTCACCACGAAGCGCCGTTGAGCAAGCCAAATGGCATTGTCGCCTGTGCCACAACCCACATCCAGCGCCCTGCACGGCCCGATCGGCTGTTGCCCGATCACGTCGATCAGATTGTCATCCGGCGTGCCCAGATCCCAGGGGGCGTCGCCTGCCTTGTAACGCTCCTCAAAACGGCTCTCCAGAGGCATGGGTTTTCTCCCCAAAAACGGTCGTGTGGCGTGTGTCAAGTAACCCAAGAGAAACCGTGCGCGGACCAACACCTGCGACGGATAAGAGTCGCTCTCCCGATGCGCCATCCCACCACTCGCATCCGTCTTTGGGCTGCTCCAGTATCGCTGCAACCCGTGCTTTTCGAAATTGCTCAGAACAACACCCATCCTATACAGGCGGGATTTCGACCATGCAGCTTCCATTTCGGATCGAATGGGTGCCC
Organism: Candidatus Latescibacterota bacterium; assembly: GCA_043804415.1. Classification (GTDB taxonomy): domain Bacteria; phylum Latescibacterota; class 4484-107; order 4484-107; family 4484-107; genus 4484-107. Next base: position 5,189 of record JAZDJA010000367.1, on the reverse strand, counting down.
GCGCAACCCACGGCCACGCTCATGCGTCCCGCCAATGGGGGGCAAGCGGCTCTTTGCCGTCCACGATCATATCCACAAAATCTCGCGCGATCAGCGGATCTGCGCCCCCGTGTCCTCCGGTGGCGGGTTTTACCTCGTACGTGCGATCAGCCAGGTTTCCCCATCGCCGGGATCGATTGCGCAGTTTTACGATCATCTGGCTGCCGTCGTCCAGATTCTCCATCCGACCTTCGGTACCGATGAAGGTGTAGTTCCGGCAATAGTCCGGCGTATAGTGACACTGCATATAGGTGGCCTTGATCCCGTTATCCAGCTCGAAGAGGATCGTGCTGTTGTCCTCCACGTCGATCTCCTTGCGGAACACGCACCGGTTCATGTGGTTGGCTCTGGCCTCGTCGTATTGGTATTCCACGCATGTGTCGCGTTCGTCGCACTCGTTGCACACGAGGCCATCGGGTTTATCGCCGCCATAGTAGTCGAGGCTCCCGAATCCCGAAACGCGCTTTCCGTAATGCCCTGTAATCCAGTGGATCATGTCGATATCGTGGGAGGCTTTCTGGAGCAAAAGTCCGGTTGTATTGCGTGCGGATCCGTGCCAGTCGTGGTAGTACCATTCACCGCCGTGTCCCACGAAATGCCGCACCCACACCGCCTTGATCGCGCCGATCGTCCCCGCGTCCACGATGTCCTTCATCACCCGGAAAATATTCATGTAGCGCATGTTAAAGCCGATCATAAACTGTTTGCCGGATGCCTTCCATGCTGCCAGCATACGATCGCAGCCCTCGGTGGTGATGGCCATGGGTTTTTCACAAAACACATGCTTGCCCGCCTCAAAGGCCGCACAGGCGTATTCCTCATGCGTAAAATCCGGGCTGGTGATGGCCACTGCGTCCACGTCCTTCCGGGCGAGGAGCTGTTGATAATCCTGCGTCACGAAGGCCTCTGCATTGACCTCTTTCTTGAAATGTTCCAGGGCAGGTCCGTCGAGATGTCCGCCCCGGCTACCACGACGGACCTGCCCTTGGGCTGATGCCAGTGTGCGGCCAGGCCGCCCCGGCCGGTCACTCCGATCACACCGATGCGAATCTGTTCCATGCGTTGTTCTCCGTTTGGGTGAAAAGGATGGGCACAATGTGTTGATGTGCTGTCAGAGGATCAAGATCACGCGCCGAAAATCGGAGGGATCGATTGTTCCGTGGCAAGGGTTTTCCCCGGTCTGGGCCGATGCCCCGGTCCAAGGCGCCACAGGGCCTCCTTGTTGATGCCGACTTCATCGAGCATAGCAGAAGCCTTTACAAAATCGGACTCGTAATGCGCGCCGTGGCAATCGGAACCTATCGAGAGCGAGACCCCCGCAGACTCGAGTGTTTTGAGGTACTCGGTGTATTGCCTTTTGAAGAGTTCGGGATAGCATTGGCTCAAGAGCATGGCATCCAGGTTGATCTCAACCACCGTACCATTTTCTCTGACAGCGGCTGCAAACTCTTGGTGCATGGACTGCGGAATCTGCCCAAAATCATCCAGCAAGGGCCCGGTGGTATAGGACCCATCGCCATTTTGCCAGTGTCCCATCCACCACCACGGGTGCGCGACGATGTCCACCAGCGGATGGGTCGCCAAAAACATGTTCTGCCGGTGATAGTCACGGATGACCGCCTCCCGTTCCATCGGGACATACATCGGCCAGTGTGCGCCGCCAATCACATATTCTACTCCGTGCGTTTCCAGTTCCTCCGAAGTCAGCCCAATGGCGAGCGGTCCATTGACAGGCCCGCCTTGGCGCACGCCGTATTTGGGGGTATCGTGTTTTCCGGCTGCGATCTGTTCGATCTCCCATCGAGAAACACAGCTGACCTCCACCCCAAAGTGAAAATGGTCCCCAGGCGTGCACGCCTCCCATTCCTTCCGGGATGCGGTCAGATCCGGCAGGTTATAGGGCGTGTGGATGTGATCGGAGATCCCGAAATCCGCCATCCCCTCTTCCTCCGCTCGGGTGATCAACTCCTGAATCGTCATACATGCGCTATCGCACGAGTTCTGAGTGTGGATGTGCCAGTCCGATGTGATTTCCATAGTCCTCCCCTCTGGGTCAGGTTGCGACTCCCGCGGCGTCAAATCCCTTCTCCATCTTTTCCCGAACGGTATCGATGGTCAATTTCGTTGGAAACGCAGGGATCTCAGGGGGTTCGGTCGCATTACGACTGGTGCGCGTCAACCTCCCCATTTGCCTTGCATCGATGGGTTGAAACCCGATCCGCTGGGCGGGGGAGCCCGATTTCAGGCCGAAGTCGCCCCCTTCCGGATCGATGAAGAGCGGGTCTGCGATCAGGGCGTGTCGGTCGCATCCCCGCTGCTGCCACTGATCCAGCGTTTCTGCGCCGAAGGTTATCGGATGGCCCCCTGCGTTGTAGTAGAGGTTGGTGTCCATCCGGAGCCCTTTTCCCAGGTGCTCGGGGGCAGCCATGTTCTTCCCCAACAAGGGCGCGTCATTTTTCCACAGCACGATGTTGCGCTCAAAAATAAAAGAGCAATGGTCCTCCAGTCGGGTGCGCTCGATCTGTGACCGGCCCCCATAGGCGAAAATATTGTTGACCACATAGTTGTCCCGGCCATAGTGTTGATGAAAGCTCTGGCCATTGCACCGGAAGACGATATTGTCCGTGGCAATTACGTCACTGGTGCCCTGATCGAAATAAATACCCCAGCCCCCGTAATCGAAGGCGTCCACATCATGGATGAGGTTGCAGTGAAAAACGACCCCGGGCGATACGCCCAACAGGTAGACCGCGCCCATGTCGCTTAGGACACGCTGGCCCAGATGGTGGATATGGTTGTAAGCGAAAATATTGTGGTGTGCCTTGCTTTCCTGATATCCCCACACCCATCCGGCGGAGATCCCGGTGTAGTAAAGATCGGAGATCTCATTATGCTCAATGCGATTATACGGGGAGTGCCCGATCCAGACACCGATCGCGCCGGGATGCAGTCGTCCGGCATGCGCGATCAAACAGTCGCGAATCGTCTGATGTCCGGAGACCGCCTCCTCGTCGGGGCCATCGGAGGGATCCTCGGGTTGACAACTGGCGCCAAGTCTTATCCCGCCGCCACCCAGATCGGTCAAGGTGCAGCGCTCGACAAGATTACCCCGGCATCCTTCGGCCCACTCCAGCGCGTATTGCCCCACATGCTTGATGGTGCAACCTATGAAGGAACAATGGCGTGCGCCTTTGGCATACAGGGCTGCTCCCAGCGCATGTTCGGCCTGGGGACAGGAATGCCCGCCTGCCGGTGTCGTCCAGTTGGCGTGCGCGAAGGTAATCCCCTCAAAGTGAAGGTGCTGCACCCAGTCTCGATTCTTCACCTTTCCCTCGAGCAACAGCAGCTGTTCCACGCGGGGCGCGATGACACACGCTGTCTCAATCGACTCCCCGGGCATGGGGATGTAGGTCAGTATGCCGCTTGCCCGATCCAGATACCATTGTCCCGGGGTTTCCAGCGCTTCCCACACGTTTTCGATCAAAAAGCGATTGCCCTTGAAAAGCGCCGCATAGTACTCAGGGCGGCATGTGGGACCGGTCAGGGTGGCTATGCGCTTTTCCTCATCCACGTGGGCCAGCCGCATTCTGGACATCTCCCAGATATGGAAACAGAGCGCTTCCACATCGGAAAGGTTGTGCCAGTCGCTGCGCAGGTCTCCATCATGAAAGCCGAAGCGGTCAAACCCTTTGCCCTCGGAATCCGGGGTGGGCGGTATTTCCTCTGCGATAAAGGCATATCCCTCCTTGGGAAGTCGGGTGCGATAGCGCCGTTGGTCCTCCGCAAACAACTGGGTGAAATTCCAGTGCCCGTTTTCGACCTCGGGCAGATGGGCCTGCCACCATCCCGTTTCCGTCTCCCGCCATCCCGTGATGCGAACGCCCCCGCTGAGAACCGGTTCTTCGCCGGGGAATGTCCGGTAGATCACCGGGGCTTGCGCGGTGCCGGAGTCCTCAGGCTCAAAACGCAAGGGGGCGTCGAGGGGATACCTCCCGCCTCGAATCTGGACAAGGATCGGTTGGGCGCGATCGGGGTCGTCTCGCTTGCGTGCACGCACTGCCTGCTGCGCACGTGAAAGGGACGCAAAAGGCCCGTCCGTTCCGTTCTGGTCGGCAGCAGGCCGCTTTCCGGACCAATCATCGCGGCCATCCGGAGCGACAAAGAAGTCCACCTTCTCTGGTGTCACGTCCATGGATTCCTTTCCTCCCTCAGGTGCATGCATCTCTGCAGGCATCTTGCTCTAGAATCGCCACGCCGGGATCGCTTCCCCGCAGGAAAATACCTCCTCCACATAGCACCCTGTCTGCGGCGGCGGGTCCGCATCGCTCTCGATCTCTCCGTTATCCACAATGCGATAGGCCAACAGGCTGTGCCACGCGCCGTCCGAAAGCTGCACAATGACCGAAGTGGGATGGTCGATCCGCCACCAGGAGCCGCTCGGGGCCGGGCCAAATTCGGAGGGCAGATCCCGTGCGATCCGGCATTCCTCAAAGTCCGTTCGGGTCTCATTGAGCGGCCAGTAGCAGAGCACCTCGCGCGTGCGCTCCAGTGGGGGGAGATTGGCAGCCACAAATGGGGTGCCATCCGCGGCCTGATTGATGGAAACGGGAGACCGGGACCGGCAGTCTTTTCGGTAAATCACCTGCTTCCACGTCTCCCCGCCGTCGGCGGAGCGCCATACGGCTGCATCGAAATTGGCCGCTCCGCTGCTGCGTGCGGAGAAAAGCAGACTCCCGTTCGCATCCCGGATCATGCTCGCCTCGCCGCCACACACCCACGCTCCGAGGTCTCCTAGTCTTTTATCCGTCACGGGAGCAAACGAAATCGGACGCCAGCCGCGTGTCCCCCTTCGCCAGCGCGCAACCCCGTCCATCGCGGTTGGGTCCCCTTTTGCGGTCATGCAAAAAAGCAGATCCTCCCCATTCGGAATCGCGTTGGAGAGTGCCAGCCCGGAAAACGCGCGCTCTGAGAAGAGCGTTTCGAGGTGGACTCGCTTTTTGTGGGTGATGGTGAACGTTTCGCCGTTGTAAGCAAACTGGAACAGTTCACAATACCGGTCGTTGTGCTCCCTGTAGTCAAAACGGCCGCTCTCATCCAGTGTGTGGGAAAGCGCCTGGGAGATCCCAAAGCCAGTGCCCGCATGGGGATGA
>JAZDJA010000366.1:0-5923 GCA_043804415.1 Candidatus Latescibacterota bacterium | reverse complement strand
CTTCAAATGCCTCGTCACAAAGGATGTCTCTCAACACAGATGTGAGTCTGGGTCGTATTTCGAGCGCCTCTTCAGCGCCTTCAGCAATAGCCTCAAAAGGATACTCTCCAGCAAGTTCCCTTAGGCGTTGCTTGCTTGGAGGATTACTTCCATCCGGCGGGAAAAAGCAGCCAAGGAGTCTTATGGCTACATCCATCCCGAGGGGCATTTGCTTTTCAGGCGGAGCGTCACTATCACGCGACATACCTGCGCCGAACAGGAACTCTGCATCGTATGTAATCAAAGATTTAGAAATATGAACAAACGCTTGCTCGATCTTATCCCGATCAGTACTGCCAACAAAGTCCGGATAGCTGATGATGTCGTTCATGACTGTACTCCTAAGGCTCTAGTTACAATATGGCAGTCCACGATCCTGATGCCAGGCGGCTGGGTTAGCCAGATACTCGCGAATCGAAGCTAGGACATCGTGGGATAGCATCGCGATCTCTTCGGCTACAGCAAGAGCAGTGTCAATGTCGGCTATCGAATGGAGCCTTATCCCGTGTCGGTGGAGCGCCTCCCTTCCGCCCTGCAAACGGTCAAAGACAACGAGCACGTCCTCAACCGTACCACCAGACTCTTGAATCGCCTCGATAAAACTCAGTTTGCTCCCAGCATCAGTAATCAGATCTTCAACTAAGAGAACCTTATCTCCCGGCCGTATCGTCCCTTCAATCCGGGAAGCTATCCCATGCGACTTCGCTTTCTTACGGACATAGACCAGTGGGCGCGCAAAGGCTCGAGCTAAGAACGCGGCAAAGGGGATGCCCGCAGTCTCTCCCCCCGCGATCACGTCAAACGTGACCCCGCGTCGATCGCAGATGATTCGAGCGCTTGCTGAGAACAGATCGACAAAAGCTGGCGCGGATATGAGCCGTCGACAATTGATGTAGAGCGGGCTGTAGTTACCCGACACAAGCCGGAACGGTTCAGCGAGGTTTACTTCTATCGCTCCCAGTTCCCAAAGCTGGAGAGCTATAAGCCGTCCTAGCTGAAGTTCAAATTCTTCGATGGTCTTCGTCATAGCCCTGCCTCTTTAGCCAATGTCCGCATGGCTGCCTGGGGATCAGAGGCCTTGTAAATGGCAGATCCGACAATCGCAAACCGACGATGCGGCGCTGCCGCCTGAAGGGCAGATACAACATCTCCCCCCTGAGAGCCGATACCTGGCATCAAAATCGTAGCCGGCTTCCCCGCTTGGTTGAGATGGGACGCGAACCGCGCAACAAAATCCGTTTTATTCCCGGGCAGAACGAAATCCTCAACGCCTAGCCCGATAGCAGTCCTGTAGATCGAATCCGGGGCATCGTCCGAGACGTAACCACCCTCGGATTGGAGGTAGGCCGGATGAGTCATCACCACGCCCACGATGGGCACTAAATCGTAGTCGAAAGCAGCAGACACGAAGCTTTCAAGGGTCTTCGGGCCAGCCTGAGGAAAAAGAATGACGCCATCAACCCCGGCCTCCTGGCAGAGTGCCGCAAAAGGGTCGCCCATTGCCGGAATATCGGTTGCTGCCTTTTGGTGGTCGTAGATGACAGCGAGTGACGAAACACCTCTAACGGCATTGACCACTGAGCCTAGTCCGTACCGGAGAGCGAGGGAGAAGCCAACCTTTACAGCAACAACGCCGGGAACGTCCACGGCCAACTCGACCAATCTGGTAAGGTCATCAAGCTCGGGCACATCCGCAGCCAGCATAATGCCAGTCTCGCGCGCTGGAAACAACTTTTTCTTGTCCAAGGTACACACTCTCTCCCCCATTTTCCCCATTCCCGCCCCCGCTCCAACTAACCAGCAACAGAAATCATGGATACATTCCTGAGGAAAAACTATCCGGAAGAAATATAAGGCATGGAACATGATTTGTCAAGACCATAGTCCCAGAAAAACGGCAGATTTCTTTGAGAGTGTTTGCCCTGAACCTGCCGAAAGGGGCGGCAGCCTTTGCCAGGTTGTCTGCGCAGATGGGATCAAATCGACGCAGGCGAGAACTGGCGATTTCGTTTGAGCAAGGTGAATAAACCACGAATACACCCGAATGAACACAAATGCTTTCCTAATAATGTCCGTATTCGTGGTTATTCATGTTCATTCATAGTTTGAACATGAGGATCTCAAATCCCCTCATCATCCAACACCGCTCGCGCCCGCAGCCCCGTTGAGCAGGCACGCAGTGTCCACTCCAGCGATGGTTCAGGCGCTCAGCAAAGACTGCACTTCTTCGAGCAGAATGGGCAAGCTACTCGTGATGGCAGACCAAACGGTAGCGTCCTCAATCATGTCATACCCATGAACAAGCACATTCCTGAAGCCAATGATCTTCTCTGATTCTGAGAGGCTTTCCAGGAGCTCTGGCTGCTCCCGTCTCAGCCGAACGAGCGCTTCGCCAATGATGGCAGATTTTCGCTCGACCGCAGCCTTGACGAGTGCATTGCCGCAGTATTCCTCCAGCGACATCCCTGCCGTGAATTCCAGGATGTAACCGATGGCTTCCTCGATGTCGTACAAACAAACCTTGATATCATGCTTCATAGATCACGATCCTGTCGTGCTCAATGGATTCACGCAGATAGGGGTTCCTGATCGCTCCATTTTGAATGACGTCCACCTTCCTACCGAAGACCCGCTCTAGTCCATGCTTCAAATCGAAATACCTGTCAAAGAGGGCCTGATCCCCTTCAAACTCGATCAAGACGTCAATATCGCTTGACTCTGACCGAAAGTCGTCGCGAGCAGCCGACCCCACGAGATCCAAGCGTCTTACAGCGAGCGATCGGCACAACTCTCCTATCTCAGGCTGATAGGCACTTAGAGCAATCATCGTCCCACCCCCATTATGGTACCGTAACAAGAACCTACAGCGTGTCTCCCATGCAAGCCTTCTCTACCCTCTTTTTCCTCTTCTCCCCGTCTCTGCTCCGACTGACTAGCAGTAGAAATCACGGACAGACTCCTCGGGAGAAACCACTTGAACTGAATATAACACGTTGGAAATGATCAGTCAAGAGAAAAGTGCTCGATAACCGCAGATTTCTTGAGAGCGTTTGCTCTGAACCTCACGGAGAAGGGTTGGCAGCCTCCGAGAACTTGTCCGCGCCGATGCGACCAAATCAATGTGAACCTGTTACAGCACTTACACGCCTCACCACCAACACCACTGATCAGTCCACCATCGCCCCATACTGCTGACTCTCCCAGTAGATTTCCGTGCACTTGCCCCGCAGCCAGTCGTGACCGTATGCGTTAAGTCCGGCCAGGGAGCCCAGATCTGTGGGATCGGCCACGAGCGACGCCCAGGTCTTCAGGGCGATTTCGGAGGCGGCCAGTGCCTCGTACAGAAGATCCGACGCCCGGCAGATGAGCGGATGATACACGAAATCGTCCACCGTTTTCCTTCTTTCCTGCGCCTCGTCGTAGGCCGCGCGTGCCTGGCGAAGGATGTCCATCGCAGTCACAAACTCGCGGGCGAACACGACAAAACTCAGATAGTTTCCTATCAGCCTCCGGCCTCTTGGAGCAGATTTCCCGAGCACCGCCCGCAGTAGTTTCTCTACGGGAGCCAATTGGCCCAAATAATCCTGCCACGCAGGATCGGGCCGGGTCCCCGCTTTCCAGTATCCCCGGTACAGCGAAGGCCACATAAAGCCCACGCCCATCATCGTGTTGGATGTCTCCGTCAGCTCCTCGACGCCATGAAGCGCGGCCACCAGGTCCTCCACCGCGTCCTTCCCGGCCACACCCAACGCATAGCGGAGATAGCTGTCCTCCGGCGTAAGCGCCGCATCCCAGGCGGACTCGATCATGTAGGCCATCGCCGGTTCGTGCTGGGCAATGTCGAACTGGCGGAAGAGAAAGCCATGCACGCCAAATTCACGCATCTTGCCCATGGTCCTGTGCAGAGATTGGGTGACCAACTGGGGCAGAAAGCCCACGTTGTCGTCCTCGATGGTGGTGATCATCACCACGTTGGTGTTGCCCCGTTTGACAAACTCCAGCGTGTCCATACGATCGGCCACGCGGGAGGGCAGGTAGTCCACGATGGCCATAAACTCAAAGGTATCCTTGGGCAGCACATACTCCACCAGTGGCTGAATGTGCTCACTGAAAAACGTGCCGCGGATCTTCGCCCGCGGATTCTGGGCATATTGGAGCACCTTGCGCTCATTGATCAGGATGTCGAGAAAACGCAGGGTCTGAATGGCTCCCTGAGCCTGAGCCAGTGCCCGTCCCTCGGCATAGAAGAACTGTTTGCGCGCCCTCTCCAGGATCTCCGCCAGCGGAAACTTCTCCTCCAGCTGAAACTTTTTGTCCAACTCCTCCCAGCACGCAATCACGCCCGCGCCGCCCGGAGGAAACTCCGATTCTCCGAGGCTATACCGTTCCACATCCGGATAAGCCTGGATGTGCGCCACAAGCGCGGTCTCCACCAGGTCCACGAACACCGGGTTGATGGGAGTACAATAGCGGAGCGTCTCCGGGTTGCCCGCCATGGCAGACAATCCGTGGCGGGAAAAATGTGACTGAGAAACCGTCTCATCCGGCAGTTTCACCCCGGCGGCTACCGAAAGCTCCGGGAGCTTCTGGATAAACTCGTCCGGCAGATCCGAGAGGTGATGGCCGTAAGTCGCTTCCAGACCCCGGTTGCGTGCGGCGTCGATGATTCCGCGCATCAACCGCTGACCGCAGGCCAGACGCTCTTCGTAGGTATTTGCGCCCTGAAAGTCCGGGTTGGTGTGCACCTCCCACTTGCCGAACAATTCGCGGCCCACCGTGCCTTCGTGGATGCGGTGTTTCCATCCATAACACAGATCCCCCCGGTCCCGCTCGATTCCCCGAAACGCATAGTGCGCCCATGGCTGGTGCGGATAGGTGGACATCAGGATGCCGGTAAACCGCAACTTGGCGAGCTGATCAAACAGGTTTTTGTGCTCGTCCAAACTCCAGTATGCCGTGGTATTCGTGATGTCGTTGAGCACGCGAAACTCGCGACACGGAAACACAGGCTCCCGCCTCAAATCCAGTTCGGGCAGATGGAACGGGCCCGCATCCTCCGGGAACACATCCCCCTGCACCAGAAAATGCACGCCCCAGTTGGCCACAATCTCATAGGCTGCCCACATCGTGGCGCGCGCCGATCCCCCGGTAGCCAAAAGCGCGGGTTTGCCACGGTGCGTAACCGGGCGAATCACGTACCCCTGTTCGGATGACGACTCGTCGGGATCCCCGCCGAGCAGGATGCTTGTGGCCCCGTCGCCCCCGCTCTGGCCGCGAATAATCGGGGGATGGAAGCCAAACAACCGGCGGACATAGCGCTGCAATTCCTCAGCCGTGAAGACCACCAAGGGTTCTTCCGGCTGGCGTAGAACGATCTGCAATTTGTTCATACTATCCTACCTCCTTGTGATTAACGGGAATCTCGTTTGGCGAACCCGTTCCCTTTGCCCTTATTTTGACAGAACCATTTTTCTCACAGCGTTGAGATGATCTATCTGAAGCCGATAGAGGTATAATCCGCTGGCGACTCCAACACCTTTTTCATCGGTCCCGTCCCACACTACTGAATAGACACCTGGGTGGTTAAGCCCACATACCAATGTCTTGATCCTTTGTCCATGCATATCATAAACCGAAAGTATACCGCTCCTCCTAAGATCTTAGTTCATATTACAGACAGAGAGGATGGCTTGTTTTAGCTTTTCCTCATCTTTCATGCAGGCTGTCAACGCCTGATCCAGGTGGGGGGAGAGTCTCGAAGAATTCATTGTGGGTCACATTATTCCGTACCCACTGCCAGAGATGCTCAATAGGGTTCAACTCTGGAGAATAGGGAGGTAACTTCCATAATTCAATATGGGGGGCCGGGGAAGATACCTTGTGC
>JAZDJA010000365.1:0-8096 GCA_043804415.1 Candidatus Latescibacterota bacterium | reverse complement strand
GGGGCGTGGCGTGGCGGATCAGTGAAATCAGCAGTACCATCAGTGCGCTCAGTGGTTCTGGGCGCTGGATTGCGGAAGAACGCCAAAGAGTGGCGCAACGGAAGCCCTTCCGTTCTTCTGGATAGCACATCGGACACAGCGAAGCGACGCGCAACGGATCGGTGAAATCAGTGGGGTCATCAGTGCCATCAGTGCTTCAGAAAGGAGTCCTCGTGATACAAATAGGGCTTATCCCGATGCTTCTCTGCGGCCTTGTCGTGGGGGTGCACGCACAGACCCTCAAAGAGATCCAGACGTCCGAGGCGTATATCTGCGGAGTGGGCGAAGGCTCCAATCTCAAACAGGCGGACAGGCTGGCCATCGATGACCTGATCAGCCAGATCTCCGTCCAGGTGGAGAGCAAGTTCGTCAATATGGTTTCGGAGGAGGACGGCGATGTCTCCAAATATGCCAAACTGGTGCTGAGCACCTATTCCAACACCACGCTCAACCAGGCCCGGCGCAAGGTGATCGAGAAGCGCGGAAAAGTCACGGTGGTGCGCTACCTCGCCAAAACCGATCTGGATCAGCTGTTCCGCGACCGTGAGCGCAAGATCATAGACTATACCCGATCGGCCCTTTGCGCGGAAGAAGAGCTGCGCATTGCCGATGCACTCAAATACTACACCTGGGCTTTGGTGTTGCTGCGCAGTCATCCCGACTATAACCGCATCGCATTTGAGTTCCCCGAGCAGGGCAGGCGGCTTCTGCTGACCACCTTGCCGGATCGGATCAATCGGGTATTCTCCCTCCTTCGCATCTCGGTCAGGGAGGTCACGCTGAGCTCGGATCAACAGAAAAAGACGGCGATTCTGGACATCTCCTGGCAGGATCAACCCGTGCAGAACCTGGACTACATCTATTGGGTCGGAGATACGTGGACCGGATTGATGAGCGCCAAGGACGGGCTTGGGGTAGCGGAGTTTTTCGGAGAGGCGGGGCGATCCCTGGACAAGCTGAGAGTGCGGGTGGAATACTCATACGAGAACAAAAGCAAAGTGGATCTCGAATTGAAGCAAGTGCTTGAGGATACGGATACGCCGTTTTTTGCTCAGGCCGAATTTGAGATTCCCATGGTCCCGAATGGGACGGCGCAGACAGATGCGGCCCCCATAGTGCCCCTTTCCGATCCCCGAGCCAAAGCGTGCGAAGACATGGTGCGCTCGGTCGTTCAGGCGATCGCTCAGAAGGATTTTTCCGACATACGCTCGTGCTTTACCCCGGACGGATACGAGATGTTCCAGCGGCTGATCCGATACGGCAAAGCAGCGGTGATTGGCGGTCACCTTGCGCTCCAAACCGCCGAACTGGAGGATGGGGTGATGGTGCGCTCCGTTCCGATGACGTTTTCCTTTCCGAACAATGACCGTACCTTTGTGGAGAAGGTCGTATTTATCTTTGATAAAGACAGGAAGATTGATGCGCTTTGCTTTGCGTTGAGCGATCGGGCCATCGGCGATATTCTGGGCAAAAGCGATCGGTTTGGCTCCTCAAAGCATAAGTACCAACTCATTGAGTCCATGGAGCATTACAAGACGGCCTATTGCCTGGAGCGCATAGATTACATCGAATCCATCTTTGCGGAGAATGCGTTGATCATCGTGGGACATGTCCTCAAAGAGGCGGAACCCATTGACGGCATGTATCAGGTGTTGGGAGACAAAGTGCGGTATGTTCGATTGGCCAAACAGGAATATATTGCCAACCTCAAGAGGGTGTTCGCGCGCAACGAGTTTGTGAATATCCACTTTGAGGAGAATACGGTCAAGAAAATAGGCGGGGAAGACAACATCTATGGGATCCAAATAGCACAGCATTACTATTCGGAAAACTATGCCGACAAAGGCTATCTTTTTTTGATGCTCGATCTGAATAAGCCCAGTCAACCCAAAATCTACGTAAGGTCATGGCAGATGGAGCGGAGCCCTGATGGCAGCGTCATGGGGCTCTCGGACTTCCACTTTTGATGACCTGGAAAGGAAGGGGTATGTGCGACGAGAGGGATTAAAAGGCGATCATTGCTCGTTTGGCTGATCGAATGAATAGCGATGGACAGGGGACTTCCAACTCCCCGTTTGTCTTCCAGTTTCTGGTGTCCTCGGAGTAGCTTTCACTCCAGGGCCGGCCTACCCTTCCAAGTCCCACCTGAATTCAGGTGGGACTTTTTTCGTGTGGGGAAGGTCGTAGCGCCCATTTCTGGAAGACGTCCCCATCAGAAAATGTGGTATCCTTCGGTGTCCTTCGGTGTTGAAACAGGTTTTTCGTGGAATCTTACTCTGTCCTTTTTCATCCTGGTCTCACATACTATTCGAGTCGAAAAGGGAAACGGCCTTCAGCGCGAAAAGAGCACGTCCTCCAGTTTGTCGCCCGCTCCGGCCTGCCGAAGCAGCTCGAGATGCGGGGCGAAGACTCCGACCTCGTAGAGGGCATGCGAGTCGCTGCCCAGGGCAATGGGAACGCCTTCCTCGAGACAGCATCGGAAGAAGTCCGGGTCCGGCTCGTTGGTGTGGAAGTTGATCTCAGCGGCCGCGCCGTAGGTCTTGAGCAATTGTGCCACCGGGCCAAAAAGATGCCTGGGAGGGGCCATCTCCTGGCGCCCAAAAAAGCGAAAGGGATGGGCCAACACGGCCACACGCTGCTGGAGCAGCTTTTCGGTCACGGCCATAAACCCTTGCTCCATGGAGGCCGTCCCCTTTCCCGAAAAGGGTTCCGGCAGATAGTGCACGGCACCGATCAAAAGATCCCAGCCCGAGCGATCCTCGTCCAAGAGGGCCAGATCTCCGTTCCGGTCGCACTCCACCTCAAGGCCAACCCGGACGAAGGACGAGCGCAGGGGCTCGATCTCTGCACGATAGGCGGGCATCCGGTCCTTTCCCTCTGTCCGGGCGGATCGGAGGCGTTCCGGCTCGTCCAGAAAGCGGCCACTCCAATAGTCCTCGCTGGAAACATAGAGCTGGCCCGCGTGTTCGGTCAGCGTGATGCCCGACAGCCCGAATTTTCGGGCCCGATCAATGGCGGCTGCAGCCGTCACGGTTGTGGCGCAGTAGGCATACTGGGTGTGTACATGGCTGTCCACCAACGGCGGGACTTCGGGCATCTTCAGGGGTTGTTCCCGCACGGTGACGTCATGTCCCCGGATTTGGAGGCGCAGGAACCCAAAAGGGGATTCGCAGAGCGCGGGGCAGGTGAGATATCCCACGCCGTCTTTGCAGCACAGCGGGGATCCGCTGTGCAGGTGCCCGCTCACCGAGAGCACGACGCCGCACTCCGTATAGGTTTTCATCACCTCCCGCGTGTTGGTCAGGTTGTAGGGATAGTCACAATCCACATGCGGATGGATCGGGTTGTGCTGGAAGACGAGCAATGGTGCATCGGGATGGGCGGAGGCCGCCTTGCGGATCAGGGCAAGTCCCTCCCGGGATCGGGCGGCCCGGTCGTCGGGCGCATAGCGATCCGAGAAGGTGATCAGCACGTAACCCTTGATTTCGTGAACCCCCGTGTGGTCGCCGAGAAGGTGGAGCAGCCGCTTGGGGTCGCCGTCGTGGTTGCCGGGCACAACGAGGATGGGAACTCCGATGTGTTCCAGCTCCGCCTTCAGCGCAGCCAGGTCGTGCTGGGCGCCCGGCGTTTCTCCGTCGTCCACCAGATCGCCCATCAGCACGATGGCATCCGGCAAGGCCGTGCGCTGGACCCGTTCCCGCACGCGTCGGATCAGTTCGCTGCCCAGGGGGGCGTTTCGTTCCGGGATCGCGCAGAGATGATCCGCTTGATCCACATAGTGTAAATCCGCGAGGATCAAAAGATCCAGGGGGTCTCGTTTGGAGGTCACCCGTGTTCCTCTCTTTTTAGGGGGACATTGGGCCATTCAGGTAAAGAAAGGGCCTTTACAAAAACGAAGCTGATTTCCGGCAGAATTCGTGAATAGTCCAGGATCGACGGTTTGGTTCGGGCGGAAAACATCCGGTTAAGATACTACATGTCTTCTCTGCATTCCACTGGTTTTTTTCTTGACTTTCCTGTTTTTCTGCGTATATTAACCTGCACATTAGTGCACTATAATAGATAAGACTCCCTCAAAAAGGCAGGCCTGCTATAAGTCGATCGGATGATTGTCCCGCTTGAAAAAACCGGACAGCCATGGCGAGCGTCTTTTTATGGAATGAGGAAATCCTCACACGCTCATAAAAAAGGGAAGTTATGCAACGCGAGATCATCTATGTCAATGCCACGGCTTTTGCGGTGCAGATCGAAAAGATCAAGAACCGGAGCCTAAAGGATTTTCCGATCGTTATCGCACCCGGAGGTTCCCGTTCCCAGGTTTTGGCCCTTTCCTATGAGGCCAGACAAGCCGGACTGCGCAAGGGCATGCCGCTCAAGGACGCCATGAGGCAGTGCCGCAGGGTCATCGTCCTCCCCCCCGATGAGGGGCTGTACCTTCGGGCCACTCGGGAGATGAATAAAATCTTAAGCGGGCTATCGCCTGTCTTTGAGTCAGAGAAATACGGCCATACTTTTCTGGATGTCACCAGCACGCAGAAGATCTTTGGTGGCGCCAAAGAGGCCGCCTGGAAGGCCCATAAGGAGATCGCCGCCCGATTGAGAATAGATACCTCTGTGGGCCTGGGCGCCAATAAATTGGTAAGCAAGGTCGCTGCGTCGGCCATACGCCCCAAAGGGTTTCAGGATGTCTTTCCGGGCACAGAGGAGCAGTTTATGGCGCCCCTTCATGTGGGCTTTCTCCCTGAGGTCAATCGCGCCATTCAAGAGCAGCTTTTAGAGTTGAACATCAAAATAAACAGGGAACTGGCTGCCATTTCTCTGGTACCGCTTTCCATGCTTTTTGGACGGACTGCGGTTCTGCTTTCCCAGCACGCGCACGGCCAGGACAACCGGCCTGTGCAGCCACGGGATACCGCTCCCTTTGTGCTCGAGAAGCAAACATTGGGCGAAGATACCAATGATCTGGCCGTTCTTTCTGCTTCCCTGTATGTGCTGGTTGAAAAAGCGTCTCTGAGACTCAGAAAACAGATGTTGCATCCCGGAAAATTGGGGCTGCGTATTCGCTATGCGGACTACAAAGAAGAGCATGGACAGATCAAGCTGGCCATCCAGTCCAATGGCGCGCATGCGCTCTATCCCTGTGCGGAAAGGTTGCTGAAAAGAATCCTTGTCCGACGCACCAGAGTTCGATTTTTAAGCCTGCAGTTCATGGATTTAAGACCCGTATCCAGTCAGCTTTCGCTTTTCCCGGATATCCCGCATCCGCAAACAGCCTCGCTGACGCAAGCCATAGACCAGATAAGAGACCAATTTGGCGAAGCATCCATCCGATACGCCAGAGGGCTATAAGGATTTGTATCATGTTCACCCATCTGCACACCCATTCCAACTACTCCTTTCTGGAAGGCGCGGACCGCATGGAAGATTTGTGCCGGGCTGCCCGGAAAAGGGGTATGAACGCGTTGGCTTTAACCGATACCCATGGGCTCTATGGAGCGGTCCGTTTTCAGCAGATCGCGCAAGCCATGGGCATGGAGCCGATCCTTGGCGCAGAAATTAAAACCCAAACCGCCCAGGCCGTTCTTTTGGCCAAAAATGGCACAGGCTACACCAACCTCTGCCGTGCCCTGTCTGCCAGGCATCTGGAGGAGGATTTCTCTTTGGAGGGGTCTCTCAACAAGAGCCGAGAAGGGCTCATCGTCCTGAGTCGTTCCTTGCCGCTTCTCGAGGCGCTCGGGAAAGAAGGGGGCACGGAGGATCTTTACCTGGAACTGACGGCTGAGGTCTCCAGAAGAGATTTTCTCAAACTTACCCACAACTCGGGTATTCGACCGGTGGCCACCCAAGACGTTCATTTTGTCCATCCGGATGGATTCGGGCGCCACCGGCTTTTAAGAGCCATTGCGCTGAACACCACCCTTTCGAGAATCCCAAAAGAGGAACTGGCTGATCCCAAAGCCTGGCTCAAAAGCCCTGAGGAGATGGCTGCCCTTTTCCCCAATTGCCCGGAGGCTCTGGAGAACACGTCTCAGATTGCCGAAGCGTGCCGATTCAGATTGAATCTGAATACGCTCATCTTTCCGGATCTTGAGGTCTCCTCCAAGGGGAAAAGCTTTGATACCCTTCGCCAGCTGGCATATCAAGGCGCCCAAAAAAGATGCGGAGCCCTTTCTGACCGCGTGCGATCCCGCCTGGAATATGAACTTAAGATCATCTGTGATATGGGTTTTTCCGATTACTTCCTGGTGGTGCACGACATTGTGGGCCAATCCATACGCACGTGCGGACGGGGCTCGGCAGCGGCCAGCCTGGTGGCCTATGCCCTGGGTATCACGCATGTGGATCCCATCCGGCATGACCTCTTCTTCGAGCGGTTTCTAAATATGGGAAGAAAAGACCCGCCCGATATTGATGTGGATTTTGCATGGGACGAGCGCGATCAGATACTGGCGTATGTTTTCAAAAAATACGGAAATTCTCGGTCGGCCATGGTTTCAAACCACGTCTGCTTCAAGACCCGGTCCGCCTTGCGGGAAATCGCCAAAGTCTATGGGTTGCCCGATGACGAGATCTCCAGCGTCACCCAAAAGCGCTCCAGAATGTGGTTTCAGGCCGATTCTTCGGAGGGGCCCAGACATCCGATGTTCCACAAGGCGGATTTTCCCGATCCATGGCCCGAGATCATCCGACTGGCCCAAGAACTTCAGGGATTCCCCCGGAATCTGTCGGTCCATTGCGGAGGCGTGGTGGTCGTTCCGGACGGCTTGGACCACTATGTGCCCAGGCAGATGTCAGCCAAGGGCGTGCAGATCATCCAGTGGGAGAAGGACCAGGCGGAGGAAGCCGGATTGGTGAAGATCGATCTGCTTGGCAATCGCTCCCTGGCGGTCATTCGCGAAGCGCTCAAGGCGATTGATGAGAACTATGGCGTGAAGATTGCGTATGACACATGGAATCCGATCGACGATCCGGACACGCAGGAACTCATCAAAAAGGGCGACACCATGGGGGTTTTCTACGTGGAGTCTCCTGCCATGCGGCAGCTGCAGAAAAAAGCGCAGATGGGCGATTTTGATCATCTGGTCATCCATTCCAGTATCATCCGGCCCGCTGCCAATGAGTTTATCCGCCAATATCTGATCCGCCTGAAGGGGGAGCCCTACCAGCCCTTGCACCCACTCCTGGCGGATATTCTAAAAGATACGTATGGGATCATGGTGTATCAGGAGGATGTTTCAAAAACCGCCATCGCATTGGCCGGATTCAGCCCGGCTGAGGCGGATGAGCTGCGAAAGATCCTCTCCAAAAAGCATAATGAGAAGAGACTGGCTGATATAGAAGCGCAATTTGTTCAAGGCGCCCAAAAAAACCAGATCCCCAAAGAGACGATCGATGCCATATGGCGGATGATCCTGAGCTTTCAGGGCTACTCTTTCTGCAAACCGCACAGCGCCAGTTACGCGATGGTTTCCTACAAATCCGCCTATTTGCGTGCCCACTTTCCCGCGGAGTTTATGGCCGCGGTCATTTCCAATCAGGGCGGGTACTATTCGACGTTTGCCTACATCTCCGAAGCCCGCCGCATGGGTCTTGAGGTATTGCTTCCCGATATCAACGAAAGTCAGCGGCAATACACCGGAAAGAACAAAAAACTCCGGGTGGGCCTGATGCAGCTTACGGGGCTGGAGTCCGGTTTAATTGAGTCCCTACTGGAGGCACGGGGAAAGGGCATGTTTTGCTCCTTTGATGATTTTCTGTGCCGCGTAAAGGGGGATCCCGCTCAGGTCAAGATTCTGATCAAGGCCGGCGCCTTCGACCGGATCGAGCCGAAGAGAACCAGGCCGGAATTGATCTGGCAGCTGGTGTTCTGGAACGCGGCGAAAAAAAACGGGAAAACAAAAGCGCTTTCCCTATTTGACACCCATCCCGGACCCGCTCCCCAAAGAGCACCCGACTATGATCTGGAAACCATCCTGCGCCAGGAACAGGAGGTCCTTGGGTTTCTCATCAGCTGGCATCCGTTGGATTTATACCGGGATCAGCTCCGCAAGTGTTCC
>JAZDJA010000364.1:0-19564 GCA_043804415.1 Candidatus Latescibacterota bacterium | reverse complement strand
ATGTGACCCACAATGAATTCTTCGAGACTCTCCCCCACCTGGATCAGGCGTTGACAGCCTGCATGAAAGATGAGGAAAAGCTAAAACAAGCCATCCTCTCTGTCTGTAATATGAACTAAGATCTTAGGAGGAGCGGTATATAATAATGGATATGCCATTACGGCTGTCTCCAATCGGGCCGGGTATAACCGAATTCCACGCGTGCATCGAAATAGGCTTCCAGGTTCTCCAAGGGGATATTTCCGAACAATCCCCCAGAACAACACAGGGCAAATCCTTTGCAATCTCGTGTCTTGTGGTACACATCGGCGACATGGCGGCGCACGGAATCAGGATTCCCGCGTGTCAAAACCTGCACATCAATGCCCCCGATGAAAAACGCATCCCCCCACATGTCGATCACCGCATCGAGATCGTTTGCCGGAGATTCGAACATCAGCCCGTCGCAGCCACTTTCCCTGAGCGCCTCAAAGGCCCACTCGAGTTTGCCGTCCGCTACGAAGAATGCCTTCTTCCCGAGCGCATGGGGGATGCTCCAGAGCTCCGCATACCGGGGGAATAGGTAGGTTCCATACCAATCCGGCCGGAACGCCGGGCCCGTTGTCATGGCGATATCGTCGTGGCAGAATACCCAGGGGCTATCGAGCGCCGAGAGCATGGTTACGATGTCCGTGCTTTTCCGAAACACGGGTTCCAGAAAATGGCGGTCAAATCTTTCGGGGTCCAGGCCCGCCGCCAGCAGGAAGATCTCCCACCCCAGGGCTTCGACTCCCCACATGAAAAGGGTGGTATAGAGCTGATAATAATAGATGCCGATCTCGTCCACCAGCGCAGCCTTCCGCTCGATAGCCTCGGGTGTACAAGGCATCATATACTGGGAGCCGGGAAGATCCAGATCGCCATATGCCAGGGACGCGATGTCCGCCTCCCAGAAATCTTCCACCGTCTTGTACGGAAACTGCATCCGGGAGGTGGTGTTGAACACGCCGAGATACGATTCCTGAACCCGTCCGCCTTTGCTCCGGATGACCTGTCCGGGCCTGGCCGGCGGCGGAGCATTTTCCTCCGGAACGGTGTTGATGATGTCAATCCCCAGTGCCCGGTAGGCACTGAGAAAAGCCTCCGGGGTCTCTTTGAGCACGTCACGCCCGGAAACCAGCTCGATGATCCCGGGATGGTTGAGCGATTCCTTGGAAGGGCGTTTCGCGGTGGGTTTTCCCGCTAGCCATGCGACTACATCGGTTTTCATCGCAGCCTCTCGAATGACAAAAAGGTTGGCCAACAGGCCGTTTGTATGCTATCCCTTACCCCTGTGCGAAGAACAGCCAATCCGTGATTGTTTCGCTCTTAAGTCTGTTCTGGAAGGATACAGGCTCCACGCGCACTTCGGTAAAGACGGCCTTCAGTGCTGCAGTAAACGGCGCGCTGTCCGCATAGGACCAGACCGCGAGCACGCCTTGCGGTCCCAGATGTGCTTTGGCGGAGTGCAGACCCGATGCGGTGTAGAGCAGGGAATTCGAATCCGCCAGATGCTCATCCGGCGCATGATCCACATCAATGAGAATCAGATCGAATTTCCGGTCGGGCGGCCTGGATAACAGCTTAAAGATATCCCCTTCGCGTACAGATAGACGGGCATCCGCTTTGAGTGTTTCCGCCAGGGGGAAAAGCCCGTCCTTGAACCAGTCGATCACCTGGGGCAGCAACTCAACTACTTCGACACAGGCAACGCGCTTGGATGTGAGCACTTCTTGCGCGGTATATCCCAAACCCAGTCCGCCGACCAGCACCTTCAGGTCCACCTCCTCGCGCATGGCCAACGCCCTTTTCGCCAGTTCCCGTTCAGAGGTCGTGTTCTCGCTGCTCATCAGGAATTCGTGGTCCAGGGTGATCTCTGTGACCACTGTATTTGGATCGGAAAGTAGCGCGCGGCGTCTCAGGCAGAGGAAACCTAGGGGCGTGGGCTCGTAGGCCAGAATCTTGATGTTTGAGGAACCCACAGTGCCTGCCGTATTCGAGAGTCAAAAGGGCGAAGGAACTTCGGGAAAAGGACATGCACAGGAATGGGTACCGCTTGGTTCAAAGGGCAGGAGATCTTTCTACGGTCTTCCGTCACGGTTGGCCCCGAGCGACGTTGATGCCGCCAGTCGATCACGATCGCAGGCGCACACAAATATACGGCTATTGCCCCATGCAAGTCAACCGTTTTCTTGGGACTGGAGAAGGGAACAGAGGGGGGTCCCCAATCCCACAGGCACCATTTTGAGTTTGACTTGTGGCGGTGGGGCCGTTGCTTTGCAGCATTCCTTCGGAACCCATCAACGGTCTGTCTGGAACGGACCAGAAGAACACCATCTCCAGGGTGCCCTTCCTGGGCAATATCCCCATTCTGGGCCATTTGTTAAGGGGGACGATTACCGATACGTTAAGGATCGAAGTGACGGTGTTCCTCGCACCCTATATTCCTGTGGCCGAGCAGTGATGTCTTTCGCTGAAAGGGCGGACGGATTTGCTGCTTGTGTGAGGCACGATCCGATCGATGTCTAAATGGCACATTCCCAACATGTTGCCAAAAGAGGCCCTCCGAACTGGCCTGAGGGCCTCTTTTGCGTTGCATGGGTCCTCCGCTCCTCCGGGTATTCTGTCTGCAATCGCGTCCATGAAACCCTTGACAACGGAGCGATAGGTGCATATATTTAGAACTCACTCGATGTTGAGATACTCGGATGAGAAGCGAACGATGGGTCTTTGGGCCCATCCTCCGAACCGTTTTTGAGGAGAACAGCCATGTCGCTTACAAAAGTGGTCATACCGGTGGCGGGATTGGGCACGCGCCTCTTTCCGGCGACCAAGTCCCAGCCCAAGGAGATGCTTCCGGTGGGACGGAAACCGGTGGTACAGTGCGTGGTGGAGGAGATGATCGATCAGGGACTGAAGAAGTTTCTGTTTATCACCGGGCGCAATAAGCGCTCCATTGAGGATCACTTTGACCGAGACACGGAACTGACCGAGCGTCTGACGGAAAACGGGAATGGCGCCCTTCTGGAAGAGCTGGATTACGAGGCGGAAGGCGTGGACTTCTACTACACTCGTCAAAGGATCCGTCCGGGATGGAGAATGCCTGCCGGTTTGGGAGATGCCGTGGCTGCGTCGAAGGATTTTGTGGGGCAGGAAGCTTTTGTGGTGGCGCTGGGAGACTCGATCATCAAGAGCGGGAGCCATTCGGCGTTGGTGCAACGATTGATTGCTTCGCATGTGCGGAACGGATCCAGTTGCACGATCGCGGTCTCTCCCGTGCCGACCGACGAGGTGCATCGATACGGGATTGTCAAGCCGAAAGGACGCATGGGAAACGATTTTGAGATCGAGGATATCATCGAAAAACCCTCGGAGGCGGAGGCACCCAGCCAGCTTGCCGTGGCCGCGCGCTATGTGTTCAATCTGGAGATATTCACCGCTTTGGAGAACACCGCTCCCGGGGCCGGGGGTGAATTGCAGTTGACGGATGCCATTCGTATCCTGCTGAAGATGGGCCATACCGTACGCTGTGTGAAACTCAATAAAGAGGAGACCCGGTACGACATTGGCAATCCCGAATTGTATTTCAAGGCGTTTATGGATTTTGCGCTGGCCGATCCGAAATACGGGTATCTGGTTCGGCAATACCTCCAGAAGAAACTGCGGGAAGTCTGAGGTCGAAGCGTGCGTCTGAGCTGGTCTGTAAGTGATAGAAGACGCGCACCTGACTATCCCGATTCGCCATGGTCTTCTGCCCGAGGTTCGCAAGTAACCCAATGGCACCGTTCCTATAGTGAAATCCTCCGAAGGGGTGAAGGGCCGGAACGGCCGACCGGCCATTTTCGTTCTGACCATGTTTGACCCGGGAATCCAAAAGAAAACAGCAACAGACCCGAATGGCTCCTCCACCGGGCGCATGGGTGACAAGGGCTTCGGTCCAGATCAGGAAGAAACCCATCTTGCCATGGGGAGCACGGGCGATTTCTCCCCATTCTTTCGAATCCCCAGCCTTGTCGGGAAGCAGGGCGCGACGGGTTGTTCTCCAAAGAGGGGGTTGGCGTGATTCGCTGTTCGGCGCCCGGGCGGGCGGGAATAATCGGAAATCCCACGGATATGTATGGCGGGTCGGTGATCTCGTGCTCGACGCAGGAACGTGCAACGGCGACTGTCGAGCCATGGGACGCGCTGGTGCTGGAGATTTCGGGGAAGCGGAAACAGCTCCGGGGCAAGGAGGATCTGGCGCTCTCCCACGACTACTTCGACATCGCCCGAACGGTGATCGAGTTTGTGGGTTTGTCCGATGCGAAATTTAAGTTGACCACCCAAGGCGAGATTCCATTTCAGGCCGGACTGTCGGGTTCCACGGCCATGCTGGTGGCGATTCTAAATGCCTTGCTCTGTTTTTCGGAAAAACCGTGTCACCGGTTCCGGGCTGCGGAGATGGCACGCCATATCGAGCTGAATTATCTGAAGGTGGTGTGTGGGTATCAGGACGCGTATATGTGCACGTTCGGGGGGCTCCATTACATGGACTTCCGGGAGAAGGAATTCTATCGGGGACTGGGAGAGGAACCTTACGGAACAATGGAGTCTCTGGCCTCGTACGTGGGCACGCTTCCATTCGTGCTGGCGCATACAGGTGTCCAGCGCATTTCGGGAAGCGTTCATAAGCCGATCCGAGACCGCTGGTTGGAGGGAGATCGGAAGGTGGTGCGGGGGTACCTTCGAATGGCCCATCTGGCCCGAATGGGCAAGAAGGCGGTTTTGGATCAGGACTGGGAGTGGCTGGGGGAGTTGATGAACGAGAACCACGATATCTAGCGGGATTTGGGAGGATCGGGACCGGTCAATGAAGCGCTGATCGAGACCGCTCTGGATTGCGGGGCGCTGGGGGCCAAACTGGCCGGTGCGGGGCGAGGCGGGACCATCATTGCGCTGCATCCGAATCCGGAGGAGATGATCGCTGCACTCAGGCAGGCAGGGGCCACGCGGATTATGATCCCGAAGCCGATGACGGGGGTTCGGGTTGTGCGTACCGACGGGGAACAGGGAGATAAGGGAAATGAAAAATACAAAATGCAAAGTGAAAAATGAAAATGCACGGCAGGTGGTGACTGGTAACTGGCAAGGGGGCTGCGAATTGAGGTTTTCAATCCGAAATCCGAAATCCGAAATCTGCAATCCGAAATCGCTTCGCTCCAGAATGACATTTGGGGGTTTTCGGATAGGCTTCAATTGGCGTGAAAGGAGACAATGATGGCTTTTTCATTCTCAGGGATGATCTCAAACGATGTGGGCATCGATTTGGGCACAGCCAATACACTCGTGTATGTGAAGGGGGAGGGGATCGTGGTCAACGAACCCTCCATCGTGGCCTTGGACCGGGATACACGCAAAGTATTGGCAGTGGGCGCAGAGGCGAAAGAAATGTTGGGGCGGACCCCCAGTGGGATTGTTACGGTGCGGCCTCTGAGGGACGGTGTGATTGCGGATTTTGAGGTGGCCGAGGAGATGCTCCGCTATTTTATCAAGAAGGTTCAGAAGAACAAATTCCTCGTTCGTCCCCGAATCGTGATCTGTGTGCCGTCCGGCGTTACCGGCGTGGAGAAACGCGCCGTGCGCGATTCGGCCGAGCGCGCCGGAGCAAGGGAGGTCTATCTCGTGGCAGAACCCATGGCGGCCGCGATCGGTGTGGGGCTTCCTGTGGATGAGCCCGTTGGTTCGATGGTGATTGACAGCGGAGGAGGCACTTCGGAGATCGCTGTGATTTCCCTCTCGGGAATCGTTTGCCACCGGTCCGAGAAGATCGGAGGCGACGAGATGGACGAGGCCATTGTGCAGTATATGAGACGGACGCATAACCTGCTCATCGGCGAGCGCACCGCCGAACAGATCAAGTGTCAGATTGGCTCGGCCCATCCCTTGGAAGAGGAATTGGAGGCGGCGGTCAAGGGACGAGATCTGGTGGCCAACATCCCCAGAACGGTCAACGTCACTTCCGAGGAAATCCGGGAGGCGCTCAACAAATCGGTGGGGGCCATCGTCAATGCCGTAAGAATCTCGTTGGAGCAAACCCCTCCGGAGTTGGCATCGGATATTCTGGACCGGGGGATCGTGGTGACCGGGGGAGGTGCGCTGATCCGGGGGCTGGATCAACGTCTGAAGGAGGAGACCGAACTGCCCATTCATATTATGGATGATCCGCTGACCTGCGTGGTCAAGGGGGCAGGCAAGGTGTTGGAGGATCTCAACGGCTATCGCAAGGTGCTGTTTTAACAGGGCTATTTGTCTGCCTAAGCAGCCTTTCGTGTTTTCGGGAGCCCGGATGTAGTTCGGAGCACAATGGCTACCCTCTGCGAATCTTCCCGTCTTGACCTGGATAAGAGGAGGAACCAATTTGCAGGCGCGTCCATTGGGTGGACTCTTATGTGGGTCGCCGCCGGGCGGACTTCTTTCTCTACCTGGCAGAAATCACGTTCCACTCACCTTCCCAACGAGATGCTCTGGGTCGCCTGCAAGACGGAGATCCAGGGAGGCTTTGAGATCCTGGATGACCCCCAGCGCCTGACGATCGCTTCGGTAGAGGGGTATTTGATGCGCAAGGACGAAGGCCATGTGGGAAGGTTCTTCTCGTCCCGGATGTCTCTGCCTCCGGTCGATTCCTCTCCGCTTGTTTCGATGGAGAAGGGGTCGTGCCGTTCTATAGAGGAGAATGTGCCGTCCGGATTCCGAAGGATCCCAATCTTGAGATGTCGATGGGGATGGCGACTTCGCAGCGGGAGTGAGTCAGAAGCAGGGCTTGATTCCGTCCCATGACAGGTATCTGTTCCGTCCCGGCAGGCAAAAGGCAAGAGTAACTTACAAGGCAAGAATACTCAGATAGCAATAATACAAGAGGTTATCGTAATTCCGTTTACGTTGTGGCGGGGAGATAACATGGCGTCCTTCACATTCATGGGATCGTCTTTCCAAGGGAGTGCTTTCTATTTTGACGAAGAGGGGGATCGGCGCAGTCCCGCCCGACTGGTTTTTTAACGTGGCTGGAGCGGCGATGGCGGTGGTGTGTTCGATGGTGGGTTTTGGACTTCCACTACTTGCCCTGAAGAGAGGGGCTTCTGTTTTCGAGCTGGGTATGGTGGGTACGGCTGGGCCGCTGTTTTATTCAGCGGCCTGTCTGTTTACCGGCCGGATGGCGGATCGATTCCGTCCGAAACGGATGATGCTGTTGGGAGGGGTGCTCTATGGCGTGTTTTATGCGGCCATGGTGTTTGCGGAGCGGGTCTGGCAGATCGGGGTGGCGGCGGGATTGGGAGGATTGAGCATTGGCTTATTCTGGCCTCCATTGGCCGCGTGGGTGGCTGAGGGAAGAGATCGAAAGAGGTTGGTTCGGGGCTTCTGGGCGGATACAACGTGTCCTGGTGCACGGGCGCCCTGTTCGGGCCTTTGTTCGGAGGCGTGCTGTTCGAGATCGATTTTCGGTTGCCTTTCTGGGGGAGCGCGACCTTGGCGTGGGTGCTGATGGGATTTGTGCTTCTCATGTCGGAAGGTCCAAAATCATTCCCCTCTCAGAATGTGGGCAAGGCTCTTGAAGAGGAGCCTGTGCAGGAGCGGCGGCTGCTTTACGCCATGTGGGTTGCCAATTTCGCCAGTTATTTCATTGTGGGAGCGGTGCGCAATCTGTTTCCAAAGCTCGCGTCGGCGCTTCAGATCGCGCCCAAGACCTTGGGTTTTCTGATGGCGGTTATTCCGCTCGCGCAATTGAGCACCTTTGTTTTTCTCCATAAAGCGATTGGATCGCACGACCGGCTCGGGCGATTGATGATCGCGCAAGTGCTGGCCATGGGAGGGATGGCCCTTATCATCGCGTCCAAGGGAGTCTGGTTGTTTGCTCTGGGTTTCATGCTCTCCGGCGTGCTGATCGGTACGAGCTATTCGCTCAGTCTGTTTCACAGTCTGTATGGGCAGGCTCAGAAAGGCGCCAACAGTGGGCTGAACGAATCCATCGTGGGAAGTGGTGTCCTGGTGGGTCCCTTTTTGGGAGGATGGGCCGCTGCGCAGTTCGGTTTGAGAACGCCTTACGTACTCTGTGTCGGGTTGTTGGCTGCTGCCATGGTGGCCGAGAGGGTTCTGATCCGGTCTGCGAAAAGGCGATGCGCGCCAGGGATGTAGCGAACGGAGATTTCTCCGCTGCCTCAGCCCAAGTGCGCGAAATCATAGATATTATGGCGTAACCTGATTATGGGAGATTTTCAACTACACCAGAATGGCAGCGTTTGTCACGCTGAACGCAGTGAGGAGTCTCCACGCCAAGTCGCAAAGTGCGTCATCGTATTTGTGATTTCATGCACTAAGTGGAAGAAACAGCCCGGAGGAGCGTTGGTTCGTGTACGCTCCTCCCACGCTGACGCAGCACGCTTCGGGGCCTTTTGATGAGGGGTTATCCTGAGGATTTCTCCCGCCCCCTCATCCGACGAGAGGAGGAATGATGGAACTGATGGAAGTGATCCGGCAGCGTCGCAGCATTCGGAAGTACAAGCCCGATCCGGTGTCCCAGGATGTGGTTGATGAAATCGTGGAGGCCGCACGACTGGCCCCCTCCTGGGCGAACACCCAGTGCTGGAAGTTCATCGTGGTGACCGATCCTACGGTCAAGGACAAGTTGGCTGAGGCGGGAAATAAATGGATCGCCCATGCCCCGGCTCTGATCGCGGCGTGCGCGGACCCCTCCCTACCCGGCATGAAAGAGGATCAACCGTATTATATGCTGGACATCGGTATCGCCATGGAGCATCTGATTCTCGCGGCGACCGAAAAAGGGCTGGGCACCTGCTGGATCGGCTGGTTTGATGAACGCGTCGCCAAGCGCGCATTGGGGGTGCCCGACAAGATGCGGGTGGTGGCCTTGACCCCGCTTGGGTATCCGGATGAAACGCCGTCCCCCAGACCCCGCAAGGCGCTCAGTGAAATCATGTGTGCCAACGGGTACGAGTAATCCGGCACAGTCCGTGGTTTCGGGATCGTTCGAATGTGAGGCGAATCGGGTGTTTCCTGCGGTCGCGCGACCCCATGGCCCCATAAGGTCATCCTTTGAGCTTTCTCCGCAAGGTCCCAAAATCCGATAGAATCGAAAAAGGGGTGAATCGGCTCTCCTGAGGGGATTATCCCGAAGGGGGCGAACGGCCGTCTCCTCGCGCGCGCATTCCGATTTAGAATGAGCAGGACATGTCTGGGAGAATCAACCCGTGGGAGTGTTCCTATGAAGCCGAACTTGGACTTTCGAAGCGATACCGTAACCACCCCTACGCCGGAGATGCGGGAGGCGATGAGGGACGCGGTGGTGGGGGACGACGTGTTTCAGGATGATCCGACGGTCCGCCAGTTGGAGGAGAGGGCTGCAGGACGGTTGGGCCACGAGGCGGCCCTGTTTGTGGCCAGCGGCACGATGGGCAATCAGGTGTGCATCAAAACGCACACTGCGCCCGGCAATGAGATCATCCTGGATCCGCGATCGCACATCTTCAATCACGAGGTGGGCATGGCCGCGGGCTTCTCCGGGGTGCAGGGCCATCAGGTGGACATCTGGAATCCCGCCCAGATCGAGGCCGCCATCCGAAACGAGGACATTCACCACGCCGAAACGTCGCTGATCTGCATCGAGAACTCCTTCGGCTCCTTTCAGGGACGTCCGATGCCGATTGCTTTGACCGAACAGATCTACGATCTCGGAGCGCGGTCCGGCGTTCCCGTCCATATGGACGGCGCGCGAATCTTCAACGCGGCCGAAGCCCTTGGTGTGGATGTCAAAAAGATCGCAGCCCGGGCGGATTCTGTCATGTTCTGTCTCTCCAAGGGACTTTCCGCACCCGTGGGTTCGATGGTGGTCGGAAGCCGGGCGTTCATCAAAAAGGCGCGGAAAGTGCGAAAGATGATGGGGGGCGGCATGAGACAGGTGGGCGTGCTGGCCGCTCCGGGGCTGATTGCCCTAGAGGTCATGTCCTGCCGTCTGGGCGAGGATCATCGCAACGCGCGCCTCTTGGCCGAAGGATTGGGATCTCTTTCTCAGATCGAATTCTCGCACGACGTGGAGACCAACATCCTCTTCTTCAGACTGCGAAACACCGCCATCACAATCGAGACCCTCGCCGGGCATCTGTTGGAATTGGGCATCAAAACCATGCCCTGGGAGAACGGCCAAATGCGCATGGTGACGCACAAAGATATTTCTTCGGAGGACGTGACCTACGCCATCGAGGCGTTCCGGGACATTTTCCGGCGTGAAACGTGAAACACAAGACGTAGGACCTGAAACGTGAGCGCCCTTCATCGCCTTCCTCTGGAACGCAGACTTCGGCCTTTCATCGGGCTGCTCCCTGGCGCCACCGAATTGCCCATCTTACGAAAGAAGAGGCGGTGATTCCCTGTCTTCGGAATTCAGGCCAAGTCTTTCATCGGGTCGTTCCAGGGCCCACACGAACTCTCTCCGATCCTCCAATCTCCGCATGAATCGGAACCTCCCGCAGGGCAATCGCCCACGGGAGGTTGTCTTTTCAGAAAGGCGCGTTTCCGCATGCCGCACCCGAGTCTCCATTTTGACGCCGGTTCCACCTGGCTGTGGATCGTTCCGGCCATGTTTTTGCTCGCGGCGGTTTTCTATTACTACCGGCGCACCCATCCGCCGAGCCCACGCTGGATGCGAAAGCTGCTTTTCGGACTGCGTGGCATCGCATTGTTGCTGCTCATCCTGGCGCTGACCGAGCCTGTACTCACCCTCACCAGACTCAAAAGCGAGAAGCCGGTCCTTGCCGTGCTGATCGACCGGAGTGCGAGCATGAATCTGGTGGATGGCCGGGGAAGCCGTCGGGATGTGCTTGCGGATCTCTTGGAGGGCGCGCCTTTTGAAGCATTGCGTCAACAGGCACAGCTTTCGATGTTTGCATTTTCGGACGATTGCGCTCCTGAGGACCCGATGATCCCAGATTCATTGATGCTGGATGGCCATGCGACGAACATCTCTCGTGCGCTGATCGCCGTTCGGGACAAGCTCAAGGGGCAGCACATTGAGGGGATCCTGTTGTTCTCGGATGGCGCCCATACGCTTGGGAAAGATCCCGTTACCACAGCCGAAGGCCTGGGGTTCCCGATCCATGCGGTGGGCATCGGTGATCCGACGCAGGCCAGGGATGTTCAGGTGATCGGGGTGTTCCCCAGCGAGATCGGGTATGTGGGGAAACCGGTGTCGGTGGAGGCGATGATTCGAAGCCGCGGATATGCCGGTCTGAACGTGCCGATCCGATTGAGCGAGGGGGAAAAACGGTTGGATGAGCAGATTGTCTCCCTGGTGGGAGAGGATCTGGAGCAACGGGTGGCCCTGACGATCACACCCAGCCAGGCCGGAAGACACACTTACGAACTCGTGCTTCCAGTGCAGCAGGGAGAGCTTTCCGGGGAGAACAACCGCCGTCTGTTCTCCGTTGATGTACTGGAGAGCAAAGTGCGGATCTTACTGGTGGCGGGAAGCCCCAGTGCGGATCTGGTCTTCCTGCGGCGAATGTGGGAGCGCAATGAGGATTTTCAGGTGAGAACGGTGGTTTTGGGGAAGCGGGGGAAGATGGAAGCGGGGGCGGTGCTTCGCAAAACGGACACCGATCTGGTGGTGCTGTTGGATGTTCCCTTGGG
Source organism: Candidatus Latescibacterota bacterium (assembly GCA_043804415.1). Lineage (GTDB taxonomy): Bacteria > Latescibacterota > 4484-107 > 4484-107 > 4484-107 > 4484-107. The sequence continues at coordinate 7,870 of JAZDJA010000364.1, read as the reverse complement.
GGCACTGGAGGGCGAGCCCGGGCAGAAGCTTGTCCCCGCAGTCCGTGAGGAAGGGGTGGGATTGTTGGTGCTGGGCGGAGCGCATGCCTTTGGAGTGGGAACCGTCCGGGGGAACCCGATTTCGGAGCTCCTGCCATGGACGATGGTGGGTGGACGATCTTCGTATCAGGAGGGCGCGTTTGCGCTGCGGATAGCGCCTGAGGGCGCGCACCACCCGATTCTGAGGCTTTCGGAGGATCCACTCGAGCAATCCCGGCGCTGGGAAGCCTTGCCTCCCCTGTTGGCATATAACGGCGTCGGGAAGGTCCAATCGTGGGCGCGCGTCTTGGCAGTGCATCCCACGATCAGGAATGCGCATGGCCCAGTGCCGCTTATCGCAGTCGGGCAGCGGGATCGGGGGAAGGTGATGGCGGCTGCGTTTTCCACCTTCTGGCGCTGGGACCTGATGATGTGGGGGATTGGAGAGACCAGCGAGACGTCGGAGCGATTCTGGACCCAGGTGGTCAACTGGTTGGTGAGGGGGGAAGCGGATGCGCCGGTGCGGATTGCCACAGAAAAGCCTCTTTATTTGGCCGGAGAGCCGGTGGTATTTGACGGCCAGGTGTACGATGAAGCCTCCCGAGCGCTTTCGGGGGCGGAGGTGCAGGTGGCGTTCGAGGAATCCGGTCGGGAGCGGGTTGTCTTTCTCGATGAGGCCGGATCAGGGCGCTACACCGGTCGGGCGGCAGGACTTCCTCCAGGGGAGTATTCTTTTCGGGGGCAGGCCGTCATCCAAGAACGCCCGATCGGGGAGGCCCAGGGAACGTTCACCGTCGGGCCGTACAGCCTGGAGTTCGAGCATACCGCAATGAATGAACTGCTTCTTACACGGATTGCCCATCGGAGCGGCGGGAGGTTTTATACCCCGGATACGTTCGGAGCATTCCTCAAGGACGCGAATCTGGCTGAGCGATCCGTGGCTTCTGTGACAAAGATTCGACTCTGGGATTGGTGGGTGCTCTTCACTACTCTGATCGTGCTCCTCTGTGTGGAATGGACGATACGTCGGAGGGGAGGGATGATATAGTAAGAAATGCAAAATGCAAAATGCAAAGTGCAAAGTGCAAAATGGAGAATCTCTCTCCCCTTACCCCTGATTTCTGCCCCCAGCTCTCCACCCGAGGATCGAAAATGCTCAGGCTCATCGGAATAGACATCGGAACTTCGAGCATCAAAAGCGTGCTGATGGACGAGGCGGGCACGGTGATCTCCGGGGCGCAGAAGGAAACCGAAATTTGTGTGCCGGTGCCGGGATGGGCTGAGCAGGACCCCGAGACCTGGTGGCGCGCGACGTGCCATACGGTGAAGAAGGTGTTGAAATCCTCCGGAGTAGATCCGAAAACGATTGCCGGGGTGGGATTTTCGGGGCAGATGCATGGCACGGTGCTTGTGGACAAGAACCACAAGGTGCTCCGACCGGCTATCCTCTGGGCGGATGGGCGAAGTGCCAAGCAGTGCCTAAAAATCTACGAGAGCGTCGGGCGGGAGCAATTGGCCCAATGGACCGCCAATCCCGTGTCCCCGGGGTTTATGGCGGCTTCTCTGCTCTGGATCCGGGAGCACGAACCGGAGATTTATGAGCAGACGGCCGTGGCGATGCTTCCCAAGGATTACGTGCGATTTCGGCTGACCGGGGAGATTGCGACGGATGTCTCCGATGCCGCCGGAACGCTTCTGTTTGACATGGCGAACCGGCGGTGGTCCGAGAAACTGCTGCACGCGCTGGATCTGCCCGTGAGAAATCTCCCGCAGGTGCTCGGATCCTCGCAGATTGCCGGAGCGGTCGGATGCTATGCCTCGGAAGAGACGGGCTTGTCCATTGGGACGCCCGTTATCGCCGGAGCGGGCGATCAGGCCGCTGCTGCGGTCGGAAACGGCATCATCGAAACGGGCACCATGCTCTCGACCATCGGCACGGGCGGGCAGCTTCTCGTGCCGCTGTCAAGCCCGATGTACGATCCCAGGCTGCGCACGCATACCTTTTGCCATGCGGTCCCCGATCGCTGGTTTACGATGGCCGCCATACTCTCCGCCGGACTTTCGCTGCGCTGGTTCCGGGATCAGATCGCGGGCATGTCCTACGAGCGCCTCTCCGAGGAGGCGGCCCGGGTTGCGCCCGGATCGGAGGGGCTGATCTTCCTGCCCTATCTCATCGGAGAACGCACCCCCCATATGGATTCGGAGGCCAGAGGCGGTTTTGTCGGGCTTTCCCTGCATCACAGTTTGGGCCACCTAGCCCGCGCCATCATGGAGGGGGTGGCGTTCGCCCTCCGCGATGGCATGGAGATTTTCAGAGAATTGGGGGTTCGGACCGATCGGATCATAGTCTCCGGAGGGGGCGCGAGCAGCCCGGTCTGGCGGCAGATTCAGGCGGATGTTTTCGGATGCGAGGTGGCGCGGGTACGCGGAGAAGAACGCGCCGGTGTGGGAGCGGCCATGTTGGCCGGCATTGGGACGGGGGTATACGATGGCTTCGAGGACGCATGCACAAGGGCCGTGCACTACCAGACGGGTGCGACTCCGATCCTGGAAAATGTGGCGCGTTACGAGCGGCTGCACGGCGTATTCCACGGCTTATATCCAAAGCTGAAGGGAACTTTTTCACAGCTTGATGCGTAGGGGCGATCCCCGTTTCCTGCGAGATCGCCGGGAGAGCACGGGCAGGGAAGTGTGGAGGGGAACGGACAACGTGCGCTGCCGAAAGACTGCTGGATGAGTGTTCCTTGACATCATGACCTTGGATCTGGTCCAGGCTGCTGCCACCAGCCCGCTGACCATGGTTGTCCCCGGCACAACGCTGCTGTGGCCATCCCCACACGTCCAGCGTCTTTTCCCGCCCTTGCATCGGAATGTGCGAAAGACCCAGACATTGGCCTTGATGGATGCGTTGTGCAAGATGACGCTCATGCCGGCGAAAACGGATGGCGCAGCGGAAACCGGCCATGGAAAACAAAGGTCCCCTCCGTGTCGGGGCAGATGCGGACATGCCCCTGTTTGACCCGGAGAACGTGGTCGGCCAGTCGACCCGTCAGGAACCCGCTCAATATCCGGAAGGGATCCATATGGGTGCTGATCGGTTGGGTGCCTGAGGTAAAGGATGGAGAATTGCAGGAGGGGGTCCGATCTGGGCAACCCATTTGCGCTCCGCACGGGTGAGCTTTGGCTTTCCTGCGGCACAGATCACGGGGAGGAGGGAGGCTGCCTGCGCTATGCAACGGAAACTTCGAGGCCAGGAACGAATTACATTCGGAAAGGAATGAATTGCTATGGCGATTGCACTAAACGAAGATAATAGCCACTTCTTCTGCTGGCATCCGAGGGAGGAGATGACCGTCGCTGGTCTGGACGCTTGGCTGGATCAGTATGCAGGAACCCAGGTCAGCGAATTGCTCTTTTGCACGAACAGCCAGCGCAGCAATCTGGTCAGCCAGTCGCGACAGTCTGTGTGGGACGGATTTGATCCGGGGCAGGGAAACGACCAGCCATTTTTCGCGGGGATGCGCGATCATCCCTTCTTTTTTCACTGGGGGGCACGCACTCATATGCGCCGCTGGGTCGAGCATGTCTGGCTGCTGCACCAACAGGGCATCGATCCGTACGCGCACTGGATCGCTCGGAGCCGGTCACATGGCATCAGCCCGTGGTTGAGCATGCGAATGAACGATGTGCATTATGTGGATGAGCCGCAACACCCCATTCATGATGGGTTCTGGAAAGCGCACCCCGAATATCGGCGTGACCCGGAGAACGACCCTTACAACGGACAGTGTTTCGACTATGGGGTGCCCGAGGTGCGGGCTTACCAGCTGGCCTATGTGCAGGAGCTCCTCTTTCGGTATAACATGGATGGCTTTGAGCTGGACTGGATGCGCAATCCGTTTTATTTCAGGCCGGGTATGGAGGAGGCGGGCTGTGCGGTGCTGACGGAGTTCGTTGGCCAGGTCCGGAAGCTTGTGGACCAGCGACAGCGCGAACTGGACCATCCTATAAAGCTCAGCGCGCGTGTGCCGTCGCGACCGGAGACAGCACGCGGTCTGGGCATGGAGGTTGCCTCGTGGGCGCAGAAGGGATTTGTCGACAAGCTGGTGGCCGCCCCGTTTTTGATTTCCGACTTCGACATGCCGATCGAACGATGGAAGGAATTGCTCAAAGACACCGGCGTCACACTCGCCACCGGGTTGGACATGTCCGTACGCCTGGATGCGGGAGCTCACAACGCGGCGCACAATCTGGAGACCTTGCGCGGTGCGACGAGCTCGTTTTTGGATCGCGGAGCCGACCAGATCTATCTATTCAATTTCATGGACAATTTTCCGGGGGGCACATGGGGGGAAGCCTATCGCACTTCTCTTCCGGCGGAGGTCTATCGGCGGCTGTTGCGGGAGATAGGCGCGCCGGAAACCACAGCCGGCAAATCCCGCAGGCACGTGGTCAGCTCCCCAGACACCCGGGCCCCGGGCGAGAAGAAAACCCCGATGTTTCCACGTGATTGTCCCGTGGGAGAACGCGTGGTTTTCCGCCTCCCCACCGGCCCAGCTCTCCAAGGGCGGCAACAGGGGCAGGTTCGCCTCGCATTGGAATCGCAGGCGACAGGCGACACCAGTCCTCTGGAGATCCATGTCAATGGCGCGCGATGTCCCGATGCAGGAGAGATTATGCCCCTGCCCGACGGGACGGAACCCTTGCACGCCTTTTCCGTGCCGGCCGGCGCCATAAAGCGGGGAGAGAACCTGATCGAGATGCAGAATCGCTCTCAAACTCCGAAACGACTGATATGGGTGGAACTGGCAGTCAGTGACAGCGAGGGGAAATGGCCCTTATCCGGGGTGGAGATTACGTCGATCTATCCCGGGCTGGGGCGCTGAGGCCGTGGGGCCGCAGGAGGACGGGGTGAACCCAAAATGTTTCTGTGGAGAAAGCCCCGAACAAGCCGGATGCGGGCGGTGTCCAACATGTCGCCCCTGATACACTCTGTTGGCGACCGAACTCCGACCATGGATCAGCTTCGATCAGAAGCCATCTTTCCTTCCACTGGAGAGCCCTTTTTCACGGCCACTTGACCACTCTCCCCAGAGGAGTACCAGAGCCGTACCCCACTCGTTTCTGCTGAGTCTGAGTTGATTTGCCAGACCTCCCACAGCGGGCGGGAACCGGTCGGATGCTTTTTCAGGGAGTATCTGTCTTCCGAAAACCGGGTTACGCTGTCCCAGACCATGCGCCAAGATATTTCCTCGGGATGCCGCGACATTTTTCTTGACAATACAGATCGGATTTGTTATACTACCATAAGTATCTTAGGCCATAAGGGTTATTATACTATCACCCCAGTTTTGCTTGACGGAACCTGCGGTTTTTCTTCCCAGCTCCGTTGGATGGGCCGGAGAAGAAGCCGAAGCAGCCCTCGGAAAGGAAGAAGAAGGTGTTCCCTTCACCGGGGGATTCCTTTTCAGATTGTCCTACAGGATGTGCACGGACCGCTTTGCGGGGCGCGTCTCTTTCCCATAAGCAGCCAAAAAAAACCTCAACGGATTGCTGGGCAAAAAATGCGTGCCTGTCAACCTGCTGATATTTGTTTGTTTGCCCTTGATATCCGGCCGCGTTCCGCACGGCAATCTTCATCGAAAAGATCAGTTGTCAAATGGAAAGGGAGGAGCGATTTGCAGCCAATTGTGAAAGATTCTGATGGGAACACCTATGAAACCGTGATTATTGGTGAGCAGGTATGGGTGGCACAGAACCTGAAAGTAAGTGCTTTCCGTAATGGGGATCCCATTCCCGAAGCGAAGACGGATGAAGAATGGCAGTGCGCAGGAAAAACAAAAGAGCCGGCGTGGTGCTATAATGAAAACGATCCCGAAAACGACAGGGAATACGGCAAATTATATAATTGGTTCGCGGTTACCGACCCCAGGGGGATTGCGCCGGAAGGGTATCATATACCCAGTAAGAAGGAATTCAAGGAATTGCTGAAAAATGTAAATGTCAAAGGCAGACCCGCTTATGATGAATTACGGCTCGGGGGCTCATCCGGCTTCAACTCTTTGTTTGGGGGATCGCGCCTGCCCAATTGTCAATTCAGCGGGATCGGGAAAACCGCCCGCTATTGGTCGGATACGTCGTGGTTCAAGGGGAATGCAGGGGGTATCTATATTATCAGTGTATGGGAAACTGCGAAGTGGTGTTCCGACTACTGCAAGTGCAACGGGTACTCGGTGCGCTGCCTGAAGGACTAATTGGTCCCTTGGGCGATCTGGCTATCCATCTGGAATTTCTCTGAGAGGGGTACGACGCAGAAAGAAACCTGCCTACTTTTCATCTGACTTGCCGAAGAGGTCGGCGAGAAAGGTGCTCAGGACCACCGAACCATCGTGCCCATGAACTCATCCGCAGCAGAAAGAGGCATCGTTCTTTTCCACTTGTTGGGGGAGAATCGCTTCGATAGCTTATCTATAACATCTTGAAAATCATGCAACATGAGCCAGATACCAGCTAGAGCCCTTCCTGTCACGCCGGGAAGGGCTTTGGCTTTGTGCGGTGCGAAGCATTCGCCACCCCGAAAGCGTGTTCTGCAACTAACTGCAAGCTGGCAGAATACGCCGATCATCAACCTCTTTCCAGGACCTCCCGCAGGTTTTCGGAGCTTGCAGAGGTCGTCCCCACCGCAATCTCGTCTCTGTTCAGGCCATCACGCAAGAGCGGGTGGAGCAGGCCGATTTGCAGGTCGTATTTTCTCCTATGCGGTCACTTTACTCTTGACAAGAGATGGTGAATTCGTTACACTCCATAGCCTACTGCCATGCCACGTTTTGCAGGTGTTTCTCTCCACCTTCGCGTTCACTTGTGATCAAAACGTTTGGATGAACAGTTCTTCGCACCAGCGAAAGCGCAAACTTCTCGATCGCCCGCGCTAGGCCTTGGGCACCCGCACAAAAGCGGCCGGACAGAGCAACCCCATTGATGAGGACGAGAAGGACAAAGATCGGCAGAACATCTATCCCCCAATCTGTTTCACCGACGAGGGGATGCGGATCGTTTACTCCACCCATGCTGCCGACCCTTCGGGTTCCTTCGGAAACGGAGGTGCAGAGGGATGGCGTATCGGTGGTGGAAAACGTTGCATCCCGGCCTATCCCAATTGAAGCCAAACCAAATCGTTCGACCGGCAGGCCAGAGCACTCTCTGGCATCCGCCTGATCCACATTCTTATAGGAGAGTAAAACATGGCTATGACTGATAGGGAAAACTGGCTGAGAACCATCGAATTTCGAAATCCCGAGCGAATCCCATGTGGCGTTGCCGTTTCACCCGCCACATGGCATCGGCACCGAGAGGCGCTAAATGACCTGGTTCTCTCTCATTCGCTGCTCTTTCCCGACTTTGTGAGTGGGAGCGTGGATTATGACGACTTTCCACTTGGGTTCAAGGGGACCTATCGGGACAACTGGGGGTGTTTATGGTACACCCCGGAGGAAGAAACGGGCCTGGAGGGGCAAGTGATCGAATCGCCTCTTGCGGACTGGAAGGCGCTTGATTCCTACCAGTTTCCGGATTTGGAGACCCAGACGGAGCGGGGGGAGCGGGACTGGAAAAAAACCGAACAGGAATTGCAGCAGGCAGCGCAAAAAGGCCTGCTACGTTACGGATATGGCGAACGGCTATTCGACCGGCTCTATCTACTCAGAGGATTCGAGAATCTGATGATCGATATCGGCACAGACGATCCGCACCTGCCCAGACTGATCGACATGTTGGTGGACTATGAGCTCAGGCTGGTTCAAAAATGGCTGGACATAGGGGTGGACGCCATCGGATTTCACACCGACATCGGCTC
>JAZDJA010000363.1:0-10657 GCA_043804415.1 Candidatus Latescibacterota bacterium | reverse complement strand
GCTCCCAGTTGTCGTCCGCCACCAAAATGGCGTTGAAATCCCAACAGGAGGAGGCTTCGGGAGCATCATCGAAGAGAGGTAAGGTAGCCATGCCCAAAGTCTAAGCATAACCACCTCGTCCCGCAACTGATTTTATAGATTCCTATACACTAGAAACACGGTGGGGTTTGTCGCCGACAAACCCCTACTCTGTGCGCTCCGAAATTCCACGATGAAAATATTTGAGATGACCTCGTCCAACTACCGAATACCCCAACCTAACCACGAAGTCGCGAGACTCTTCCGCCTCCCTTCCCTTTTATCTTCGTGCCAAAAGATGGCCTGCAATTCCAAGCACCCTTTCTTTTGAACTCTTTGAAATTTTGGCAATTCTCAAAATGCTTTACGCCTCCTCCTCCATTTCCCCCACAATTTCCTCGAGCAGATCCTCCAAAGTAACCAACCCCACCAGATGCCCCGCGCTATCCGACACGAGAGACAGACTGTGCCTGCTTTGCTGTAATTCCTCCATGAACCGATCCACCGGCTCCTCTTCCGATACCTGGTGTACCGGCTCGACCAGATCGGAGATCAACCCATCCTCAGCGGCGTCGAGCAGGGATCTCGGAAAGAGCACGCCCACGACATCGGAGGGTTCCTTCCGAAATACCAGCAGCCCGTCCTGTGTCGTTTGAGTCATGCGCTCGATCGCAAGCGAGACGGAGCTGTCGATGGAGAGCTTCTCCACCTTTTCAATCGGCTCCATCACATCCCGGACCCTCGTCTGCCTCAGATCGATCACCTCCTCCATCATCCCGCCTCGATGAAGGTCCACCGCGCCGGCACGCCGGGCCTCCCGAATCAGGGTATGCAACTCCGTTCGGGTCAGCATCGCCTCGCGATCCGAGCTTCGGACACCGGCGATCTTCAGCACCTGCGCGGAGAGAAACACCGAAACGGATACCAAAGGCGCCAATAGCAGGGAGAGCAGCTTGAGCGGAGGGGCCACCCATGGAGTGAGTTCATCGGCCTTTTGTTGAAACAGGACTTTGGGGATGACCTCGCCGAAGATCAGCACAATGGGAGCCATCACCAGCGTACTGATCAGTTCCGCCCGAATCCCGCCGACCCATTGGATCATCAGATAGGTGGCCAGACTGACTGCCAGGATATTCACCATGTTATTCCCAACCAGTATGAGCGATAACGACCGCTCCGGCGATAGAAGCAACCGGTGAACCACCTTTTCCCGCCAATGCCCTTCCTCCGCCAGATAGCGAATCCGGATCCGGTTGCACGAAAACAGGCCGGTCTCCGAACCGGAGAAAAATCCACTCAAGAGCACGCAAAAAAGGATGAGAGCGATGTAGATCATGGGATATCCTCTCTCAATTTAGAGACAAGGAGAAAAGGTGGGTTCTCTTCCCGCATTTTACATTTTGCCTTTTCCACTTTTCACTTTGCATTTTCCGGTCCGCTTTTCTTCCTGACCTCGATTTCCAGAATCCGTTTCGGATCCGCCCTCAGGATCGTCACATCCAGGTTCCCGAAGTGGAATTGCTCTCCCACCGTCGGGATGCGTCCGATCTGGGCGAGAATCCATCCCCCGATGGTCTCGAATTCGCCGTGGGGCACCTGGGCATGGAAGAGGTCATTGAACCGTTCGATCTCCGTTCGAGCGGACAGATGCATGCGATGGCGACCGAGAACGCGGAACGCTTCGCCCAGATCTTCCCGGTGGTCGACGATCTGACCGACGATGCGCTCGAGAATATCCTCCAAAGTCACGAACCCGGCCAGCGAGCCATATTCGTCAATGACCACGGCCGCCTGGGTCCTACGGGATTGCATTTCCCGGAGGAGGTCCACTACGCGTTTGGTCTCCGGGATAAAATCTACGGGCCGGATCCGGGAATCCCAATCTTGGTGCAGGGCCGTTTTGGCAGCAAGAATATCCCGAATATGAACCAGGCCTATGACGTGTTCCTCCGATCCCTGATAGACCGGGATGCGGGAATAGTCCTTCTCCTTTACCCGCAGGATGATTTCCTCCAGGGGACGCCCCGCCTCGATGGTGAACATTTCCATACGCGGGGTCATCACTTCACGAACAACGACCCGATCCAGATCGAGAATGTTGTTCATTATCTTTCGTTCGGAAGGAGCCAGCACCCCCTCTCCGTGTCCCACTTGCACGGCCGCGCGAAGATCCACTTCGCTCATACCCGCTCTCTTCTCCCTGGATACGGGAAGAACCCAGCGCGCCAGATATCTGAGGGCCTCGCGCACGGGCAGGATGACCTTGGAGAAAAGATGCAACGGAAACGCAGCGTGTCGGACAAACCGTTCTGGATCTTGGGCTGCAAAAGTTTTCGGCGCGATCTCACCGAATATGAGAATCAGAAAGGTCATGACCGCTGTGGAGAGAAAAATGCCGGGTTTCCCGAAAATCCGAAAGCATATCCCGGCTGCAAAACTCGATGCGAAAAGGTTGACGATCATATTGCCCACGAGAATCGTGATCAGGATCTCCTGGGGATGGGCCAGATGGTACAGCATGTGCTTGGATCCCTCCTCGCGCAGCTTGAGGCGATGCAGCCGACTCAGTGAAGAAAAACCCGTCTCGGAGCCCGAGAAAAAAGCGGATAGCCCGATCAACAATGCGAGCAAACCGAAACTAAACGTCCCTGTCCATAAATCCATGGTGCCCTTCTCCCGCTCCTTCTTTCGGAGACCAGGTGAAAGGGTTCTGCGCAGCGCACCTGCAAAAGGCGGCGCGCCCTGCACGGGTTGCCAACTGTCTCCGGATCAATATAAGAAGTCGCGCCTCATATCCTCTTCTCTCAAGATGATCCAATCTCCTCCCCTTGAGGCCATATAGCCCGCTTTACGCAACCGGTTGAGCACCCTGGAGACCGTCTCTCGGCTGCTCCCCGTCATGTTGGCCAATAGCTGCTGGGTAGGATGATTGTGAATGATGAGACCTTCAGCAGTTTCTTCCCCCTCGTCGACCCCCAGTTGCAGGACGGCTGACGCCACACGCCCCGCTACATCCAATAACGCGAGTCCTTCGACTTTCAGATCGGTCTTTCTCAGGCGGATGGTCAGCTGAGCCATCAGCTTGATCGCAATCTGGGGGGACTGCTCGATGAGACGGAGCAGCTCCTCCCGCCTCAACACCAGCGCCTCTGTATCCTCCAGGGCAATCACGGTTGCAGAGCGCGGAAGGCCGTCCAAGAGCGACATCTCTCCGAAAAACTCCCCCTCTCCCAGAATGGACAGCACGATCTCTCGGCCGTCTTCACTCAAGATGGAGACCTTTACCTTCCCCTTCTGGATGATAAAGAGACTATTGCCCTCCTCCTCTGCCAACAGAATAACACTATGTTTCTGAAAGGTTTTCCTCACGGTCACTTCCACCAAGGCCGCTAGTTCCTCCTCCTTCAGCCCCGAAAAAAGGGTAACTCTCCTAAGAAGCTGATGTTCCATTGGAAACCCTCCGGATGCGTAGAACGGGACCCATAGACTCACAGGTCCCGTTCTCGGTTTTTCGCTCTACGGATTAGGGCTTGGCTCGGGATGCAGGGCTTTCAATCTCTTTTCGGCAGCCTGCGCCCATTCGCTTTCCGATCCGTATCGGGCTTTGATGCGCTGGTAGACGTTTTCCGCTTCGCTGAGGCGATTGAGCTTTTCGTAAGCTTTGCCCGCTTCGTATTCGGCAGTTACCGCCCACATCGCCTCAGACCGGTGGAGATAGGCCACTTTAAGATATTCGATGACGGCCTCCTCGTAGTTCCCCGCCATCGCACGGCATTGACCGACATAGAATCGCAGCGCAGCTTTGGTTTCTGCATCGGCGGCGGGCATGTTCTTCTGGAATACGGCGATGGCTTCTTCGTAGTCTCCCAGCTTCATCAGCGAGAGCCCTATTTTCATTTTGACTCTCGGAATCGTCTCGTTCTCCGGAAAACGCGCCACGAGGACTTGGGCCGATTGGATGGCCGCCTCGTATCGCCCCAGCCGTTCGTAGGAGAGGACCATATTAAACAGCGCGTCTGCTTCCATCTCGGGTGTCGTATTCTCGGACACGGCTTTGTAGTAGTCTATGGCGGACGCGAACTGACCGCTGAGATAATAGATCGTGCCCAATTTCATCGTAACTTCCGTCAGATAGGGGCTGTCCGGATAGGCGTTCCTGAAGTCCGAGAAGAGCTTCAGTGCCTCCTCCATCCGCTTTTGCTGGAAGTGGACCAAACCGAGATAGTATCGAGCATCGTCCGCATATTCGGTATCCCCAAAGGATTTGAGCTGTTGTTCGAAGGAGGACTGGGCGGCCTCGAATTCCTTCCGTTCCAATAGCCGTTTGCCCTGCTCCAATTCCAGGCGGGCAAGCCAGTTTCGGAGATTGCCAAAGGTCTTCCGAAAGGACTTGGCTGCCCCGGTTGCCTCCTGGATCCGGCCCAACCGATAAAGGCACAGCACATGGTTTCCAGCCGCATCCGCATCTTCTTTACTTGCCGACAGCAGGGTGTTGTAGGCCTTGGCCGCTTGCTCGTAGCGTTCGAGTTCGAACAGCAGATCAGCGCGTGATTTTAGGGCTCGGGTGGCAAAACGAGAGGATGAGAGCGCACGGTAGTCCTCCAGCGCTTCCTCCGGCCGTTCGGTACGGCGAAAAAGATCGGCGCGAGTGAGCAGACAGGAGACCGCTTCCTCGGAGCGCGGATAGGCCGCTATACACTGGCTGGCCCGCTCGATGGCCCGATCGGTCCCCCCCACCTGCTCATACATTTCGACCAGACGAAGCAGAATCTTCGCCCTTGATGCCGGATCCGCTTCCGTTCCAAGCTGCTGCTCGCAGAGTGGAATGGCTATGGAAAAGGCCCCCTGGCGATAGGTCGCCTCCGCCATCAGCGCGCCAACTGCCCGTTGATCGGGAATGGAGGACCGGGGATTGCGAATGGGAGACATGGAAGGCGGTAGGGAGATGGAGTTTGCTCTGGACTCCGAATAGGCCTCCAATGCGGTGACCGCTTGATCGAAAGCCTCCCGTTCCATATGGATTTCAGCGAGACGGAGATGGGCCAGGGCAGAAAGATCGCTGCGGGGATACTCGGAGAGCAGTTTCTCAAAGGCCGCTTCTGCTGCGGAAAGATCCCCGGCCGCAGTCCATACCAGCCCCTCGCCAAAGCGCGCGTCGTCCAGGTAGGGGCTTTCCGGAAACTGCGTGGCCAGTTTCTCATACCACCCGATCGCCCGATCAACGCTGGTGGAATCCGTTCGGGCCAATCCCCGATAGGCCTCGCCGATTCGAAACAGCACAAAATCCATCCGGTCGCTTAGAGGATACACCCCGAGGAATTGCTCATACGCCCGAAGCATCCCGGCACATTGTTCGGAATCCGTCTCGACCTGTGAGAAGATCTCCTCGATCAAGAAGAGGGCCGCATCGTCGGCATGGAGGCTCTTCGGATATCTTTCAGTCAGCCACCGGTAGGTTCGGGCCATCTTTCCCCGGAACGCCACCGCCCCTTCGGGATCTCCCGTCAAGGCGCTGCGGCGGGCAAGCCGCCCGTAGCTCTGGGCCAGTTGATAGCCAGCATCGGGTGCCCGAACCGTATCGGCAGCAGCAAGACTCTCGGAGAAAAGGCGTGCGGCCTCCTGAAAATCTTTCATGGCCTCAAACTGGACCAGTCCCAGTTGATAGAGCGTCTCCCCCTCAGGCGATCCTTTGGCGAGAGCGTCCGATGCAATCCGGAACAGCCGGCCGGTCGCCTCCGGATAGTCCGGAGACCCAAAATCACGGAGCAGTTCCATGGCCACAGCGGCCTGGGACACATAGGAACTCTCGGGAAAACGGCCGATCACGCTCGCATACGCCCTCACCGCATCCCCGATCTTCCCCTCCCGTTCCAGCAAACTGGCCAGGGCAAACTGGGCCCGATCGGAATCGCGTGTGTTCCGAGCCAAGAGATCCCGGTACACCGCCACGGCCTGATCGTGCCATCCGAGCTTCTCATACACGCCGGCCAGGGAGAACTGAGCGGCTTCCACCTCCCCTCCCTCCTTGTTCTCAGAAAAGGAGAGATACCGACGGTATAAGGAAACCGCAGGAAGCGGATCGTCCCTTTTCGCGTAGAAATCTCCCATCCGTCCCAGTGTGGTCAGCGTCTGTTCCGATTCGGGGTACCGTCCAAAAAGCTTTTCGGATGCGGAGACGGCATCGGACTCCTGCCCCATGGTGAGTAACGCATCGACCAAACCGGAGAGGGCTTCTGCGCACCGGGAATCGGTGGAATACTGGGATAGAAACGCCCGATAGTGACCCGCTGCGGCAGCATCCCGTCCCATCCGGTGCTCGGAGTGCCCCCATCCCAATCGGGCCGAAGCGCGGGTGCTGTCCGCTGAGGAAGCATACGCGATCGCCTGCTCGAAAAGAGGCCCGGCCTCCTCGAATCGCCCCTTCTCAGAAAGGTTGTTCCCCAATTCCACGGCAAATTGTGCCGTAACCGCCCGATCCCCGAACACCTCTTTCAGGCGCTGGAACATCGCTTGCGCGGCGGCGATGTCCCCCTTACTCAGATAGATGCGCCCCATGGCCCCCAGCGCATCCGCCTTTTGATCGAAGCCGGAGCGCACCGAAGCGGCCTGTTCCAACTGAGTCAGAGCCTCGTCCAGCCGCCCTTGATCCTTCAGGCACACGCCCAGCAAATACCGGGCCTCGGAAAGGCGTTTCGATTGGGGATAATCGCGAATCATGGCACCAAGTGCCTCGCTCGCCCGCTTGAGATCTCCGATCCGACGAAGATTCCGGCCCGCCTCCAACAGCGCACGATCCGCAAAATCGCCCGTGGGAAAAAGCTTCTCAAGATCGGTGAACACCTCGGCGGCATCGGAAAACCGCCCCAATCCGGTCAGAGAGATCCCGCGGTTCATCTGGGCTTCCGGAATGCGGAGATCGTCCGGGTTCCGCACGATGAAGCGCTCGTACCCGGAGAGTGCCTCGGACAAGGCCCCGCTTTGAAAATGCGCGCCTGCCGCCAGAAACTGCGCCTCGGGTGCCCGCTCGCTTTCCGGATGGTCGCGCACGAACTGCTCGAACTGCCGGGCCGCCGCCCCGTACATCCCGTCCTTATAGAGGCTCTTGGCGAAATCGAACTCCTCCTGGCCAGCCGCGGGCGCGGCAAGTGCCAGGGAGATCGCCAGAACTATGAGCAGCGGACAGTACGATCGCATCCGTCCCTCCTGGTGATGGGTGATTGGTGCCCTGCTTTCAGATTTCGGACGGTTCGCCGCCACACAGCGCCTCTCCTCCAAACTCGGCCCTGTCTTTCTTCGCGACCTTTGGGGGAAAATCGCCCTCGGAAATCCCCGATCCAGAATTCCCCTCAGGCCAATGAAACTACTTTTCCCGTCTTTGCGGATTCCATCTCCGCCAAAACCGTTTCCACACTGTCCTTCGCATCCCCGGGGGTGACGATCTGTGGCTTTTCTCCTTTAAGCAGGCAATCCACAAAATACCTGATTTCGTTGTAGTATCCGCCCAGATCGGAGATGTTGCCCAATCCCTCGACCGACCCGATGTCGGGCTTGGGCAGCTCCGGAGTGACCGGGTCTTTTCCTGTTTCATATACAACCAGCTGAGGCTGCATGGCCACCACACCCCGCTCGAAGACCGCGCTGAAACTCATGCTGAAGGGAAACGACGCCTCAAAATCCCATCCGGCCTCGGCAAATACTGAACGCTCAGGACCGAAGTCATACGTGGTGAAAATATGCACGCATCCCCGTTCGTCCCAAACACCGGAGGAGAAAACAGAGCCAGGCTTTCCGAAAAGATGGAGGATGTAATCCGTATCATGGACGTGCAGATCCAGGGTCGCACCGCCACTCCGCGCGGGATCGAGCAGCCAACCGTTCCAGCTCCACGTGGGCGTCGGAGACCGGCGCACACACGATAGGGAGGTCAATTTCCCCAGACTTCCCTCATCCACAATGCGCTTGAGCGCCATATATTCCGGCCAGAACCGAATGCACTGCGCGATCATGAAGGTCATCCCCGCCTTCTCCGTAGCCGCGATCATGCGATCTGCCTCTCCTGTATTCATGGCCATCGGCTTCTCGCACAGCACGTGCATCCCGGCTTCGGCGGCTTTCACGACGTATTCCGCGTGCAAATAGGTGGGCAGGCAGACATCCACGACATCCAGGGACTCCGTCGCGAACATCTCCTCAGCCCGCCCGTAAATCCTCGCCTCCGGGGCGAGTTTGGCCGCTTTGGCCTCATCCAGATCGGCCATGGCGACCAGTTGGGCTTCGGGAATATTGGCGTACACATTGGTGTGCATGCTGCCCATGAAACCGGCTCCGATCAGTCCAATCTTCAGCATAGCGTCTTCTCCCTTCGGTTTGACGGATAACCCTCTGTGCGCGATCAGAGAGGGACACGCGGTTCGATAACTCAGTGGATCAGATCAAATGTTCCTCTGTGACGTAATTCAGACACCCATGCTCCCCCAGAAGGGGCTGAGCAAAGTCGGCCAAAGAACCCTCGGCAGGCGGATACTACTCCATTGCACTAACATACCCATTCGGGAAGAGAAAGTCAAGGGATTTGCTTGCGGTCCCGGAAGTTGGAGACAAATCTTGCGTTCTCCCTACCCCAATCCCAGCGCCTGTTCCACGCCCGTCAAAGAGGCGGCCAGCTGGATCGGACGGTTTCCGTAGCGTGATTTGGGATCGCTGTGATAATCCACGGCAGCCCGCGAGAATTTTCCGCCGTGTGCCGTGATCACTACGACCACATGCTCCGATTCCTTGATCACGCCCTTCTCTCTAAGTTTCTTCATCCCGGCTGCCGCAACGCCTCCCTGGGGACAGACGTAGATCCCGGACGCATCCACCTTTGCCTTGGCATCCAACAGTTCCTCCTCCGAGACCTGTTCCACCACACCATCCGAACGCCTCAGCTCCCGAATCGCTTTCTCCCGCGACACCGGATCGCCGATCCAGATGGCGCTGGCCACGCTGGGCTTGGGGGCTATCGGCTCAAACTCCCGGAATCCGGTCAGATAGGACAGATACATGGGATTGGCCGCTTCGCTCTGAACGGCCGCCAATCGAGGAAGCCGGTCTATGATACCCAGTTCCTTCATCTCAAAAAGCCCTTTACCGATGGCAGAAAGATTTCCGGCATTGCCCATCGGCACTACGATCCAGTCCGGGGCTTCCCAGTGCAGCTGCTGAACGATCTCGAATGCAATGGCCTTCTGGCCTTCGATCCGGCTGCTGTTCTTGGAATTGGCCAGATAGATCGGATGCTTGTCCGTAACCTCCTGAATGATCCGCATACACCCGTCGAAGTCCGTATCCAGCTCCAGGGTGGTCACGCCGCTGGAAATGGGCTGGGAAAGCTGCTCGAAGGAGATCTTCCCTTTGGGCAACAGCACCACGCCTTTGAGGCCCTTCGAGGCCAACTGCGCCGTGTAGGCCGCCATGGAGGCAGAAGTATCTCCTGTGGAAGCACACGCAATTCCCTTCACATCCAGCCAGTGGGCGACCGATGCCAATACCGTCATCCCATAGTCCTTAAACGACAGCGTGGGGCACATCCCGGCGTGCTTGAAAAAGAGCTGCTGAATCCCGAAGTGATCCCGAAGTGGCGCAGTGGCCGGATAGAGCGGGGTGTTGCCTTCATAGAGAGAAACGATCTGGTCCTCCGGCAGGAAGGGCATCACCAGTTCTTTGAAACGCCAGACCCCGGAACCATATGGAAGCTCCCGTTTGCTCAGCCGGGCATCGAACAGCGCGCGCCAAGATCGGCCGTCCCGCCCGAACTGCGAAAAATCGTGCACATATTCCAGGAGTGCACCACAATCGCAGGTGTACCGGATTTCCTCCACGGGATAACTGCGGTCGCAAGTGATGCATTTCAAAACGGATGGAACGGTCATGATGAGTCGATCTCCTGTCTGTCACGTCCTGCAGGTTCGGAACCTGGGGAGGTTGCTCTGCTATCCCAACAAATACCCTTGCAGCGTCTCCTCTATTCTATAGTCCATCACGAATCTCTGGTATTCTTGAGATCCTGCGAAGTAAGACAGCATAAACTCCGAATCCTCTGGCCTATCTTTCCGTCCACTTATCCATTCCCGATAATCGGAATAGATCCAGTCCTCCGGGCGAGAAACCAGGCCGGCCTTCACAGGATTCAGGTGAATATAGCGACACAACTGCAAAGCATACTCATCTTTGTCCACCAGAACATGCCGGAAACGACCCTCGAAAAGCGTCCCTCGGCGCCCAAATTGTTTGTTCAGAGCCTGCACATAGGCGTTGAAAACGACATTGCTGAACTTGGAGAGGCTTATTTCGCCGTCCTGCCGCAGCAGCAAATGATAGTGGTGGACATCAGACAATAAGCGATGATGGTGACAAGATACGTTTCCGCATATTTCTCCAGAAGTCTCAGGCAATGGAGGTAGTTTCCCTCTGAAAAGAAAATGCTCTCGCGGTGGACACCCCGGTTGTAGATGTGGTAATATACCACTCCTTGAAATATTTTAGTTGACTTTGTGTTGAAAGGGCAGTAGGTTAGAGAAGTATTCGTAAGTTTTTTCTCCTTTACCCAGCCCTCAGAGGAGGACTCCATGCCTGCTCCTTATTTTGCCAAGCCCTATGA
>JAZDJA010000362.1:0-7723 GCA_043804415.1 Candidatus Latescibacterota bacterium | reverse complement strand
TCATAGGGCTTGGCAAAATAAGGAGCAGGCATGGAGTCCTCCTCTGAGGGCTGGGTAAAGGAGAAAAAACTTACGAATACTTCTCTAACCTACTGCCCTTTCAACACAAAGTCAACTAACATATTTCAAGGAGTGGTATATCAGGCGGCTTCAGTAAGCCTGTGATAATGTAGCACCAATAGTTGTTCTTCCGGTAACGGTACCACGGCATACGCCTGCCCCTGATCATCGGAAAACTCGACCTCAAACACATTTGGAGAAAGGGTTTCGACTACTGTACCCACCTGCCCACGAAACAGACTGTGTTGAGGAAAGTCCTCCACTAGGGCTACCACATCAAGTAACTTGATGGAATGGCTCATGGTCTATTCCTCCTTTCCTTAGGACATAGCATGTTGTCAAGCGTGGAAAATCCTCTCCGCTGCGAATAATCCAAAGGCTGCGCACTTTGGCCCGTCCCTTCAGGCTCTTCATCATGAAATCAACAACATATTGCTTCCCGTATTCGTCTTGATGGGATGCGGCGGCATGATGCGTACGGACAATGTCCAACAGAGTCTTTCGTAATTGCTCCGCATGGACCGATGTGAGTCCGAGAATGGATGAAAACAAGCGCGCTTTATGCTTGCCGCGCGAATGGCTCTCATTCAGGCAATAGCCGCGCAGCTTTTCTAGGTCCACAAAAGCACGATCTGCATTGGGGATTAGCATCCTTAGCTACCTACACCGATGGCTACGCACAAACGCCTGCTCAATGAGACGCCTGCAGAAGATCCATCCGAGGAGGGTGTGTTCATCCGGAGAAAGCACAGATCAGTATCTGTCGCAGGGAGCAAAATGAGTCCTGTCTTCGTCCGATCCTTTTCAAGACCGGCCTGAAGCAGGAGGGGGACTCCCGCGTGGGGCAACCCATACACTGCTCACAGCCTGACACACCGCGTCTCAATCCCCAGCGCACTGGCTCCTATAGCGCGTCAATTGCTGCCAGGATCTGCTCATCCGCAAATCCCCGCACGTCTATCGCACCGGACCGGCACGTGGCCGAACAGGCCCCGCAGCCCTTGCAGATCACCTCATTGACCACGGCGATCATCCGCTCGGAATCCACCTCCACCGCACGATAGGGGCACACCGCCTCGCACATGCCGCATCCCACGCACCTCCGCTCGTTCACCTGCGCGGTCTTCCCCTCTGCCTCAATGGTGTCCCTGGAAAGCACCGTGGACGCTCGTGCCGCAGCCGCATAGGCCTGCGCAATCGTCTCGTCTATGGACTTGGGCGCGTGAGCCGTCCCGCAGACAAACACCCCCTCCGTGGCAAAATCAACAGGCCGAAGCTTGACGTGCGCCTCCAGGAAGAACCCATCTTCGTTCAAGGGTACCTTGAGCATCTGGGCAATCCGATGGTTCTCCTCCCGCGCGATCGTCCCCAGACTCAGGATCACCCAATCCGCCCCGATCTTCAGACGCGCACCCAGAATGGGATCGGTCACCGTTACAGAGAGCTTCCCATCCGATCTTGCCACCTCCGGTTCCGCATGCTCCTCGTAACGGATGAAGATAATTCCCTCTTCCCGCGCCTGTTTGTAATAGGCCTCCTGGAAGCCGTAGGTCCGAATATCCCGATAAAGAATATATACCTCAAGATCGGGACGGACCGCTTTTAAGAGCCGCGCATTCTTGATGGCCTCCCTGCAGCAGGTCCGGCTGCAATACGGATGCTCCGCATCCCGGGATCCCACGCACTGAATCATCACAACCGATCCGCCTTGTTCCAGCTCCCGGAGTGGCAGTGAGGGAAATCTGGTTCCCGCCCCTTCCGCCAATTTCTCCTCGAGGCTCAACTGGCTGAGGACCCGGGCATCCTGCCCATAGAGGAACTTGCTCGTGCGGAGCTCTTCGGCGCCCGTGGCCACGATCACCACCCCGTGCTGAATCTGAACGCCTCCGTTGCCATTGGAGAGGCGGGTCGTGAAATTCCCGACATATCCTTCGATCATTTCGACGTCCGTGCCGGTATGAAGATCAATCCGTGCATCCGAATGCACACGATCCACCAGGGATCGGAAAAACTCCGAGGTCTCCCCGTCCAGTGTATACCGAATGTTCCGCAAGTTGCCGCCCAGCTCTTGATCGCTTTCCACGAGCGACACGTCAAATCCCTGTTCGCTCAGAGACAGGGCCGCGGTCATGCCGGCCACGCCGCCTCCGATCACCAGGGCACCCGGATGTACCTTGAGCGTCATCTTTTTCAGGGGTTCCAGCAGACGCGCCTTCCGAACGGCCATCCGCACCAGATCCCGCGCTTTCTGGGTGGCGCCGTCCGGATCCCCCATGTGCACCCATGAGCATTGATCGCGTATATTGGCCATCTCGAAGAGGTAGGGGTTGAGCCCCGCCTCCCGCAGCGTCTCCTGGAACAGCGGTTCGTGGGTGCGCGGCGAGCAGGAAGCCACGATCACCCGGTTGAGGCCATGCTCGAGGATCACCTCCTTGATCTTCTCCTGCGTATCCTGCGAGCACGTATAGAGATTGGCCTCCGCATAGACCACATGAGACAGTCCCCGGGCATATTCGACCACATCCGGAACCCGCACCGTGCCTCCGATATTGATTCCGCAGTGGCACACAAACACGCCGATTCTCGGAATCGCCCCTTCCGGGATCTCGGGTGGATACACCTTTTCCCGCACCAGGGTCCCCCGCGCATCGGCCAGCAGTCCCGCGGCCTTGGACACCGCGCCGCTTGCCTGCATCACCGTCTCGGGAATATCCTTGGGCCCGCTCGCCGCGCCGCACACAAAGATCCCGGGCCGCGAAGTTGCCAGGGGCTCTTCCGGCGTAGTCAGACAAAATCCATACTCATTCAGCTGAATGCCCATCCGCTCGGCCAGTTCCCGCATCTTGGGTTGCGGCTCCAATCCCACGGAGAGCACCACCATATCGAACGGCTCCCAGATCGCGCGTCCGTCCTCCGTCTCATAGCGCACTTCAAGATGCCGGTCGCCGTTAGTGCCCACCTCCCGCACATCCGAGACGCGGGAGCGCACAAACCGCACGCCATACTGTGCGTTTGCCCGCCCCACATACCTGTCAAAATCCTTCCCGTGTGCGCGCATATCCATAAAGAAGATCGTTGGATTGACGCCCTTCTCGTGCTCCTTGGCGATCACCGCCTCCTTGATCGCATACATACAGCAAACCGAGGAACAATACGGATGGTCACACGACTCGTCCCTGGAACCCACACATTGGAGGAACGCAATCCGTTCGGGCATCCGGCTGTCCGAGGGCCGCCGTACGTGCCCCTGAAACGGGCCCGATGCGGAGAGAATCCGCTCGAACTGAATGCTCGTCACCACATCCGCATAGCGGCTGTACCCGAGATCATATTTCCGTCCCCCGTCAAATTCCTCGAATCCCGGCGCCAGGATAATGGAACCGACCTCCACGTCCACGACCTCATCTTCCATATCGTGGGACACCGCCTCGGCCTTGCATGCCCGCTCACACGCCAGACACTCCGAGCATACGCCGCAGTTGAGACACCGCAGGGCTTCTTCCTTGGCCTTGTCCGTATCCTGATACCCTAATTCCGCCTCGTCGAAACTCCCAATCCGCCTATCCAGCGGCGCCTCCTCGGTTGGGATGCGAGGCGCTTCGGGCATAAAATCAGCAAAGACGCGACGCTGCTCGGGTTCCGTCATCTCCTGGGCGGGAACGATTTTCTCCCCGCGCAAGTATTGATCGATCGTCCGAGCCGCTCTTCGTCCTGCGGCTATGGCTTCAATCGCCGTCGCCGGTCCGGATGTCGCATCCCCGGCGGCGAAAAATCCCTCTGCGCTCGTGGCGCCCGTGCGCGCATCCACCTCGATCGTACCCCACCGGGTGGCCTTGACGGCGTCGGTATCGGAGAGAAACGATAGATCCGCAGATTGACTGATGGCCGAGATCACGGTATCCACCTCGAGCGTAAACTCTGACCCGTCAATGGCCTCCGGCCGCCTCCGCCCACTGGCATCGGGATCGCCCAAAGCCATCCGGTTGCATTCCAATCCTGAAACCCGATCCGTTCCCACGATTCTGAGTGGTGCGGCCAGATAGAGGAGTTGGACCCCCTCGGCCTCGGCCTCCACGATCTCCTGATCATTGGCGGGCATCTCCGCGCGCGACCGCCGATACACGATCGTAACCTGCTTGGCCCCAAGCCGCAAGGCGGATCGTGCCGCATCGATCGCCGCATTGCCCCCTCCGATGATCGCTACGCGCTGTCCCTCAAGCTCTCTGTCTCCCTCCGGCTTCCGCTCGAGATTGACCCACCGCAGAAACTCCACGCACTCCATCACGCCCGACAAGTGCTCTCCCTCGATCCCCAGCCGCCGTCCCTTGTGCGCTCCGACCGCCAGAAGAATCGACTTATACCCCTGGGTCTTCAGCTCCTCCAGCGTCACATCCGATCCGATCCGTGTATTCGTGCGAATCTCGACGCCCAGCGCACGCACCAGATCCACTTCCCGCTCCAGGATATCCACCGGAAGTCGATAGTCTGGAATCCCAACCCGCAGCATTCCGCCCGCCACCGGAAGGGCCTCGAAGACCGTGACCGGATACCCCTGGCGCGCCAAGTCATAGGCCGCATTCAGCCCGGCAGGCCCGGCACCAACCACCGCCACCTTATCCTCCGGAAACCGCAGCTCCGGTTTTTCGATCCCATCGGTCCCGGATTTGATCGCCTCATCCCCGAGCAGGCGCTTGAGCGATGCAATGGCGAGCGAATCGTCGTATTCCCCACGCCGGCAAACCGTTTCACACGGATGCGTACACACCCGTCCCAGCACCCCCGCAAATGGCGTCACCTCCCGCACCAGGTTGAGCGCATCCCGAAACTTGCCCGCCGAAATCAGTGCGATATACCCTTGTGCGTTGATGTGTGCCGGACAGGCAATCCGACACGGCGGCATCCCCTCCTTCTGGATCGCGAAGGCATTGGGAAACGCCTGCGGGAAGGGTCGATACACCGCCTTGCGCTGCGTCATCCCCACCTCAAACTCGCTGTCCACCTTTACCGGACACGCCTCCGCACAATCCCCGCACCCCGTGCACCTTGCCAGATCGATATACCGCGCCTTTTTGCGCACAGCCACCGTAAAATGCCCTGCCTCCCCGGAAACCGCCTCCACCTCCGAACACGTCATCGATTCGATGTTCAGGTGCCGCCCGCACTCCACCAGCTTGGGCGACATGATACACATCGCGCAGTCGTTGGTGGGAAACGTCTTGTCCAACTGCGCCATCGTCCCCCCGATGGTCGGGGATTTTTCCACCAGCACCACCTTGAACCCACTCTCCGCGAGATCCAGAGAGGCCTGAATCCCCGCTATACCGCCACCAACCACCATGACCGCACCGACTTTTTCCTTGTTCCCGTTGTTTCCGTTGTTTTCTTTGTTTTTTGGTTTCATTTTCTCCACACTACACTATGAAGCGACGATGCCAGCGTTCCACGCCTAGCTCGTTGGAATGAATGACAACCTGGCTCTCTACTTCACAAAAATGATGCAAGTTCCCTGAGTTTCAGCATTCGGGGTTGTCTGGTAACAAACCGTTCCGGATGCTTTCTCTGTTCTTCGTAAATATGAGCAATGTGTTTCCCAACATCGTTCCCAAATTTCTCTTCTATTTGGCGACGCACTTCACGAACCTCTTCGACGATGATGTCTTTTGTCATGTCATAGCTCCATCAGTTCCTCTGGTGTACAAATAATCGGAGTCCGGAATCCATGTATCGTATTGATGTTCTCCACGATTCCTCGCACTCGTCCCCCAGCGATGTGTGTACAATTCCACGTTACAGGATAGTCCAGTCCATGGTGTACGGCAAGCGCCATATGAAAAGCATCTGTTCTGGCCTTATCAGGAATTCCTATTGCATTGAAGTATTCAAGGCCAAGATCAACAATGGGCTCCGTTACTTCCAGAAGAGGCATTTCTTCGACAACTCTAATTCTTCTATCCGCTGCCTCCTGATCACCTCGCGAGATTTCGTCCAATACGAATTGTGAGATAAGGGGAGCATTTTGGAAAGATGTTCTCCCACCAGGCGCGAGTCAGTTCCTGGTGTGCAGCAACAATCAAATCGCGACTCGGTTTCCCCGCGTAATAGCTTATGACTGTTGATTCCAGATATACCGTTGGCAGAGCGACTGCATAGGTCTCGGACATTTCCTTCGCCCTTTATTCTTTGGTACCAGAACAGGCTTTGTCACCTAAACGTCCTATCCAACTGCGCCATCGTCCCCCCGATGGTCGGGGATTTTTCCACCAGCACCACCTTGAACCCACTCTCCGCCAGATCCAGGGACGCCTGAATCCCCGCTATCCCACCCCCCACCACCATCACTGCGCCGATTTGTTCCTTGTTTCCGTTGTTTTTTGGTTTCATTTTCTCCACACCATGTTACGATTGTGTTGAGTGTTTCGCGTGTTTTCGAAGCTTTTTGCCTCCAAGGGGCATTCTATGTTGAGGTGTCTATTAAGCAATTGTTTTCACGGAATCTATGTAAAGCGTGTCCGGACAAATATCCTGCTCGTGGGGCCAGGCAACCGTGCCATGCCAAAGTTTTGCCTGCTTGAAATAATGTTTATCCCGAAATTCTTGAAAAACTCCAAAGTCAAGCAAATGAGCGCAGTCATAGATACCTTGCTCGCCATTGGTAAAAACAAGTCTCAGTTTGTAACCATCTGTTGCTATGACTGTTGCGACCCTCGGATTCATGGCTTACCTCAATGGATCAATTTTATAGGGTTCTTGACCTGAAACGGATAGTTCCCAATCCGCAATAAGTTCATCCTTATGTAACTCAACCCATGCCTGCAACAATTTCATTTTGGGCTTGGGTATGCCGCCTTCAAGCAATTCTCAATCAGGTATGGATACCACCGCCTCATGCTCCTGATACTTGACGTGAATGTGGGGAACATGATGTTGCTTATTGTCCACGAAATACATGTAAATGATAATTCCGTAAAACATAGATATGGTTGGCATTTTCGTATCTCCTAAACCACCTTGAATCCACTCTCCGCGAGATCCAGCGTCCCTTGAATCCCCGCAATCCCCCCACCGACCACCATCACTGCGCCGATTTTATCGTTGTTGCCGTTGTTTCCGTTGTCTTCTTTGTTTTTTGGTTTCATTTTCTCCACACCGTGATACGATTGTGTTGAATATTTCGGGCGTTTCGGAAGGCTGAACGAAGAATATCGGAACGTCTCGAGCCGTTGTTGGCCGAGGTATCCTAGCTCATCACTGCAGCTTCAGCTCGATTCTTTCATCATCCATAAGAATGATAGAGGAGTCAAGAACCTGCTGTCCCGCGATGTCTTTATTTTTGTATTTTCTCACAGATTCCTCCGGTATGATAAATCTGTATTCAATCGATTGAGAACTTGCGTCTTCGCTCGCGAAGCTCTTCGTATGTCCGATGATTCTCAAATCATATCCAAAGAAAATTCTTGGATCACTGATGTGTTCGTTGAGTGGGCTAAGTACCTTTCTTACTACATCGTCAAAAAGCCTCTTGCCTATACCACTCCTTGAAATATTTTAGTTGACTTTGTGTTGAAAGGGCAGTAGGTTAGAGAAGTATTCGTAAGTTTTTTCTCCTTTACCCAGCCCTCAGAGGAGGACTCCATGCCTGCTCCTTATTTTGCCAAGCCCTATG
>JAZDJA010000361.1:0-2074 GCA_043804415.1 Candidatus Latescibacterota bacterium | reverse complement strand
GACCGCCGCCACCGAGGGCAACATCTCCCCGGACCAGGTGGAGCGCATCTCAGTCTCCGGACGCCGCTTCGGCGGACACATGGTCTATCACCCGACTGACCTTATCGGGGTAGCCCACAGCCTCCCGTACATGCTCGCCGCATCGGTCGTCGATCGCACCTACTCCTGGGGGCACACGACGCCCGAGAAGTACATGGATCCGATCATCGGCGCCTTGCAGGACAAGGTGGTTGCCGAAGAGGAGCCGTCGCCGTATGCTAATCGCGGCGGCGGGACCGTCACGATCACGACCACCGACGGGCGCTCCTACTCCCGCACGATGACGGCACCCGGCGGCTCCGGGCCGCGCGGCATCAACTGGGCGGACATCGACGCCAAATACCGCGCGCTCGTGCCCCTCGCGGGCCTCTCGTCGCAACGCATTGAGGAGAGCCTCGGCATGATCCGAGGGTTCGAGGAGGCGCGGGGGGTCTCAGCCATCACCGATCTCCTGCGCCGATAGGCGCGCTCTGTGCGTTCAACAAGCGCACCACATCTCCTGCGAGGCTTTGGTCGCGATTTCCGGGCTGATGGAAATATTTTTATCGGAGGCGGTGTATTTGATGTAAAGCTCACTGTTCTTATCGTAGACCCCGACGTTGTTGGGATCGATCATGGTGAACCTCTGCTCAACGAAGAAAACAAACATCAACCTATAGCATCGCAAGAAACCGGTCTACTCAACTCTTTTTTTTGTCCAAAACTCAATTGACTTAAGATTGAGCATGTTTGCAAAGTGGCAGGTTACGAAGTGTTCACCCCCTACATCCTGATATTTTGGCACATCGATTTTACAAATATCCTGAGCATAGCGGCATCGCGGATGGAAGGTGCAGCCGGAAGGGGGATTCACCGGACTGGGAACATCGCCCTGCAGGATGATTCGTTTTGTCTTAAAATCAGGATCCGGGATAGGGACTGCCGACATCAATGCCTCTGTATAGGGATGCTTTGGATTCATGAACAGCTCTTGGGTTGGTGCAAGTTCCGCTATTTTCCCCAGATACATGACGGCCACGCGGTCGCTGAGGTGCTTGACCATAGAAAGATTATGAGCAATGACCAGATAGGTTAAAAGAAACTTTTCTTGCAAATCTTCTAAGAGATTAATCACCTGTGCCTGAATCGAGACATCCAGTGCGGAAACAGGTTCATCTGCCACCACCAGCTGAGGATTCAGTGCAAGCGCCCGTGCAATACCGATACGCTGGCGCTGTCCGCCTGAGAATTCATGTGGATAACGCCGCATTTGATATGGCTGAAGACCGACTGCTTTCATCAGCTCACCCACCCGGTCCTCAATTTCACTCCCGCTGGCCGTGCGATGGACCACCAAGGGTTCACCCAAAATATCAGCTACCATCATTCGAGGATTTAAGGATGAGTAAGGATCTTGGAAAATCATTTGTATCGCACGGCGCAATGACTTGAGCGTTTTGGGAGACGCCGTTGCAATGTCGACGACTTTGTATGCTTCATTTTCCTCGGCAAGTTTTTTGCTTCGAAAGAGTATTTTTCCTGAAGTGGGTTCGGTCAGACTCGCAATGGTTCTACCGGCGGTTGTCTTACCACAGCCTATTTCTCCGACCAGTGCAAGCGTTTCTCCTTCCCTAATGTTAAAGCTGATGTCATCAACAGCCCTGACATGGGCAACCACTTTTTTAAATACGCCCTTGCGGATAGGGAAAAACTTCCTCAAATCCCTTACTTCTAATAAGATGTTATTTACAGACAATCGATTCCCTCATCAATTTGCAATTAACCAACAGGCCACTCGATGTCCGGGTGTTACTTCCTGCAAAACGGGGATCTCCCTTGAACAGACGTTTTTGGCTCGAGGGCATCGGGGGCTGAACCCACATCCCTTTGGAATATCAACCAGATCCGGGACAATTCCCTCGATGGGGACGAGACGTTTTTTTATTTGGGTCGCCAAAGACGGAATAGAGTTCATCAAGCCCAGGGTATACGGATGCGTCGGGTTATGAAAAATGTCGCGAACTGTTCCGATTTCTACAATCTTTCCAAGGTACAT
>JAZDJA010000360.1:0-2105 GCA_043804415.1 Candidatus Latescibacterota bacterium | reverse complement strand
TCTCCCCACTCCTTCCGGATTGAGGCGCTGATGTTGTTTGGAACGTTGTCATGAACGATGGGGGCGCCTTCCCGAATGGCATCCAGGGGATCAAAGACCGCCGGCAGCTCCTCGTACTCAACCCGGATAAGCCGCACCGCCTCCTCGGCCATCTCCGGATCAGCAGCCACCACGGCTGCCACTGCGTCGCCGATGTACCTTACCTTTTCCCGGGCCAACGCGTGTTCATCCTTCCCCTTGGGAACGATGCCGTACACCTGATCGGGGATGTCGCGGCCGGTTATGACTCCCTTCACCCCGGGCAGGGCCAGCGCTCGGCTCGCATCCACGTGCTGGATGCGGCCGTGGGCGATCGTGGAGCGGACCAATCTCCCGTGCAGCATTCCGGGCAGCTCCAGATCATCCGTGAACTGGGCCTGCCCCATGGCTTTTGCTGCGGCGTCGTGCATAGGAAATCTTCGTCCCACTACGTTGAGAACCTTCATTTCTCACCTCCCGCTTCCTTACCGGCGGCTGCCTCCACCGCGCCTATGATCTTGACGTAGCCCGTGCAGCGACAAAGATTGCCGGCTAGATTGCGTCGGATCTCTTCCCGGCCAGGGCTGGTGACCTCGGCAAGCAATGCCGTGGCGCTCATGATGAAGCCCGGAGAGCAAAATCCGCACTGGATCGCCCCGTGCTCCACGAAGGCCTCTTGCACCGGCGAGAGCTTTCCCTCCCGGGCCAGTCCCTCGATGGTCCGGATATCGCAACCTTCGGCTTCCACGGCCAAAGTCAGACACGCCAGAACGGCCTCGCCATCCATGATTACGGTGCAGGCGCCGCAGCCGCCCGTGTCGCAGCCGCGCTTGGTTCCGGTAAGGAGGGCTTTATCCCGCAGCGCCTCCAGGAGTGTCATATTCGGAGTACAGGCGATCTCATAAGTGTCGCCGTTAATTTTGAGTTCCAGAACGCTCTTTTTTCCCATTATTTCTTTTTCCCTCCTTTTTTTCGGTTCAGGAGATGGCTCGCATGGCCTTTACGAAGAGAACACCCATCAGCTCGCGTTTGAAGGATACAGGATGAACGGACGTCGGGGCGATCTGCGCCGCTTTATGCGCCAGGGTCGCATCCCGCGTAAGCGATGCATCCGTGAGCTCCTGCCCTGCTAATTCCGCCTCCAGTTCCGCTGCCCTCACCGGAGCGCGATCCACCCCCGTGTAGGCCACACGCACCTTGCCGTCTCCCCGCCAGACCGCAGCGCCCACGATCGGAAAGTCGATCGATCCTCGGAGGCTGAATTTCTCGTAATGGGATTTGCCCTGGGTAGCCGCCCTGGGGATAACCACTGCGGTCACAAATTCGCCTCGCCCGAGGGTCAGGGGCGTTCGTCCCTCCCCGGAGTAAAGGTCGGAAAGGGGGGCTTCCCTGGGACCATCAGGCCCGGTGATGCGCAGGGAAGCATCCAGGACGAGCAGAGCCGGCGCCACATCTCCGCTATACGTAGAGAAACAGGTGTGTTTTCTTCCGATCACGTGGCAGTCCTCCCCGCCGACCTTAAAGCAGAGGCTCCTGGCTTGCCGCCATTGCCAGGACTGGTTGAAGAAGCGGCAACGCGTATTCTGGCAAAGGTTCCCTCCCAGAGTGCCCATAGCCTGGTGGCGGTAGGACCCAACGGACATCGCGGCCTGGACCAACGCCGGAAATTTCCGTTCCAGTTCTGAATTCTGTCGGATTTCTTTCAAGGTTGTCGCAGCGCCGATTACCGTGGCATCTCCATCCAGACTGATGCCTCTTAAATCAGCGACTTTCTTCAGACTGACCAGTGTCTCGGGCATCTCGATCCGGTGCTTCATGTTCACCAGCAGGTCGGTGCCGCCGGCTAGCAACTTTGCCCCCGAGCCTTCGGTGAGGGCAGAAACCACCCCTCCGAAGTCGGCAGGCTGTCGATGGGTAAATATCGGTAGACGCATATGGGGACCTCCTTTGCCTTAACAATTCAAGGGGCTATTTCTTTTGACAATGACAGTGAAGGATGGTAGCACAGTAATAAAGTTTTCTCAATGAATGAAAAATGAATGAAAAATGGGGAGGTGAGTAACTTGGATGATAAAACGATAGCGCTG
>JAZDJA010000359.1:0-3131 GCA_043804415.1 Candidatus Latescibacterota bacterium | reverse complement strand
ACATCCCTCGGGTGATATGCAGTCCTGGGTTCACATCGATGCAGGAGCGGCACATGCGCGGGAGTCGTTCGTACTCTTCACGATTCTTCCATTCGATCAGGCGTGACTTTTCTTTCCACCTGAGAAATAACTCGTCCCAGGATTCGTTTGCGATGCTGCCAACGGATTCCTCGCACCGCCAATCGTTGCAGCAAAGGCACCAGTTACCCCAATGATCAATCGTAACCTCCCATCCTAAACCACGAGCGCAACGCCCAGTCTGGGGTGCCTGATCGTAGGGTTTCCCCTCCCCATAGGCCGAAGCAATTCTATTATCAAGCTGGGTCACGCCATCGTCGCAGGAGCGCTTTACCGGATCATCCCCATATTGGGAGCGCTTCACGATGTCGAAGGCAGGGAAGGCGCCATCCTGTCGGTTGGTCACAATCTGAAATGGCTGCCATGGATCGATCGCTCGCATCCGTTCCATAATCTTATGGATCCGGTCGAGTACCAGCGTTGGCTCGTTGTATCCACTCCAGGTCACGATTCCGCGAAAGTGATGCGCTGTGACGCACCAGTCCCAAAATTCGAAGATCAGATCGTCATTCAGTGGAATTTTGGAAAGAGAATACCTATACCGTTCTGGATGCTGGTTGGGGCAAAACTTGGCATGTTGAATCCCCATGTCGCAGGTGCGGTTGATTTCGAAACTGAGGTAACGCGCTATGTTCATCGTTATCCTTCCCAATGGAATAGCCGGTTGCTTACCCAGCTTGTTAACTTGTTCTCCAAGCTTTTTTCAAACTCATGGCGGCCCCAACGATATCGATAGAGCCGCGCCAGTTGCCGAAGTAGAAATAGGCCTAACAGGTCCGCATCTGAATGGTCTCGCAGCCGGCGTATCATTCTGGTGCGGTCGACAAATTTAGACATCATCATAATTGCGTGATAGAGCTCGGGCCGCGACGTCATCCAAGGCGTAAAAAGTCTTTGCCGATTAAAAGTAGACCATCCTTCCAAGGATTCGGGCGGTCGAAACCCTTCCTTTACGGCAACTTTAAAGAGTTCCGTCCCAGGATAGGGGATGAAGACATAGAAACCCGTCAGCTCCGCCCGGGGATTCTCGTCCAGAAGTTTTGCTGCTAGGTCGACGCTTTCCATGAGTTCATCGTAGGTCTCAGTCGGAAATCCCATCATAAAATTATACAGGGGGACGATTCCCGTGCGAGCCAAGGCTCGGTTAGCCTTGAGCACGGTTGCTACGGTCTCACCCTTGTGGATCATCCGTAGTACGCGATCGGATCCGGATTCTATGCCAGGCTGCAAGGCGCGCAAGCCACCGCGTTCCAGTTTGGTCAGGTCCATCTTCGCAATTCTGTCCATTCTGGATTGTCCCCACCAAAGGAATCGGCCACCGATGAGATCCGCTAGCTTTTCGATTCTATGCTTGCTGATGAAAAGATCTTCGTCGTGGAACGTGACGGCATCAAGCTTGAATTTGATGGCCAGTTCTGAGGCCTGTTGAAACGTTCTTTCCGCGCTCAGGCTACGCCAAGTGCTGTGATACAGCGCTGGGTTGCAACAATATGCGCAGCGGAAGGGGCATCCTCGGCTGGAAAAAAATATCAGACTCCGTATTTTCTTGTCGGGGAACCTGCCTTGGCTCCCAATATATCGCTCCACATCAACCAAGTGATAGGGAAGCATCGGAAGACGTTCGAGATCCACAGTGGGTGGAGTTTCCGTGCGAACAATCCTGCCCTTATGCTTGAAAGCAATGCCTCGTACTGAGGAAAACTGATGTTTTGAGGCCAATACCCGAACTAATTCCAGGAAGCTATACTCTCCCTCTCCGATGACAACAATATCAACATTGGGATGCTGCAGGGTTTGGTCTGGCTGAAGCGTTCCATGAACACCTCCCCAAACCAATGGAACATCCGAGTTTTCCTTGACGATTTTTGCCACCTCCAAGGCGTAGAATATCTGCGGACCGGTCATTGCCGTGACCCCCACGCAGAGAGGATTGTATTTCAGTTCCTGTTTGAGAAGGTCCTGCCAGTACGGTTCGAGGCGCTGATCGATGATCCTGATGGAGAATTCCCGTGATACAAGGTTGGCCGCAGCCAGGAGTGAGAGAGGTAAATCTATTGAAACTTTTGGGCGGTCGAATCCTGTAGCCGGGAACACTAAAATAACATCCGACACTATGTCACCCACGGACCTTTCCGAATTACTCCGATGTGTTCCACCCATGGAGGATCGCCCACCTTTCCCCAAAATGCAGATCGTAGAGATGTATTCAATAAAAGCCTACCGGAGAATCTTCCCTCACACTCTCTTTCTACGCGCCATCCCGCCTGTGTTATCCAATGGGGGTAAAGGCTGGGATTCCCAGTCCATCCAAAAACGCGATGCTCCACCCAGCCTGCTTGTTGTGTCCAGGCATCTGGTAAAAGATTCCAGATACTGCCGGCGGCTTTCTCGGCTTCGTTCCATGGCTGCCGCATCAAAGCAATTTGGGTCAGATATTTATTCTTCTCCAAAACCTCGATCATTTCCTCGATTTTCAACTTCCTTTGGACTGTGAAATCATCTTCGAGATGGAAAATATAAGCGGCATCAGCAGGAAGGAGTTCTCCCCAGGCACGCGCGACAGTTCCAGCAATCCCAAGCCGGGTAGGGTTGCTTTGTATCTCCATTCTGAACTC
This sequence comes from Candidatus Latescibacterota bacterium, assembly GCA_043804415.1. Taxonomy (GTDB): domain Bacteria; phylum Latescibacterota; class 4484-107; order 4484-107; family 4484-107; genus 4484-107. Next base: position 438 of record JAZDJA010000359.1, on the reverse strand, counting down.
TCCGCAGATTCCTTCTAAGAAGCCGCGATAGCTTGGATCATTGGAGTCGTCGACAAGAATTGTCGCGTCGAATTCCCAATCCACATATTGCTTGAAAGCGCGAAGTGTACGGACAAGGTATTCTCCGCGCCCGTCAGTGAAGATCAGTAAGCAGGTTTTGGCTCTCACCCTTTTTTCCCCTTCCGCTCCGGTTCATAGATTCCTCTTCCACTTGTACCAGATACTCTGGAAAAACTCATAGTTGCCTTGTCCGAAGTAGGCATTGAGCGCTGGCTCAACGTCTGGTTCGGGAATAGATCGGAAATCGTGTCCGCATATTAATATGCGGGCCTTGGGTTCCCACCCTTGCAAATCCTCCATGACATATTTAAAGTCATGGTTCGCGTCAATAAAGACCATATCTGCATCCGGCAACATGGCGACTGCGTCTTTGGACCA
>JAZDJA010000358.1:0-7958 GCA_043804415.1 Candidatus Latescibacterota bacterium | reverse complement strand
TCCGGGGTATCCGAGCGGCGTATCGTGATCCTTCCGAGCACGGAGAGCGAATCGGCGCGGGTGAGCCCGAATCCGAGGGTGGCATTGACCGAGAGATCCTCGTTGTTCTTGTCGAGCCGATTCTTTCCATAATCCACTTCGTCCTGATTGTAGGTCGCTCCCCCGGAAAAGGGCATCCGGCCAAATAGTTTCCCCGAGAGATTCCCGTTCCAGCCGAGGCCCTGCTTCCTTCGATCCATCAGATACTTGCTGCTGTTTGGATCGTCGCTGGCTTCGTCATCCACTTCGCTGGAGCTATAGTCTGCAGCTCCGCTCAACTTCATTCCCAAGATGCGGCCCAGATCGAAATCGAAGCTCGTAGTCCTGCTCCCGTCGAAGCGATCCAGCAGCGCCAGCACTCCGTCCTCCTGCGCCGTGCCCGCATAGTATTTCTGTTTGTGGCGGCTCTCGGAAAAACGCAACCCGACCGTCCTTCCCCCGTCCAATCGATATTTGATCGATCCGTTCATACTGATCGGAAGATCCTTCCTTTGGGAGCGATTGCCCGATTGGGAAAAAGTCAGAGACGTGGCCAGCCGATCGATTAGATCGGGAGTCACGCTCACCTGGGTGCTGTAGCTCAGTCCCGAGGCCTTCTGCCCTTTGCGCTGATCGAAACTCTGTCCCATCGATTGGGAAAAGGAAAGGGAGGAAAAAGGACGCCAGGACACGCTGGAGCTGAAGTTCTTGGTCGCGACCGTTTGCCTGGCGTGCGATACCGTATTCGAGGTTTTGTTCGTGCTGGTGTTGATGCCGAGGCGAATCCGATCGGAGAAGGAATAGGAAACCGACAACCGGGTATTGTTCACGTCCCGCCATCGGTTGGGCTGATTGGTGGCCTGATTGAGCGTGGACTGCATCGAGCTGTTCCCGGTGATGGTCAGCGCGCCTATGGCCCAAGTCATCTGACTTAGAGTGTGGTTCCACGTAAAAACATCGTCGTTCTGCGTGAAAGACAGGTCGTATCGTGTACCTCCGGTCGCGGGAGGAGAGGAAAGTGTCAGGATAGAGGAGATGCTCAGGAGGATCGAAATTGTTCTGCGCATAGGCCTATCGGGACTTGAAATGAGCTGGGTGAGGAAACCGTGCCTGTTGGTCAAAAGCACGCAGAAACAGAACGAAAGCGCTCTCCTTCTGGCCAACTACCCCGCAAACCACTACAATTCGCAGTGGTTTGGGAATGGAATCCGCCGGACCCGCGCAATCCGCGGTTAGCTGCTTGGGGGAGTGTCGCTTCCGAGGACTCCCCTTTTGAGGACAAGAGCCGGCTCTGGATGCAAACGCTGATGACGAGGGCCTTGTTTCTCTTCAGGTCGATTTGCCCTTTTGAAATATAAGTCAATCCTCCCCGTGAGTCAAGGAGTTCTTTTCCGTGGACCCGCGGTCTGAGGACGAAAAGCATTTTGGGCAGGTGCCGCCCGAGCCTGAGGATCTTGCCCCACGTCGAAAAGGCCGCCCAGGTTGGATCCGGGACGGCCGTTATCCGTGCCAGCGTGGCTCCTCATCCCAAGCGCCCGGAGCAGGCCCGCTGCCAGATCTCCTCCACGTCGGAACGGGTCACCGGGCGCGGATTGTTGGCCAGATTCTTCGCGGCCATCACGTGATCGGTCATCTCCTCAAACGTGTTCGCATCCGGCAGCAGCAAACTCAGGTCCGCAGAGAGCCCGAGTTTCTCCCCAAAGCCCCGCACCGCATCGAGTGTTCCGCCGAAGATCTCCGCAATCCGATCCATCTTCTCCGGTGTGGCCTCCCGATCGAACGCCAACACATACGGAAGCAGGATGCCATTGGCCCGTCCGTGTGAAATCCCGTGGAATACGGTGAGCGGATACCCCATCGAGTGGAGCATCGTTGTGCCCGTCTGAGCGATGCACATCCCCGCGAGCATGGAGGCATAGAGCATGGTGCTGCGCGCGCCCAAATCTTCTCCATCGTAGCACGCACGTTCCAGACTGCCATAGATGAGCCGTATGCTCTCCAGCGCAAGCTCATCGGAAAGGGGGGTGGCGCGGTTGGAAAGATAGCTCTCCGCCGCGTGCGTCAATGCATCGATGCCAGTATCCACCGTGATCTCTGGGGACATCGTGCACGTCAGCTCCGGATCGGCCAGCGCGATTCTCGGAAAGATCGTCGGGCTGGCCAATGATTTTTTGTCCCTGCTCTCCATATCGGTGAGAACGGCGTATGGGGTGACCTCGCTTCCGGTGCCGGACGTGGTCGGAATGGCCAAGATCGGAAGCGGGTCGCATGCGTAGGTTTTCATTCCAAAATAGTCTTTCGCGGATCCGCCGTTGGTGGCAAGGATCGCGATCGCCTTCCCCGCGTCCATCGCGCTCCCGCCACCCAGTGCTACAACCAGATCCACCTCTGCCGCGCTTGCGACCTCCTCCCCCTGAGCCACAAGTTCGATGCTCGGATTGGCCGTCACCCGATCAAAGAGCATGGAGGACACGCCGGCTTGGGCAAGCGAAGCCTCCACGCGCCCCAGCGCCCCACTCTCCCGGGCCGAGCGCCTGCCCGTCACGATCAACGCACACTTCCCAAGGCGCGCTGCGTGCTCCCCCGTTCTGTCCACAACCCCTTCTCCGAATACCACCTCCGTGGGCATGTGAAACCCGAAGTTTCGCGCCATCCCCCCTAGCCCTTCCATGGGTAAGCTCACACAATGTGAATCACTCAACCAGGTCTTCCGATCACTCATATGGAACCGGCTCCGTCTTCCCGCTGGCAGCGGACTTCTCCGCGGTTTCTATCACTGCGATGACCCGCCTGCCCTCTTCCGGCTTCACCTCCAATTCCTCGCCCCGAATCAGATGCGCGGCGATATTGGTGTAATAGCTTGGCCAGTCGCCCTGCTTATACTTGACCGTCATCTCCGTCTCAATCCCTTCCACCACCGTGCTCACCGTAAAACTCCCTCCTCCTGTATCGAGGATGGCTCCCTTCGTACCCAAAATCCGCCATCGCGGGCGGCCGATCCGGGCGATCTGAGAAAGCTGTACATCCGCCACCGCGCCGCTGTCAAAGCGGATGACCGCATGTACATGATCCTCGTTGGTCACCTCATGCCAGACGAGGTTGTGGAAAAATCCGGTAACGCCGACCACTTTTCCCGGCACCAGATTCAGCACCCAATCCACGAAATGCGCGCCCCAATCGTAGAATGCCCCGCCAGAAATCCGCTTATCCGAGCGCCACCAGTTCCCCGGCTTCCCATATCCCCCGCCGCCGGTCTCCACCTGAAAAACATCCCCGATCAGACCTTTGTCCACCACCTCCTTGATGGCCGCATAGTCCCCATCGTGACGCCGATTATGAAACACCGAAAGCATCACCCCGGACTCCTTGGCGGCATGGATCATCTCCGTGGCCTCGGCCCCTGTGATGCACATCGGTTTTTCGAGGATCACGTGTTTTCCCGCCTTAAGACACTGGATCGCAAGCGGGGCATGCGTATTGTGGGGCGTTACCACGGTCACCAGATCGATCCCGTCATCCTGCAACATCTTTGCCACATCCGTATAAGTGGCGATGCCCGGAAAATCCGCCGCTGCAGCGACCATACGCGCCGGATCCAGATCGCACACTGCAACGATCTCCAGACCCTCTGTGTCGTTGATCCATCCGCAGTGCGCCTTTCCCATGTTAAACGCCGGACCGTATCCGATTACCGCACCATGCACCGTCTTCTTTCTTTTCGCCATCGTGAGCTCCTTTCTCCTCAATAAAAGGGATTCGAAATCAAACATCACTTGCCATCCAACTGACTCCCAACGGAACTGTTCCTGTTCGAAAAATGAAACGCTCTCAGGAGGAGAAACACTCCCGCAACTGCGATCACGCCCAGTGCATCCGCCATCGCATCGAACACATTCGAGTTCCGGCCCGTCACAAAAAGCTGATGAATCTCGTCCAACATGCCCCAGCCCACACCGACGATCAAGGCGGGAACAAGGCGTCCCCGGAAAGCCCAGATCAGGAGCACTCCAAAAATGGCAAACTCTGCAAAATGCGCCGCCTTGTCCCACGAAAGCAAACCCGTTTTTGGAGTGGGCACGCTTGAGAGCGATGATCCGATAAAGATCAAGGTCGCCCAGGCGCAGGCAGGCAAGTGATATCTTACGAACGAACGCTTCATGGGCTGTCCTCTCTCAACTGGGGGTGGCGGATGGACAACGAAAAACCAGCCGCATGGGTCATTGGGATAAACATACGTCCCTCTCACCCGAGACAATCTCTCCCACGGAATACACGCGCTCCCCTTCCGTTTCCAGAATTTTGCGTGCCCTTTGCGCTTCCCTCTCATTCACCACAATTACCATCCCAATGCCCATATTGAACGTCCGAAACAACTCTTTCGACGCGATGTGTCCGATTTCCTCCAATAACCGAAAGATCGGGGGCACCGCCCAACTTCCCAGCCGGATGTGGGCGGACGTTCCCTCCGGCAATATTCTGGGGATGTTGTCGATCAGCCCCCCGCCGGTGATGTGCGCAATTCCCTTCACCCTAACCTGCTTCATCAAAGCACTCACCGACTTGAGATAGGACCGATGAGGGCGGAGCAACTCCTCCCCCACGGTGCAGTCCAGCGTCTCGACATGGTCACCGACGCGCAGCTTTCGCACCTGGAAAAGAAGCTTTCGGGCCAGGGAATAGCCGTTGGTATGCAGTCCATCCGAACCCAGTCCCAGCAGGATATCCCCGGGTTCAATGGACGAGCCATCGACGATTTCTGACCGGTCCACCATCCCCACGATCATCCCGGCCAGATCGTATTCCCCCGGCTGATAGAACTCCGGCAACTCCGCCATCTCGCCGCCCAGGAGCGCACAACCCGCCTCCCGACAACCCGCCGCCATCCCGCTGATGACATCCAGCGCCACGTCCTCCCGGTGCTTTCCCATTGCCAGATAATCCATGAAGAACAGGGGCTGAGCTCCCTGAGCCAGAATATCGTTGACACAGTGATTCACAATGTCCAACCCCACCGTGTCATGCTTGTCCATCATAAAGGCCACTTTGAGCTTTGTGCCCACCCCATCCGTGCTGGAAACGAGCACCGGTTCCTTATAGGCCTGCCAGTTCGGTGCAAACAGTCCGCCGAACAGCCCGATATCCGTGAGGACCTCTGGTGAGAAGGTGGTGCGTGCCAGATCCCGAATTCGATGGGTCGTTCGGGTCTGCGCGTCTATATCCACCCCGGCAGCGGCATAGGTTACCGCTCCGTCTCCGGCCGTTGGCGCTTGCTGATCTTTGGAAGGTTCTGTCATGAAAATCCCTTTATTCCTCTTCGATCCGGGTTCATTTTGCTTGAGGGGATTCTGCCTCGCCAGGCGTTCCTGAAATACACACCACCTTGCGCAATCTCTTGTTTGGACAACCGGGGTTCGGTAGCGTTGTTATCCCCGCTCAGTCGGATAGTGGAGACCGTCTTGGCGGGAACAAGCCGACTTGCCCCACCCAACTTGAGTCGCAATTCCAGAGCTTTCCAGAGATCGGGTACTCTCGACTCGCGGCAGCGCACCCCGTTTCAAATTCGAGAAAACCATGATCCTCCCTGCGCATTTCTCTGTTCCCCCTTACTTCCGCTCTATCTCCCCGATCACGGCCTCCACCAAGGACTCCACGTCCAGGCCATATTTTGTGAAGAGGGCTTCCGGTGTACCCGAAACGCCATACTCTGAGACCCCCATCCGCTTAAACCGCGTGCGAAGCCCGTGGTCGGCGATCACACCGGCCACGATACTTCCGAGGCCTGTGTGGACATTATGATCCTCATACGTGACCACCACACCGGTTGCGGCCGCCTCCCGGATAGCCTCCACGTCGGGAGCGCTCAGACAGGAAAGATTCACCACCTTCACGGAGAATCCGTGTTCGGCCAGCCGCTCACTGGCCTCGATGGCCTGGTGCAGCATCCCTCCCATGGAGATCACCGCAGCGTCTTTCCCGTCCCGCACACACTCGGCCTTCCCATAGCGAAACACATACTCCCCACCGAAGAAGGGCTGCCCGTGAGCATTCGTGATCACCGGCAGTTTAGAGCGTCCCATCCCCACGAAGAAATTCCCCGACTCCCCGGCGATGTAGCGGATCGCCCGATCCGTCTGGTTGGGATCAGCCGGCATAATGATCCGGTACCCGTAGAGATTCCGCATCAACCCGATATAGTCAATGCACTGATGGGTCTTTCCGTCCTCCCCCACATCCAAGCCCACATGGGTGCAAACCAACTTCACGTTGGTCTCATTGATGTCGTTCAGGCGATGCTGATTGTAGGTTTCATCCACTCCAAAAACTCCGAAATCCGCAAAAAATGTCGGGATCCCGTCCTTCGAAAGCGCCCCGGCAAGCGTGGCTGTGTGATGCTCCTGAACCCCCCCCTGAAAGAAGAAGTCCGGAAACGCCTTCCCAAAATCGCCTGTTTTGACCGAAGGGCCCAGATCGCAGTCCAACACCACGACCGGCGTTCGGCCCGCAACCTTGCAGTTGAGTTCCCCGAGGTCCACCAGGGCCTTTCCAAACGCGCTCCGGTTATCCGTTTTTTCGTCTGCAGCGTAGGTGCGGGGGAGGCCCGTGTCGATCTTCGGAGCGCTCAATTGGGAATGGCAGATGATGGATTCTTTACTTCCCACGGTAAGGTCTTCCCTGAGGATGCGGTACCGGTCAAGATCATCCTCCAAGCCAAGCTCTGCCATGGCAGAGCGATACAGATCTTCACTGAGCGTCTGACCATGGAATTTCACCACGTTTTCCATAAATGACACGCCCGATCCCATCCGGGTGTGGGCCAAAATGGCCACCGGCGTATCTTCTGTGAAAACCGCCTGCCGGAGGGCCTGATAGAGGGATTGGGGATCATGACCGTCGGCCTCCAGAACCGTCCATCCATCGGCCTGGTAGAGTGCCTTCGTGTGCTGGGGCATCACCTCGTGAATCGATCCGCTGATCTGAAGCTCGTTGTAGTCCATAATCACGGTGATGTTGTTCAGCTCGTACTTCTTGGCGAAGCGTCGTGCCTCAGCCACCTGTCCCTTGGTCTGCTCCCCATCGCTCATCGCCACGAAAACCTGTACGTGCCTTGACGCCAATCGACCGGACAGCGCAAACCCGCAGCCTGCGGAAAGCCCCTGTCCCAGGTTTCCCGTGCTCCATTCGATGCCGGGAATGCCATGTTCCACATGCCCTTCGAAGATGCTCCCGATCCTTCGAAAGGAGGCGATCGCCTCCTCCAGCTCGAAGAATCCCAATCGTCCAAAGGCGGCATAGACCCCCGGCGATGTATGCCCATGGCTGATCACGATACGATCCCGATCGGGCTTGCAGGAATTCTTCGGATCGACATTCGCGCAGGCGGCCAGCATCAGATAGATATCCACAGAAGACATCGACCCTCCGGGATGTCCGCAGCCGGAAAGCGTCGTCATGGTGAGAATATCGCCGTGCGCTCTTCTCGATTGTTCCTGAAACCAGCGAATGCGGCCTGCACTCAGTTCATGCTCTTGGAACCCTTCCATCCCCATCATGGTCCTCCCTAGTGCGAATCGTGAAACGTAAATCATGAAACGGGAATCACCACGTCCGACTCACCGTTCATGGAATGGAAAAACGCTCTCAAATCCAGGAGACTTGATTCGTGGCAGTCAAACCTGCGTCGTCATACATTTGTGATACGGACGTTTGGCCTCAGATCAAGGAGAGTACCAGCCGACTGTATCACGGCGAGCCCCAGGTAGTTGCTGCCAACGTATTACGACTCATCCTTCAGGAAAAACGTCTCCATCCGCCGAATTCCGGAATGCTCCGCCTCCTCCAAGGTCCCGGAGAAAAGCACCTTTCCGGCGTCCAGCATCGTGATGCGGTGCGCAATCCGCCGGATGCTGTCCAGCTCATGCGTGACCAACATGATGGTCATG
>JAZDJA010000357.1:0-5119 GCA_043804415.1 Candidatus Latescibacterota bacterium | reverse complement strand
CCTCTCGCTGGGAATCCCGGACGCGCACCGGGAAGAAAATACGATGACAAAAAATCTCCGTTTCGGATTTACTGCCTATGACGCCATCTTGGCCTGCATGCTTGCCAAGAAAGGCTTCACCGGCCCCATTCGCGTGGTTGAGGGGGACTCCGGATTCCGGCAGGTCATTTTACAAGGCGACATGGACCTGGAGCAGTTAGTGAACTTCAGCGGCTGGCGAATCTTGCGTACGTGGCATAAGGCATTGTGCGCCAATGCATCTACCCAAGGGCATGTATACGCCACCATTGCCCTTGTGAAGAAGCATGATCTGAAGCCCGAGGATGTTGCATCGGTGCAGATTAAAACCAGCCCTCGGGTGTACCGCCATACGACTACGCCCTCCAAGAAGTATCCGAGGAATGCAGAAAGTGCGGATCATAGCGCCTACTATGCAAATGCTATCGCGATCATGGAACGGGACTTTGGCCCGGCATCTATCAAGCCGAAAAAATTTACCGACCCCATGGTCCTGGATCTGATCGAGAAAATGACCGTAGAGCCAGATCCTAACCTTTCGAAATACTCGGGGATATCGGAGATCATCACCAAGGACGGCCGTCGATTTCAGGAGCGTGTTGATCTTCCTCATGGAAAGGGGAGCGACCCCCTTACCGATGCGGAGCTGGAGGAGAAGTTCCGGGCAATGGCCATAAAGTATATGGGGAAGGAGCAGATTCAAAACATCTTTGACATTGTTTGGGATCTGGAGAACCTGGAAGACATGAGACGGTTGACGAAGTTGATGGTTTTTGCGACTCGATAATGGTCCCATTCAAACCACACGGCCCTGCGATGCTTCGAACGCAGGGCCGTCGAGTATTCCCCAAAGGACGCAAAGTTCAACGATTTAGAGACCTGGCGTCTCGTATTTCTTTTTCAGTCCTTCGGCCGGAAGATACTTTGCCTCAAGCTCCTTTATCCTTTTGAGTCCGCCGAATTCCGCCAAATCCTGTTTCTCCTTCCGCTGAAAGTCCTTCACCGCCTGCTCTTTTCGCGTCATTAAATCGACTGCATATTCCGATACCGCTTGCTTACTCACCCGTATGCACCCCGTCGAAACGATGAATACTTTATAGCCGATGCGCGCGATATCATCGAATGTCAATGGTGAGGTATACCACTTAACGTTGGAAGAATAATTGAAAAACAGGGGAAGACTGGGGAACTCTTCGTGGATTTCTTCGGCAAACCGCTTCGGATCCTCGATGTCCGGAGACTTGAATTCACAAAACACCATATCAGCGCCCGCCCGAGCATACTCCTTCCCTCTCCTTAATGCCTCTTCAAAGCCTCCGCCAACCGCCGTAACTGCGTCCGTCCTGGCAATGATGATAAAATCGTTATCTCTTTTCGCATCCACAGCGGCCCTGATCTTCCCGACGGCTTCTTCGATCGGGATGATGGTTTTACCCGCGAAATGCCCGCACCTTTTTGGACTGTCTTGATCCTCGATGTGGATTCCGGCCACCCCCGCGGCCTCAAAATCCTGAACAGTTTTTATTACATTGATTGCGTTTCCGTAGCCATTATCCGCATCGGAAAAGACCGGGATATTCACGGCCCTTGCGATATTTCTTGCATTGTTGACCATCTCAGACTCGGTGATAAACCCAACATCGACAAGACCGAGTTGCGTCAGGGAGGTCCCGGCTCCCGTCATATAAATGAAGTCAAATCCCGCCTTCTCCAAGATCATGGCTTCCATTGCATTTGCCACGCCCGCCGTAAAGATGTAGTCTTTCTGCGCCAATAAATTTCTCATTTTCTTGCACATATTCATAGTTCGCCTCCCTGTATGCGTGAGTGTACTCAGATCGGTAATTTGCGGATCCTGTTCGAGCCGGTCACTTTGGCCTTGTCGGCGAGTGACGTGCGCCAGCTCCCCTCGGTATCGATGAGCGGTCCATATAACCGTTCTTCGATCTCGTAAAATTGTTGTAAGCCAAGGAGTTCGCTCCGCTCGATGAGACTGCAGATTTGTGAAGGGAACGCCGACATCGTGCTGCCCTCTTTCTTCAACACGTCGAGCACGTTGAACATACTCCGGATCGCCGTCCGCTGCAGCAATCCGGAGTATGAGATGAGCTTGAAGCCCATCTCATACAGCTTGTGAACCGGCAGTATCGGCGTCTTGCTCTGTTCACTGAGGTTGGCTTGGAGCGGCACATGAATGGCACTTGTTACTTTGCGCATCTCCTCCTCGGAGAGCATCGCTTCGACAAAGATCAGGTCTGCACCTGCCTCGACATACGCCAGAGAGCGTTCGATCGCATGATCGATGCCGTATATGGCACGGGTATCGGTGCGGGCGATGATCACAAAATCGTCACTTCGACGCGCCTCGACCGCCGCCTTCACCTTGACGACCATCTCCTCGACCGGGATCGCTTTCTTGCCCTCGAAATGACCGCAGCGTTTGGGAAATGTCTGGTCCTCGAAGAAGATGCCGGCCAACCCTGCCGATTCGAATTCTCGCACAGTGCGCATCACGTTTAACGCGTTGCCGAATCCGGTGTCCACGTCCACCAGAAGGGGAATATCGACGCAGCGTGCCATATTGCGCGCCTGGCCGAGGAACTCGGGCATCGTCTGCAGACCGACGTCCGGATACCCCAGGACGCTTGCGGTGACGGCGCCGCCGCTGATGAACGCCGCAGAAAACCCGGCGCGCTCCGTCACCTTGGCGGAGACGCAGTCATAGACTCCCGGAGCGATGATCGGCCCCGGCGCTGCCAATAACTCGCGAAACCGTCGTGCAGCATTCATATTCAACCTCTTTCGGATTGGTTGATTTCTCCCGGGAAAACTCACGGCTCTGCCCGAGACTGAGATCCGGCGTACTCCACGAATACGCACCGGTGCAACAGGTCCTCTACGGATTCCTTCCTTGAGTCGTTTGAAACCCGTTATGGTGAAAAAACTAAGAGCCTGGAGATAGATCTTGAACTCTAACGGTATCCAAATAAGCTTCCAACCCTCCCGCTTTCAGTATTTCAGCAGGGGGGCTGTTCGGGGGTAATGGCTCGCCCCAAATCGCTTTGTCCTTCGTGAGGTTCTTCACCTCACCCGTTTCTACATTGACCCGGACCACATCACCTTCCTCAAACAATGCGGAAACACCTTCACAGATCAAAACGGGGAATCCGTTTTTGATGGCATTGCGGAAAAAAAGTCGCGATATGGAATCGACGATAACGATACTGATACCGAGGGCTTTGACTAAAATAACGGCCGGGCGACTTGATCCACAGCCGAAATTTCGTCCCGCCACAATGATATCCCCCTTCTGAACCGTTGACGCCCATCCGGGTCGATTGTTAAGCATGCAATACTTTCGTGCAGCTTCTTCTGCGGAAATATCGGACCGGGTATGGACCTCGCTCCCCGGCATCATCAAGTCGGTACTGATATTGTCGCCGAATTTCCATACTTTTCCTTCAAAGATCATGGTGCACCCTTTCGTTATAAAAAGTGGCGGGGATCAACGATATACCCTTCTATTGCCGATGCAGCAGCCGTTGCCGGATTGGATAAGTAGACAAACGATTTCGGACTTCCCTGCCTGCCCAGAAAATTCCGATTCGTAGTCGATATCGCCACCTCGCCATCGCCAAGAAGCCCCATATGGCCCCCAAAGCAAACGCCACAGGTCGAATGGGTCACCAGTGCACCTGCCTCGGCAAAGATATCCCAGATACCCTCTTTGATACAGTCGTGCCATATTTGTTGTGAAGCGGGTGTCGCGATAAGACGTACATCGGGATGAACTTTGCGCCCTTTGAGGATGCGTGCCGCCATCCGAAAATCCTCAAGTCGGCCATTGGTGCACGATCCGATAAATGCCTGATCTATCTTGATCCTCTTCTGTTCCACCTCCGTTACGGGGACAGAGTTCCCTGGGTTGTGAGGGCATGCGACATACGGCGGCAGGTCAGTGACATCGATCGTGTAGAGAAACTCGTATACGGCATCCGGATCCGGAGACACGGGATTGGGAGGGCGTTTCATCTTGCCTTCAAGAAACGCCAATGTTTTATCGTCGCAGGGGAATATGGCAAATTTCGCTCCGATTTCAATCCCCATGTTCGCTATTGTAAATCGACTGGCCATGCTCATCTGATCGACAACCGGTCCCGCAAATTCAACGGATTTATACAATCCAATTTCAGTCCCGTATTCACCCATAATGCGGAGCATAATATCCTTACCCACAACGAAGTTTTCCGGACCGGGATACGTTCCAATGAGGGAAAAGCGAATACTTCTCGGGACACGAAACCACATAAGACCTGTGGAAAGAATACAGGAAATATCCTCGTTGATAGGACAGGCAGCTGCATTAAAACACCCGTGGCTCGTGGTATGAGAGTCTACGCCGGCAATCAAATCGCCGGGCGATACCAAACCATGGTGGGGAAAGAGTTCGTGAAGAATGCCATGGCGCCCATATTCAAAAAAATTGACGCCCGTTTTTTTTGCCCATGTTCGGAATTTAACCATGGTGTTGGCAGCCGCTACATTGGGTGGTGGAGCAAAGTGGTCTTCCACCGCATAGACCATTTCAGGATTGAGAACGTTATCCATTTTTAGATCCCTGAGCTCAGTCATTGCGCTTCGGCTAACCATTGTGCTGTCAATGGAAGCCCATACATACTCCCCCGGCGTAACTTCTTTTTTCCCTGCATGTCGCGCAAGAATTTTTTCAGCTATGGTCATACCCATAGAACTGTCTCCTTGAGGTGATCAATCGTAACGATCGGTAAAAATTCCCTATGCCGCTTCGCTCCGCTTTGTATTTCCTTCTGCAAAAAATAAGCAGAAGAACTTGTGTATCAAGAAGATATAGGCCACCGCCGGTCTCCTGCTCTGCCCTTGGGACTTCAGGCAAAAGGGGGAAAACTGCTATCCCCAGAGATCCTTGGCCACATCGGGCAGATCCAGCGCGGCAAGTGTTTCCGGCAGCGGACGCCCCGTTTTCAGGTCCCAGCCCATGATCCGGTAGTAGTTTGCCCGCATCGCCTCCCACTGGGACGCTAACGATACCCCGGCGGCGGGACCGTCCACGGGGATCGAGCGG
>JAZDJA010000356.1:0-2204 GCA_043804415.1 Candidatus Latescibacterota bacterium | reverse complement strand
ATGCTCCGGAGGTCGTAGATGTGATTTTGTATAGTGTTAAGATGGGGGCGTACGTAAAACCGCAACTTTCAGTGGAAGAGCGAGCGGCGCTTCTCAGCAAGCTCTCCGAGGAGGAGCGCGGGGTAGTTGAGGCGCGCCAATACCTTCCGGGACAGATAGACAGGCTTTTGCTGATGGAGGATGAATTTCTCAGGAAGCATAAGCTCGGCGTAGGTGAGATGAATAAGTTCTTCCGGGAACATCAGCCTATCATGTTGCCGGGCAAAGACCTCTACAACCCAATCGCTCGGGCGAAGATCTCGGATTGCATTGTGATCGGGAAAATGAAGGAGGTCAAGGCACATCCTGAGGGACCTTACCACACCTGGGTTACCGTTTCCGTAGCGCAGTATCTGAAAGGAGGATCGGGGGAGAGCGAGGTGTTGGTGAAGCTTATTACTGGAATGAGAGCAGACGGCACTGGCACAGGCGTTTCGTCTGACCCCGAGTTCGAGGAGGGCGAGGAGGTCTTGCTGCACCTGAGTTCCCTCGCAATGGAGCTATACTCGTATGTTATGGGTCTTCCCGAACGGTATCCTCCTGGGAATCCCTACAGAAGCGTCAAGCTCTGTGAGGGCTACTTCGAAATAGGGAGGAAGTTCCTAATCAAAGAAGGCAAGGTGGCGTACCTCAGTCCAGGAGGTCCGCAGTTGGATTCGGTGGAGAAAGTTGTTCAGGGAATTGCGGCTGTTGTCAATGAAGGTCAGAATGAGGGGGATCTAGGGCGGAGCGAGGACGATAGGTAGCAGCTCGCGGTGTTGAGGTGCAGGTTCAGTCGGCTGGCATCTGGAGGAACAGTTTGTGCAGCAAGACGTTTCCGCTCCGATGGGGCAGCCAGGGAATAAGGCAAGGACGAAACCGTGGTGCACCCGATGCATCACGGCTTTTTTGTTTCGGAGCATCCCGAAGGGGAACGGCAGGGGTTTGACTACTTTCACCCCAAAGGGGGCGTCGCGCCCCTTTTATGGGGGAAAGTATTTGACTTTTGGCGAGAAGGAATATATATTTGGTCCTCACACCAAGCCATGAAAAAAGGCCGGAATGACCTGAAATGCGCTGAAATGGGGGAGCGGGAACCGGGCCTCGGACAGGTTGGTTCTGGGAAGGAAAATAGCAGCAGCGGTGCGGAAGGGTGATCGGCCGTTCCTTTGGCCCCCATGTCACAGCCCCCGGATCGGGTAACCCGGGGACTGGATAGGCGGGTACTCGGTTAAGAGCAAAGAGCAAGGGATGGATGTTACTTTAGACAGTGCTGCTCTACCTTCCTGAGCGCCTGGGCAATGTCGTCCGCTTCCTGTTCGGTGTAGCACTCGTGGACGGCCATGGCCATATGCGAGTCGATCGCTTTTCGGGCGTTGGGGCAGGAGCCTTCGTACACAACTTCTTTGCCGTAGAAGGGACAGCTCCACGGACACCCGGATTTTCCGTAGGCCTGGCGGTTCCGGATCCAGCTTTGATCGCAGATCAAATTGTCGTAAGCCGGAGAGGCGGGAACTCCTTCTGCGGCCACGGCGCGGGCAAAGTCGTTTTTGCTCACCGTAAGCTGCGATTCGTCCACGTGCAGAAAGAGGAACCAGTAGGAGGAGACCGCTCCTTCGATCACTTTTCCGAGGCGGACGGTCTTCAGATCCGAAATGCGTTCCCCAATCCAGGATACGGCTTCTCTGCGCTTAGCCACGATCTGGGGCAGCTTGGTCAGTTGCACGCGACCGATGGCGGCGTCCAGCTCGGTCATGCGGTAGTTGAGGCCGAGGAAGATGTTCGTGGTCTCATCGCAGCCAAAAGGCTTGCCGCGATCCGCAAAGCGTTTGGCGTTCCAGTAAAGCTCCTCGTTGTTGGTAATCACCATCCCACCCTGTCCGCCGGCGGTGATGTGTTTGCCACCCATCAGGCTGAACACCGCGATGTCCCCCATGGTACCGGCTTTTCGGCCCTTATACTCGGCATCGTGGGACTGGCTCGCATCCTCGATCAGAACGAGGTTATGATCCCGGGCGATCTGGACGAGAGGGTCCATGTCGCATGGCTGCCCGGCGATATGTGCCACAATGATGGCTTTCGTCCGATCGCTGATTCGCTCTTCCACTGATTTGGGATCCACGTTGAAGGTTTCGGGATCCGCGTCCGCGAATATGGGTATGCAGTTGAGCATCAGTATGGGTGCC
>JAZDJA010000355.1:0-3533 GCA_043804415.1 Candidatus Latescibacterota bacterium | reverse complement strand
TATTTTCAATTTCTCAGATCAGGTTGCCGTCATCACGGGCGCTGCCCTCGGCATCGGAAAACGCTCGGCTGAGTGTTTCGCCGACGCGGGCGCGAAGGTTTTTCTCATCGATATCGACGTGAAAGGCGGTGCGTCCGCTGCACAGGGAATCCAGACCAAGGGAGGCGATGCCTTTTTTATCGAGTGCGACGTGACCAATGCCGCCGCAGTCAAGCAGGCTTTCGAAACCATAATGAACAAGGCGGGCCGGATCGACATCCTGGTCAACAGCGCCGGCGGGTTTTATACGCAGTTCGCGACTGCCGATACTCCGGAAGAGGAATGGGATGCTGTTGTTGACCGGAACCTGAAAAGCGTTTTTCTCACGGCGAAATCGGTCGTCCCTATCTTTCAGAAGCAGCAAAGCGGGCGCATAATCAACTTAGGATCAATGGCGGGGCTCACTACCCTCAATCCTGCCTCTCCCCCCTATGCAGCCGCCAAGGCTGGGGTTCACTGCCTCACCCGGGTCCTTGCTTTTGAACTTGGCAAATACGGGGTCACCGTTAACGCCATCGCCCCGGGAACCACAGCCACCGAACGGGTTATTGCGGTGCGGAGCGAAGAGCAAAGAAAGATGATCGGAAAAGCCACGCTCTTGGGAAGAATAGCCGAGGTGGAGGATATGGTAGGCTGGATCCTTTTTTTAGCGGCGCCGGAGTCCAGCTACCTGACCGGCCAAACGATCACGGTGAATGGGGGCCGATTGATGGTCTAAGATCGGGAGCAATCCAACTTGAAAAATTGATCCGAGTATCGATCAAAGACACGTACGTCAGTTTTTAAAACGGTCTGTTAATCCCGCCGAGGAAGCCTTAGCAATTCAAATAGGGATAATCAGGCCGGATGGGGTGGTGTCCAATGGTACTCACTGAATGACCCGTTCCCACCATGGGAACTGAGAAGTTACCGGAAGCAGATCGACAAAAAACCAAGGAGGGATGCAAAGAATGAGCAAAACATTGGCGGTTCTCGGCGCCGGCGCAATCGGCAGCAGTATTGGCGCCGATCTCACTAAGGTGGGTTACGACGTTACGATCATCGACCAGTGGCCGGCGCATGTCGAGGCGATGAAGGCGACCGGGCTGCACGTCCGGATGAAAGACGAGGACCTGCAGATTCCCGTTCGGGCCTTGCATCTGTGCGATCTCGCTTCAGCCAACCTGGAGTTCGACATCGTGTTTCTCGCGGCCAAGTCAAATGACCATCGCTGGATGACGGAATTCATCAAGCCTTATCTCAAGAATGACGGGACCTTGATTGGCACCCAGAACGGTATGAACGACGACTCGATTGCCTCAATTGTGGGCCGCAAGCGCACGGTGGGCTGCGTTGTCGAACTTCAAGCGGAACTCTTCACGCCCGGGCTGATTCAGCGCAACACGACGCGCAAAAGCACATGGTTCGCAGTGGGCGAGCTTGACGGTTTATCCACCCCTCGCGTACGCGAAATAGCATCCATCATGAGCAACGTGGGTCGGTGTGATGTGACCAATAACATCTACGGCGCGAAGTGGACGAAACTCATCGCCAACATCATGACCCAGGCGCCGTTCGGGCTGTTCGGCCTTAGGAACTTTGAGGCGATGGCCCTGCCCGGCATGTACGACATTTCCTTAAAACTCGGCAGGGAATCGCTTGCGGTCGGCACCGCGCTTGGCTACCGTATCGAGCCGGTATTTGGACTGCGCGCCGACGAATTCACCGGTTCGAGCGACAATAATCTGGTGACGGCCATGAAGACGCTAATGGGTCATGTGGGCGGGGGCCGAACCGCTCCCATCCACGACCATATCAAGGGCCGCAGGAGCGAGATGGAGTTCATCCCCGGTCTTGTGGCGAAGAAGGGCAAGGAGTTTGGCATCCCGACACCAGCCATTGATGCTGTGGTCGAGATCGACCGACAGATCAACAAGGGCGAGCTCAAGATGGACCCTTCGAACTTCGAGCTGCTTAAAGCCATGGTGGCATCGACAGGTTAGACGCATTCCCCTCAACTTTGATACGCGGAAGGATTGGAATACCAGGTGAGGCAGGAACGAATGGCCGATAAGCGGGTGTATCACTGAGCATGGCGTTGGGTGGATTTGTGCGGAAATCGACTGTGCATCTGGGAGGAGGATGATATGGGAAGACAACAAGTTGCAGGTTTCATATTCCTTTTCATCGGAATTCTCGGTTTTGCCGATTCATTTCAGCTTTCCTGGGGTTCATGGGCGGAACCGGGCCCGGCGCCTTTTCCTTTGGCTGTCTCTCTTCTACTTATAATTGCAGGTATCGTAAAAATAGTTCAGGACCTTAAAGCGGGGGAAAGAGGAGGGCGGATAGAGTGGCGTACGATGGTCCGCGGCTTCCTTACCCCGCTGAAAATTCTGGGCACCACCCTCGTGTTCATCCTGGT
Organism: Candidatus Latescibacterota bacterium; assembly: GCA_043804415.1. Taxonomy (GTDB): domain Bacteria; phylum Latescibacterota; class 4484-107; order 4484-107; family 4484-107; genus 4484-107. Next base: position 1,093 of record JAZDJA010000355.1, on the reverse strand, counting down.
CCTGGAACGGTTGGGGTACCTCGTTGCCACGCTGCTTTTCATGTTTGTCCTTTTCGTGTGGGTGTGTCGTTACCGCGTATGGATCGCCATGGGACTTTCTGTTGCTATCGGGGCGGGGAGTTGGTTTTTTTTCGAGACGATTCTCAAGGTCCAACTGCCTGAAGGATTATTGCGGTATTTGTAGTGCGTCTACCGGAAACAGAGGGAAATGAGGGATACCGATGGATGTTCTCAACAACCTGATTACCGGATTTCAGACGGCGCTCACGCTTCAAAATATTTATCTTTGCTTCATCGGATGTTTGTGGGGGACGATGGTGGGTGTGCTTCCCGGCATCGGTCCCGTGGCGGGGATCACCCTTCTCATTCCTGCCACGTTTGGTCTCAATGCGACGAGCGCCCTCATCATGCTGGCGGGGATTTACTACGGAGCCATGTACGGCGGATCGACAACCTCCATCTTGATGAATGTCCCCGGAGAATCAGCGTCGGTCGTGACTTGTATTGACGGCTATCAGATGACTCTCAAAGGGCGGGGAGGCGCGGCCCTGTTTATCAGCGCATGGGGATCTTGGATCGGGGGAACCTTCAGTGTCATCGGGGTCATGTTGTTGACTCCCGTTCTTGCGGATCTGGCAGTGAAACTGGGTCCCGCCGAGATGTTCGCCATACTGCTCCTCTGTTTCATACTGCTTGCCTCCCTCGGGAGCGGTTCGTTCTTTGACACCATGCCGGTCATTCTCATCGGTCTGTTGGTCTGTACGGTGGGGATTGACAGTCAGAGCGGGGAACAGCGGTTTACCCACGGTATTACCAATCTTTACGACGGGATCGGATTCCTTCCGGTCGGTATGGGTGCGCTGGGGGTGGCGGAAGTTCTTCGGTCTACCGAGGAAAATCTGCTTAGGACCGTTAATAAAGTCAGATTGCGAGAACTGCTTCCCACCCGAGATGAACTCCGTGCCTCATGGGGCCCCATTATTCGCGGCTCTGGTCTCGGTTTTGTCATCGGCCTTCTTCCCGGCTCCGCTCACATTCTCTCGAGCTTCCTGAGTTATGCGCTAGAGAAAAAAATTGCGAAGAAGCCGGAAGA
>JAZDJA010000354.1:0-9170 GCA_043804415.1 Candidatus Latescibacterota bacterium | reverse complement strand
ATTCGGTTTTTCCTATATTTTTGAGGCATGCTTAAGGATCTATCCCCGATCTTCTAACCTTCCAGAAACATCCAGGAGGAGGAATAAAGCGATGTCTATTTTCCCCAGGTGTCTCTTTGTAATTGGAGTGGTTTTTATGTTATTAGCAGGCTGTGGCGAAGAGGAAGAAGAGGAACACCCCTATCCCGGAGAACTCATAAACGGTACATGGACAGGCAGCCTGATCAGCGAAAACACGGGAAAGGAAAGATCCTTTGAGGCTATATTATGCTATGGAGAGGATCCAGATATATTGCCTCCGTATTATTATGACCTTATTGGGATTAGGACGAGTTCGAAAATTGCCAATGCAGATATTCTAGTGGATGTCACAGGGGTATTTGAAATACGCTCAGATGACCAGGTGGATACCTTGGCAGTTGGGGGGGGGATTCTAAGTGGGGACCATATCTGGAGCTTAGTAGAGGCAACGGGGTTCACTATCCGAAATATCGGTTGATAGATGGAATCATTAGCGACGACACGGTGGAAGGATCATATAAGGAATTTGAACTTAAAAACAGGCATCACCCCCAAGTTGATGCTGGAATCTGGACTGGAATAAGAGCAGTAGAACAAAAACCATAGCCCAACACAAGGAATGAGAAAATGAAGAGGATAGTGTTCATTTGGATGCTGCCTATTTGGGGGAGGCAAGGGACGACAAAGAGGAGTCATCGGGCCAATGGCCCCTTGTTGGGAGATGAAGAGTCCCGGTTTCAAGCGTGTTGAATCTGATGGGACGAGAGGATGAGCCGAATCGGATGTTTCATACTGTTGACATGGTCGGTGCTACTTGCAGGATGCAGCCGTCTGAGCCCCTATGACGATTATGATCTCCGAGGGGTATGGGAAGGTTATATGGTGTTCGACGATGCGACTGCGGACGCCCTGCGTATTCGGATGGAGGTCATTGAACAGCACACCAATCCATGGGAAGGTCCCAGGCCTATATCTGCTACCGGGACCTTCACCTTTTTGATGCCCGATGGAAGTTCTACATCATATCCATTGGCTTACAATAATATAGGGAATTCAGAGAAACTTGTTCTCGATATTATTGTCGAAAGCACTGAAGATCTGTTTCTGAAAGCATATATATTTTCTGCGGCAATATCGGCGACCAGGAAATCAGGGGTACCTACCGCTACTCTGAGGAAGGAGATAAAGATGGAAACGATCCGTTGCACCGATACGAGCGAGAGGGCGTATGGCATGTTTCGATGCAGTAGTTTGGACTGGCACGCCGAGGTTCTGTGATTCCGATACTCAGTCTCTGGGAAACTGCGGTTTCGGCAAACAGTTTCCCGAACCTGCCGGATGCGTATTCGGCCGTTTTTTGGGGAGCATGGCCAGTGTAATCAAAGATCCTCTGGAAACCCCGCGAGGCTGTGTGACCGCTCAAAACCGCAGCTTGCGAATCTGTTCCAGATAATACATGTAGTTTTCCAGCGAAGTCTCCGGCGGGATCACGTGATCGGGGAGCGGAATAAATCCCCCCTCCTTCATCAGCGGAACCCGTCGGGCGATCTCCGCGCGAATCGCCTCAGGCCCTTTGGCGATCTCCAGCTTGTCAATCCCCCCGAAGATTCGAAGCACTTTTCCGTATTTTCTCCGAAAGGCATGCGGATCGGCCTTCCATACTCCGATCTCCACAGGAAACATCACGTTTACGCCGCTCTCCAGCCATAGCGGCACGAGATCGTCAATATATCCGTCGCAATCCACCATATACAGGTTCACCCCGTATTTGAGGAGTTTGTCGGCGATCTTGCGGTAACCGGGCACCACACATTCCTCGAAAACGGCGGGACTGATCAGTGGCCCACTGCGAAAACAGATGTCCTCCCACCCCCAGCCCATATCCGGCTTCACGGACGGCAGCACCTGATCCAGGCTCCAGCAGACGAGGTCGGAGAGGGTTTCCACCATATCCGAAAGCACGTCGCGCTCATCGTGGCAAAGGTAAGCCAGATTTTCCACGCCCATCCAGTTGCGAATCCAGCCGATCATGGAACCCGTTCCCACATGGATAGGGAGGCCCGATGCCTCCGCCTGGAGGATTTTTGCATCCAGGTCTTTCGGTATTCTGGCGGGATCGGGCTGCAGCCGCTTCTTGTATTCCGGCCAGTTTTTCCCATCCTGGAGGGTGAAGGCGATATAGTGCGGAATACAGCTTTTGCCTTTCCAGTCCTTGCAGACCACGCCATCACCTTGGCGGATGATCCGGTAGGCTTCGGTCTCTTCGACGATTTCCTCCTCGAACGCGGGAAACAGCCCGATGTTGACATCCACTCCCGCGCCCATCGGCTGGGCGTTGAAGTACTCATGCTCGCTGACGCCTTCCGGAAGGCCCTCGGATAGCCAGCGACGCCGGGTTTCCTCCCAGCCGGTCCAATGGATCACCGGCATGCGGTCAAAGGTTTCGTAATGCATAATGCGTTGCCATAGTTCGCGAGTGGTCATGGATTGCTCCTCTCCGTTCAAAGTGTGGGGATTGCGCAGCAGGGCCTTCTGAAGACCTGCTCAGATGGTTCGTCCATCATTTGGGATGCATTTTCTGCGGTCTATTGCTGACTTGATCGTGTAACCCGATCATCTCCCGGACCAAGGTGGCCTCGAGGGTGGGATCGAAGGGGAAGTCCCCCCGTATAAATGGGACCCCATGCGCCGCATAGCATCGTTCCCGTCCGTCATTTTCTCCGAGGGCATATCGGTCTGCTGTCGGCGCATATCCTTTGTAGTCGTTCACGTATCCGACCACAAAGACTTTTCCGGGCCGGACGGCCTGCTCCACTTTTTTCTTGATGGCATTGAACAGCTCAAACGGATGTCCGATAAAGACCTGTTCCCCGATTCGGATCGCCTGCAATTCGACGATCATCTCTGGCGGATCCCCTCTGTTCAGCTTACCAAGCACGGCTGTACCGGCGTACAACTCAAAGGTGGCGCGTTGCTCCTCCTGCGCGCTCAGATGCTCCTTCCCCAAGGTCTGCCTGGCGCGATCGATCTTTCTCTCGAGATCCTCCCGGTCGGGGATTTGCAGCTGGAGCGGGATAAAACGGCGGGTGGCCCCAACGGAATCCACCGGAACAGGTTGTGCCTCGATCAGTCCCTGGCGCAAAATGTGGGCATAGAGGGCCGCCAGTTTTTCCAGATTGACAAGCGAAGCCTCCTCCGGCTTATGACAATAAATGGGGTTGATATCTCCGCATGCTCCCTGGAGAAAGAGCGCGACGGCCTCTCCGTTCTCCCGAGCCACCGTGTTTGAGGCCACGCCCACGAAATCTCCGTGGAGCTTGAACGTCTCCTCGCAACAAACCACCGGATGCACCGAGTGGAAACTCACCATTCCGAGCAGGTTGCCCCCGGAAGTGAATTTGAGTACCTCCGCCTCCCTGTCGAGGGGTTCTCCTGTGGCCGTCCCGTCCCGCTCTCCTCCGTATACCCGATTGTAGCAGAACGCTGCGATCGGCACTGCGATCGTGGCCACGGCCATCTCGGCCTCGGTGAGCTTCTCGTGGGCTGTCCGGGCAGCCTGAGCGATTTTCCCGGGTAGTCTGGCCAGGTACCGATGATCCGGCTCACCCAGACCCATCAAATCCACGGTGGCCGGGCCGGAGTGCGTGTGCGTGCAGCAGATCATAATTGCTTCGATCGGCACCCCCGTGTCTTCGGACACGGAAATCCTGACCTGATCCGCGAGCGATCGGGTCACCCCAATCAGATCACAGGCCACGATGAGCACTTCGCGTCCGCCCGCTTCCACAGCCATCGCCTTGGCATAAAGCGGCTCGTACACCCCATCCGATCTTCGGCGCCTGAAGAATCCGAACCCGCAGAGCTCCACCCCGACCGGCGGGGTGATTCGATGCTGTCCAAATCCTGCTCTCATGAGGCACGCTCCTTGCGCAGGATCCTACTAATCCTACAAATGGTGGCGAAAAAAGGGAAGACAATGCCAGGCGTTCCTTGTGCCAACTCCTCTGATGCCCCTCGGGTTGAGAAAAACAGGCACGAAGAAAGCGCCGTAAATATACCTTTTCCCGATTGGATGTCAAGGGAAATCAGAATGTTTATGTCAACTTTTTGTTGACAATGGCTGGCAGGCGTAGTATATTTCGAAAGCGATCGAACCCTTTGCTGCGCTGGGTTCCCTCTTGATGTACCCGCTCTGTCCGGGCAGCGACCCCACGGATTCCCAGCAAGCCCTAACGGGCTCCAGAAGCCCGCGAAGCGGGACTCTTTCCCCCATTCCGGAGGGCGAGATTCCGTTGCGTGCCTGGGGTCGTCTCGTTGAATCTGCATGAATCTCCAAAGCCCGCGTTCTCCTAACCCATGGTTTCTCTTTGCGGGCACTTACGCTGGGTTTGCTCGAGTCCTCTACCTGCATTTGATGCGATCTCATCGACCACCGGAACGGGTCGCTTGAAAGGAAGTCATGTCCCTTCTCGAATCCTTCGTTGCCTTCGACGTGGAGACCACCGGACTCGATCCAAAATCCGCCGAACTGCTGGAGATCGGCGCGGTTCGGGTGGTCTCCGGCAAGATCACAGATCGATTCGACCAATGGGTCAAACCCACGCGTGGCATTCCGCTGGCCATCCGTCGGCTGACGGGCATCACAGATGCGGTCGTTCGGGACGCCCCGGAGGCATCCGAAGCCGTCACGCGTTTTCTGGCGTTTGCCCAGGATACTCCGCTTGTGGCGCACAATGCCTTCTTTGATGTCTCCTTCCTGAATGCGGCCACAGACGAACCGATCCGGGAAACGGTGTATGACTCCCTGGAACTGTCCCGAATTCTCCTTCCCCGTCTCGTCAATCACAAACTCCCCACGCTGCTGGGATACTTCGAATGCGACACCGGAGTCGCCCACCGGGCAGGTGGCGATGCCGAGGGCGCCGCGTTGGTTTTTCTGCGCTTGATGGCGTTGCTTTCCGGCAAAGAACTGAAACTACTGAGAAGGTTGATGGCCGTATCGGCGGGCACCGGGTCTTCCATCGAGGACCTCTTTGGCGAGGCGGTGCGTCAGGGGACCCTAGGCATTCTCTCCAAGAAAATTGCGCACCGTCCGGTCTCCCCGGACATGCTCAAAGCCTTCTTTAACGTGGAGGGCGACCGCGAGGGGGACGAATTTTCCCCCACACCGGAGCGGTCCGAGAAAGCGTTGGATGTGGAGGAAATCGCCGCACTTTTTTCGGAGCAAGCGGATTTTCACCAGCAGCTCCCCGGATACGAGGTCCGTACCCAACAGATTCGGATGGCATCGGAGGTTTGTCAGGCGTATAACCGGTCCGAATTGCTGGTGGCAGAGGCCGGAACCGGCACCGGAAAATCCATCGCGTATCTGGTTCCCGCCCTCTATTGGGGCGTTCGAAACGGGGATCGGACGATTGTCTCCACCAACACCAAGAATCTGCAGGAGCAGCTTTTTTTCAAAGACCTCCCCCAACTTCGGGAGACCCTCGATCTCCCTTTCCGTGCGGCCTTGCTCAAGGGGCGAGGCAATTATCTGTGTCTGAACAAATGGACCCGTTTTCTCGAGAGTGATGTCCGCCTGACCCGGGAGGAGTGTCAGATGCTCCTGATGCTGATCGTCTGGGCGGAGGAGACCGAAACCGGAGACATCGAGGAGAACAGCGGGTTTTCGATGCGTGGGGGCGGGCACATGCTCTGGAGCAAGATCTGCTCGGAGAGCAGTTCATGTCTGGGGCAAAAATGCCGATACTACAATGCGTGTTTCCTGATGAGAATACGCCGTGCTGCCCTGAAGGCACACATCGTGGTGGTCAATCATTCCCTGCTGTTCTCCGATCTATCCTCGGAGAATGCCGTGCTTGGGAACTACAGAAATGTGATCCTCGACGAGGCGCATAACCTGGAGAAAATCGCTGCGCAATACCTCGGACGGGAGTTGTCGCTCTGGCGCATCCGGAATCTGGTCACACGGCTATTCAGCAAAGGCGAGGTGGAAGGCGGCCTGCTTCCCATGTTGCGGAACCGGATCGCCGGCGTCCCGCTAAAATCCGGCATAAAGGGGGCGTTCGAGACCGAGATCGAGCTGCTGATGGAGCTGTGCGACAGCGTCTGGCGAATGGCCAACGACTTTTTTGGGGACCTGGCCCTGAAGATGAACCAACACGCGCCTTCCGGCCCGCACTACACCCAGAAGATTCGCTACAAAGCCGAAACCGCCCTCTTCGCCCCGGTCTCCAAAGTCCTGATCGATCTGATCGATCGTCTCTCCGAGTTGAGTTCGGAGCTTACCAAGTTTGGCGAATGGCTCCGGGAGTTGGCGACCGACGCGTTTCAGCTTCAGGAGGAGTTGACCGCCGATCTGGACGGACGCCGTCAGGAGGCACAGGAGATCACCGGGGATCTCCTCTTTGTCACGGCAGCGGAGGATAAAGACACGGTCTATTGGGTGGAGATGCCCCTTCGGGAGGACAGCAACGATCTGCGATTCTTTGCGGCACCCTCGGACGTCTCCACCTATCTGTCCGAGCAATTATACAGCGAGATGCGCACTATCGTGTTCACCTCTGCGACCCTGGCCATCCGAGGAAACTTCAAATACTTTTCGGTGAGACTGGGACTGGACGGTTCGCAGGCGCATCGGGTTCGAACGCTCGGGGTGGGAGCGCCGTTCGATTACGGCCATCAGGTTTTGGTGTGCGTTCCCTCCTTCCTACCCTCTCCCAAGGCGCCGACCTTTCAGCAGTGCGTCAGCGATCTGCTATTGAGTCTCGTCACCCGGACCCACCGAGGCGCGCTGGCGCTGTTCACCTCGTATGGTATGCTCAACCGTTCCTATCAGGATATCAAGGAGGCGCTGGATGCGGAGGGGACGCTGTTGTTGGGACAGGGTCTCGATGGCTCGCGTACGCATATTATCGGCCAGTTCAAGGAGGATCGCACCTCGGTGCTTTTCGGTACGGACAGCTTCTGGGAAGGTATCGACGTGCCCGGAGAGGCCCTGGAACTGCTGGTGATCACCAAACTGCCTTTTGCCGTTCCCACCGAGCCGCTCGTGGCTGCTCAGATTGAGAAACTCGAGGAAGCCGGCAAGAACGCGTTCCTTCATTACTCCGTCCCCGAAGCGGTCATTCGATTCCGGCAGGGCTTCGGACGTCTTATCCGCCACCGGAACGATGTAGGCGTGGTCATCGTCCTCGACAATCGCGTGATCACCAGCCGGTATGGAAATGTCTTCCTGGACTCCCTTCCCGTTGGGCATCGCATCTTTGCCACCCAAGAGGAGATGATGGTTGGGATCGGGGAGTGGTTTGAAAGCAGGTGAAGGGGAAAGGCAGGGGAAAGGCAGGGGAAAGGCAGGGGAAAGGCAGGCAAAGGGGAAAAACGGGTTTAGGTTAAGGCAAAGACAAAGGCAAAGACAAAGGCAAAGGCCAGGGAGAAGAGATGCAGACGGGACTCCGTAGTTGCTCCGTTACGTCAATGACACTTCACCCATGAGAAAGACGCTCCTATGAGAATACTCATCACCGGATGCAAGGGCATGCTGGGCGGGGAATGTATGGCCCTTTTCGCCCGGGAGCACGAAGTCAGCGGCATGGACTTGGGGGACGCAGATCTCACCGATCGGGTGCAGACCATCGAGGCCATTGCCAGCCGCTCTCCTGAGCTTGTCATTCACACCGCCGCCTGCACCGATGTGGATGGATGCGAGCAGCATCCCGATCGGGCTTTCCGGGTAAATGCCATCGGCACGCAAAACGTGGCCCTCGCTTGCGCCCGGCTCGATGCCACGATGGTGTATATCAGCACGGACTTTGTATTTGGCGGCCAACAGGATCGTCCCTACACGGAATTTGACGCGCCGGATCCGCTGAGCGTGTATGCCAGCTCCAAACTCGCGGGAGAGATGTATGTGCGTGCCCTGCTGAAGAGATGGTATATTGTGCGGACCTCCTGGCTCTTCGGGAGACACGGCAAAAACTTCGTGGAGACCATCCTGCGCCTGGGCGGAGAACAGGACGAGCTTCGCGTGGTGGACGACCAGATCGGCACGCCCACCTTTGCGGGCGATCTGGTCACGGAGATGGCGCGCCTGGTGGCCACTGAAGCGTACGGGATCTATCACCTCTCGAATAAGGGCTCCTGTTCCTGGTTCGAGTTTGCCCAGGAGATTCTCGAACGGGCGCATGTGGAAGGGGTGCGCGTATTACCCATTTCCACCGAAGCTCTCGCACGAGCGGCTCCCAGGCCGGCTTTTTCCGTGCTGCGCAACTACTGTATGGAACTGACCATCGGGGATCACATGCGCGTTTGGGAGGAGGGATTGGCAGCGTATTTGGAACTGGGGCGGTGAGCTTCCGGATCGGCGAAAGGAGTCGCCTCCTGCGCGACTTTTCTGTTGCATAGGGATTTTGGTATTCCGATGCTCAGCCTTGGGGCATTTAAAGCCGAAAAGACCTTTTTGCACCCACTTACCCTACACAATATGCAAGGTGTCAGAGATGAGAAAAACAACCGGTCTTATTGCTCTCCCGATCATCGGCATTTTTTTGGTTCTTGGTGCATTCATCAGCATCCCTCAAGTTAGTGCCGCGGACTTGAATACCTGCAAAGTCGAATTGAGAGAGGAATCTACTTACTCGAGGCTTTTGCTAAGCGCCAAATTACCTGCGACTGAAAACTTTGCTCAGTTCCCGACGAACGTTTGGAGTTTAGAACTTCCCCTTCTTCCGCAGATGTTGGGGAGGAAATCGAAGGATAGCCAACCATCCTATGGGAAACGCGGGTTCATTATTCAAGTCTTTGATTCTTATATCGGAGGGGCGACTGGCTTCGGCGCTGGGGGCGCGGCGGGATACGTTGTGGGCGGTCTGGTAACACGGGTCATATGTGGCGGAGCTTGTGGGAAAGGGTATCCGGCTGTCGTAGCTGTAGGCACAGTCGTCGGTGCGGCACTTGGTGATCTATTAGGCAGTCCTACGGTACTGTATTATACCGCTCCTCCTAAGATCTTAGTTCATATTACAGACAGAGAGGATGGCTTGTTTTAGCTTTTCCTCATCTTTCATGCAGGCTGTCAACGCCTGATCCAGGTGGGGGAGAGTCTCGAAGAATTCATTGTGGGTCACATTATTCCGTACCCACTGCCAGAG
>JAZDJA010000353.1:0-4483 GCA_043804415.1 Candidatus Latescibacterota bacterium | reverse complement strand
ATTTCTCCAGAAAGTGGATCCTTCGCAGGAAGGGCATGGTCTGGTTTCAGGAGAAGTTCCTGCACCATCTGACCTCGGTGTCGATTCTGGCGCTCCTGGCTACGCTGGTGTTGCTGTTCAGCTTCAAAGGGGAGGTGATTCTGGATCAACCTCAGATCATCCTGCTGATCGCCATTCCGCTGTTTATACAGACCGTGCTGATCTTCTGGATGACCTACGGCCTGGCTCGGTTGTTCAGGCTCAGTTACAAGGATGCCGCGCCCTCCGCTTTGATCGGGGCCTCGAATCATTTTGAGGTGGCCATTGCGACGGCCACGATGCTTTTCGGGTTGTCCTCCGGAGCCGCGCTGGCTACGGTAGTGGGGGTGTTGATCGAGGTGCCGGTGATGCTGATGCTGGTGAAGATCTGTCTGCGAACAGGGAAGTGGTTTCCTTCTCAGTCGGTGCACCCACATCCGCAGGGCATCTGACCGGAGAAGCGCTGAAAGGTTGGTTCACGAGCGGCACGGATGAAAACGACCGGGAGGCTATCTGCGCGGCTGGGGAGATCTGGCACGTTTGGGGGCAAGATGTCGGGCGCGGGTCGCGGGTCCGTAGGGCTGGGTGTTGCCCGATGCGGCCGGCACGAAAATCGAAGCGCAACTATCGGGCGCCTGCACCGATGTCTGGGATGCGATCCGCGGCCTCTTGGGCGCTGTTTGCAGCGCATCTTCGCAGGACGATCGAAGCGGGCGATCAGGTGAGCAGTGGGAACGTAACCGCGGGCAAACCGCACAACAAGGAGGTCGAGAGATGAAAGAAGGAAAAGCGAAGAAAAAAGGATGGTGGGCGGCAATCCGGGAATCCATGACCAGGACGGGTGGGTGCTGCGGTTCGGGTGCAACTTGCTGCGGTCCCGACAAGGAGAGCTGCAGGGAGGAGGCTGAGGGCAAAGACGCCAAGGGGTCCGAGAGGGACGCAAAGGAGTAGGGATTGTTGAGAGGGTGCCGCCTCGGTTCGCGCCTCTGGAGGACTTCGCACAATGGACGAAATGCATGAGGGAAACCCAAGCCAGGGTCGTGAAATGGCGGTGTTGGCCATCGTTCCGGTGATGGTCGGGATGCTCATTCTGGCAAGCGGGTCGCTGGCCCATTGGGAGATCGGCCCGCATTTTTTGAACGCGGCTCTGGCGTTGGCGGCCACGTTGTTCGGCGGCTTCCAGCGGTTCGTCGCAGGGTCCACAGATATCTACCACCGCAAAATAACGGTCAACGTCTTCGTTACGGTGGCTCTTGTTGCGACCGTTGCCGTGGGTGAGTTCCGGGCAGCGGCCATCATCGTATTCATCATGGCCGTGACGGGTGCCCTGGAATCCTACACACTGGACAAAACCCGCAGGAGCATCCGGAACCTGCTGACTCTTTCTCCGAAGACAGCAAGGGTACGGCGGGGAGAGGACGAGGTTGCGGTTCCCATAAGCGAGGTTCAGCCCGGCGACGTGGTGGTTGTCAGACCCGGGGAGCGCATTTCTGTGGACGGTGTCGTCGTTGCCGGAACAAGCAGCGTCAACCAGGCTCCCATCACAGGGGAATCGATGCCCGTTGAGAAAGTCAAGGGAAGCGAGGTCTTCAGCGGGACGCTGAACGAAACGGGCAGGCTCGATATCCAGACGACCCAAACCGGGGAGGACACCACTCTGGCCGGGATCGTTCGGCTCGTGGAAGAGGCCCAGGAGACGAAAGCGCCCATACAGAATGTCGCGGATCGCTTTACGGTGTGGTTTCTGCCGACCGTGCTTGCGCTGGCTGCTATGGGATACTTCACCTCCGGCGACATCAAAGTGGGGGTATCCATTCTTCTGGTGGCTTGTCCGTGCGCATTCGCCATTGCCACACCGACCGCAGTTACGGCGGGGATATCCAACCTGGCACGCCGGGCGGTGCTTGTCAAAGGAGGGATGTTCCTCGAATTGGCCGGAAAACTGGATGAGCTTCTGGTCGACAAAACGGGAACATTTACCCTTGGCAGACCGAGAGTGCTCGAGGTGGCCCCCTTTGACGGCATGACGAAAGACGATCTACTGCGTCTGGCTGGGATGGCAGAAAAATACTCCGAGCATCCCCTGGCCAAAGCGGTCTTAAGGCTTTCCAGGGAACGGGGCATAGAACCGTCTGACCCGGATAGGTTCCAGACGGAGAAGGGCATGGGGGTGTCGGCCATCTGGAATGGCGAGGAGGTGCTGGTTGGCAAGGAAGAACTCCTGCTGGAAAGAGGCGTTTCCATCAGCGCAGAGGTTGGGCGAGCGATGGCAGAACAGTCGGAGCTGGGAAGGACGGTCATACTGGTGGCGTACGGCTCCAAAACGGTTGGATTCCTCTCCATCGCGGACGAGATTCGACCTGGTACTCGTCAGGCGATTGCGTCACTGAAGGCCATGGGCCTCGGGCGCATTACCATGCTCACCGGAGACCATGAAAAGGTTGCCAAGTCGGTGGCGGAAGAAATCGGCGTGGACGGCTATCGGGCCGGACTCCTCCCGGAACAGAAGCAGGCATTCGTCAAAGATCTCCAAAACGATGGGCACCTCGTGGGCATGATCGGTGACGGCATCAATGACGCCCCGGCCTTGGCCTTGGCGGACGTCGGTATCGCCATGGGGGCCGCAGGCACGGACGTGGCCATTGAAACCGCGGATGTGACGTTGATGAACGACGACCTCTCGCGCGTGGTGGATTTTATGTGGATGTCGAGAAAAGTGTTACGCCGCATCAAACTGAATATCTTTTTCTCCATCATATATAACGTCATAGGGCTTGCCTTGGGCAGCCTGGGGATGCTCACCCCGGTTCTGGCCGTCCTCTTTCAGGAGGCGGGGTGCGTTACCGTGGTTCTCAGTTCCACGCTGCTGCTGTGGACAAAACCCGGCCCCCACAGTCCCTCAGCTGCGTAGGATGGATTCTCCGAAGGTGCCGGTGATGCTCATGCGGGCGAAGATTTGTCTGCGAACTGGGAAGTGGTTTGCGCCAAAGTAGACGGGCCAGGTTCCCCGAATGGCCACGGAAGTATCGGTGACGCGCTGAATCCACGGATACCGCACCAGCCATCCACCTGCCGCTGCAAGATTGACGCCGAGGGGGTTCCCCTTCGGCGTTTTTCGCGAGCAGGCGGCGGCTCGGATTCTCAAGACCGGATCTCGCCTGCCCTGAATTGTCAAGAACAAAATACCCTAACTGTCGTTATGGGAAAGGATTAGAATCATTCTTGTCCTGAGCCTGCCGCGCACCCACTTGAGAAGCCATTTCCGAACGATCTGCTTTGAGAATGTGTCCGAATGCCCATGCGCAGCCTGTGTCAGATCTGCTTGCCCTACTTGAATGCCGCCCTTGTCAGCACATCGGAATGCACTCTTCAATGCGCAATGGGCCAAGGCTCCTCAGAGGACACCACCCAATAGGTCGAGGCAACCCGACAGAAAGAGTCTGGACTGAACGTGCCGACCTATTGAACCACCTTGACTCCATGACGTAGCGCGTCCGGTAGGCGTTCCCACGCAGAGCGAGGGAACGAGAGGAAACACCCAAGTGGTGTCGCCGTAAGATACGTTCTTGAAGAAAAAGAGCGTGTCCGAACTGGTCCCGGCACCAAAACCGGTCCCTGTTATTGTTAAGACGGAATCGGTTCCAACTGACATCTTTGAAGGAGAGATGCTATCAATATGAGGGGGATCATCAGTGATCTTTGCTCGGCGTTCGGGTTTTCTGTCCGAGCTGCTCCCCACTTCTTTGAGTGTCTTTGCTGGATCTTTCCCCTCCATAATAGCCTGAATCCTTCTCCGCCAAACACGAAACGGCCGGGTATTTCTTTCCAACGGGATCATCCCTTGAAAGCCCCCTATTGTCTTAAAATAGCCCTCTCCGGCCGGCCTCAAAAAGAGCAAGACCCTCTCCCCCTGTTCGAAGCTTGGGGTATCCTCCACCCACAAACGCTCCGCTCCCACCTCTCCTCCTTCAACTCTGACGATCACCTCTTTTGTGTCGTGCTTCCCCTTGACGTGCTCATCCACACCGATCGTCATGTAAGTATAGATCATGGAGTGTTCACTGTCCCAACGGCTCTCCATAGATTCGACCTCGCCCACCACAATTCGGGCTGCCTTGTTCACCAAATATTCCACTCCCACTTCCACCATAATGCCGTGAGCAGGTTTCATCAGCCAAACCATCAACATAAGGGAGAAAAAACCGGGGCAAAAACTATCTTCCTCATTGGAAACCTCCTTCATTGAAAAGACTTCGGATATGTTCGACAAGGGACTATTTGTGCAGCCTCTATTTAAGCGTCTTTTTCACCTCCCCCCAGGTAGTCTCTCTGATCGCGGTGTCCGTATTCGGGTAGCTGATACCGTTGACATAAGCCCGGTTCAAACGGATATAGCTTGCAGGAGATCCTTCTACGCGCAAGCCGATGAAATTATATATCTGCACCAGGCCAATCCCGCGAGCAA
>JAZDJA010000352.1:0-4468 GCA_043804415.1 Candidatus Latescibacterota bacterium | reverse complement strand
TTCCAAAGTAGCCATAATAGAACGTATATTGAATATCAGGTCTCAGCCTCTGGAATTCGATCAGGAGGTTGTAAATGTAATGTCCAACCCCGGTGAGGGGGGCAAGTAAAGGGATGGTGTTAATAACGATTTTCATCTTCTGCAAGGGAAAATGGAGTTGGGGGCGAACCTCCGACGAAAACCACGGGTATCCGTGCAATCCGGGTTTAAGAAAACACCTTAAGCATTTTCAATAAAGGAACTCTCCTGTCAACAAAGTCTCTCAGCTTATCAGAAAGTCCCTTCTGATTTTCTTCCGCGGTCTCGAGGACCTTTCCCTCTTTAATAAACTTCCTCCCCTGAGACTCCATGACCTTCCACACCTCATTGACCAGTGTATTAAATTGAACCGTAGGCTGCTGAATGAAAACTTGAGCCGCAATCATCTGCACAATATCGAGATTCACTCCGCTTCCAATAACCGGCGATGCAAGGATGCCGGCAGAAGTCCCCCCCATGACAGCCCGTCTCAGGAGGGTCTGATTAAACCTTCTAACCGTCTCCTGGTAAAACCCGGCTGTGTACTGCACATCCGTTACATAACCGTGCGACCACTCGGTCGCCATACTTTATCCTTCCCTCTTTCGTCTTTTTTGCCTTCCCTCTTCAGTCTGAAGTCTGGTGTCTGAATCACGTGTTATTTTAGCAGAGTTCCCCCCCCTATTGCAATTTAAAGGGACTGTCCCCTTTTATGATTCGATATTCTCCACCAATTGCATCTGCCTGGGCAGGCACACCCGCTTAAGGTCATAACACTCAATAGCTGTCTCCCGTGCTCTGGTCCGCAGAGGGCGATAATGGCCGGGATTTTCAAGGCAATCCACAACCCTGTCCGCCAGCCCCTCCACATCAAAAAAATCCACAAGCAGGCCGTTCCTTTCGTGCTCGACCACCTCCTCGACCGGCGGCGTGCGGCTTCCCGCCACGAGGCAGCCTGCGCTCATCGCCTCGATGTAGCTCCAGGAGAGCACGAAAGGATAGGTCAGGTAAACATGACAGGCAGACACCTGCAGCAGCCCCAAAAAAACCTGGTAGGGGACATTCCCCAGGAAAAAGAGGCGGGACAGGTCAAGTCTATCTTTAACCTCATTAAAAAATACCTCTTTCCATGTCGTGCCGTCAGGTGCTTTTGCACCGTAGCTCACCTTATCGCCGCCTACAATAAGGGCTATGGCATTTTGCCTGCGACGCATAATTTCGGGCAGTGCCCGCATAAAGATGTGATAGCCTCTGTAAGGCTCAAGATTGCGACTTACAAAGGTAATGATCTCATCGCCCGCTCTTACCACCCGTTCTCCGTCCGGCCTTTGCAGCGTGAGCGTGGCTCCCGGGTCGGGCCTGACCGCGTCGGTATCGACCCCGTCAAAGATCACGCTGATCTTGTCCTGGTAGTGCACCGGCACGGTGCTTCTCTGCCACCAAGTAGGCAACAAGCCAGCATCCATAGCCTCCAGCGTAAGGAGATTATAAGCATTTTTACAGCGCAACCTCGCATCCTCCTCGAAACTTTTCTTTTGGAACTCCTGGTCGAAGCCTACGTCGAGCCCCCTTGTTGCGTAGTAAAACTCAATATATGCCAAAAGCGGAGATTCAGGAAATACATCCTTTGCAAAGAGAGCCTCTCCCCAGCCGGGGTGGGCCACAATCACATCAGGAACAAATCCTTGCTCCCGAAGCTTTATCATCGCCATGCCGCAGGCTTCGCCACGGATGACCTTGGTCTCGAACTCGCTCACCCAGGGATGAATGTTGGGGCTCGTGCCGCGTTTCACCCCATAGGGGATGACCTGCACTCCCGGCATCTGCGGTGGCAGATTCATCGTCGGCGCCACCACCTGGTGTCCCCTTCCAGCCAGGGCAGGGGCCAGGTGTTTGAACTGCCCCGGGAAATTCTGGTGGATAAAGAGCACCCTCATGCCACGACCCTCAGGACGCCCATCTTCACCATCCAGGCCAATGCCCGAAACACAAACGCCTGGCGCCCAGGCGGAAGACGCTGAACCAGTTCTCCTGCCGGCCGGGGGCCGGAGGAAAGGGCGTCGAGCACCGCCTCGCACTCCTCTTGAGTTGGCAAAACCCTTTTGGCGAAATCGACCATAGCCAGGGACCGCCAGCATGCGAGCTTCTTGACAGCATCGGGCAGTGCCAGCTCGAGGATGGTTTCAGGGGTGAGTGTTCGTGTCGGGTAAGAAGAGAAGGCTGCGAAGGGGTCCATCCGTGCCGGCCAGGGGTGGCTGAGTTTGGGAAGCTTGTCTGCCTCCTGCCGGCGAATCCCGGCCAGCTCTTCACAGAGCGCCTCGTACCTGGGGATGATCGCCGCCCAATCATACTCTGCCCTTGCCCGCTTGCGACCCTCCCCGCCCATCTGCCGGCGGAGTCCGGGGGAAGCGAACAAACGCCGGAAGGCCTCTGCCGTGGTCTGCACGTCCACGGCGCAGAACGTGCAACTGTGGCCGCAGTACATATCATATGTGTCAGTCTCCAGGGCGTGCGCAGCAGCCAAATCACCCCCCAGCCCCGCAGGTGGCATCAGTGTGGGAATAACAAAGCCGTCCACACCATCACGCACCGTGTCTTTATAGCCATCCCAGTCGCTCACCACCACAGGCAAGCCATCTGCCATGGCCTCGATAGGGGTGATGCCGAAGGTCTCCTGAATGTTTTCCGAAAGCGAGCAAAACACATCAGCGCTCGCCCAGGCGGTAGCGCGGTCTTGAGCATTTCTGCCATCAAGCGTCACAACACGGACACTGGGACAGGCAGAGCGGGCAGCCTCGGTAAAGGCGTTGCGGATGTAGTCATTGGCGTGCCAGCCACATTCGACAAGAACCACCTTCCTGCCCTCTGCCGCCAGTTCCAGCGCCTGATACATGGCCAGGGGATGAGCCTTGGCATGAAAAGAGAGCCGTCCGATAAACAGCACCACCAGGGTTTGCTCATCGGCGCCAATGGCCTGGCGTGCCTGCGAACGCTGTGCCTCTGTGAAGACAAAATCTTCGGTGTGGATGCCCAGTGGAATGACGGGCATCCTGGGCAACACCAGGCGCGTTGCACCCAACCTCTGGCCGAGGTGATCGGCCTGGGCCTGAAGCACGCGCTCCACATTGTTCTTGACCGCCCGGGAAGTGCAGATTACCGCATCCCAGGGCTGAACCGGCGCGGTTATGAGTTCCTCAATGGCGTCCATCGCTCCCGCGGAGGCCGTGGTGTGGGTGATGCCCACGAGGCTCCACTTCTCGTGGCCAAATAGTCCCCGCCGCCATGCATGCTGACCGATGCCCGGGCCGGGGTAATAGACAGCCCCCACCTGGGCCAGGGCCGCCAGACCCGTGTTGGTCAGTGCGCGCACCGGCTCGGGTCGACCGGCTGACTGCACCGCTGCGGCAAAGGCCTTGGCGTGCTCAGGCTTTTCGACCTGAGCCCAGAAGGCATCGGTTTTTGCGTGGCGGACGAAGCCGCGTAGAAAGCTCTCGCCCGCCGCGTTGCGGCCCATGAGCCTCGGGCCCGATATTGAATACGCCTCCGGGTGAAAATAGATGGCTATCATACTCTGACCCCTGTCATTGTCCCCCTTCACCCGGTCCCCCACTCCACCAGCTGCGTTACCCCCACCAGCGTCACATCGTCCACGATGTTTCGTGCGGCAGTGAGCTCCTGCATGCCTTTCGGGCAACTGGCCCCGGTGGGGTTGGTGAGCACCAGGTAGAAGGTCTCATCGCCTTCGATGCGGTTGTCCGCCAGGGTCTGCACCCAGATCTTTGCCCAGTGCTCGCCGGGCTCCAGGGTGAGCACCCCCCGGGTGGGGACATAGTCCTCGCCCGCCTGGCCTGTGCCATCGCGGGTCGCGAATTCGACGTTAGACAGGGCGATCGCCCTCGCCCCAAGCTGGACCAGGAACCAGGCCCCCTCTCCCTCCATTACCTGCATTGGCACCTGCGCGGTGTCGGGTGGTCTGCTGTCCTGGGCAACGGGGATCTGCGTCTGGCCGGTCTGTCGTTCGATCCAGCCGCTGTAGGAGGATACGCGCGTGGCGATACCGATGTCGCCTATGGAGCCGTTGGCCTCGGTGTCGACGTCGGCCGCGGCCCAGCGGGTGACGAAACTGTTGATGCCTACCAGCAGCGAGCTGCTCGACTCCTGGATGAAGAGGCCACCGCCCGAGTCGCCGAGGGTGAGCATGGCCTCGGTCCGGCCCAGCCCGGGGTCGGGTTCTCCCAGTATCTGCCCCAGTGCGTCATGCTGAAAGGTGCCGTCATCAAAGTCGAACCAGAGCTGCTGCGCCAGGCTCCCGGACCAGTAAGCCCGCAGCTTGTCGCCCGTCGTGTCGATGCGGTTTTCTCCCGCCCGGCGCGTGGGGGTCGTTTGGCCCAGCGATTCCCCGTAGGGGGTCTGTGCCTGACCGTAACCGGTCAGGGTGGCATTCCGGCCT
>JAZDJA010000351.1:0-6339 GCA_043804415.1 Candidatus Latescibacterota bacterium | reverse complement strand
CCCTGCGGCCGCCATTCTGTTCCCAACGGCTCGGGTCAGGTAGAACGCGCCGGTGGCGTTGACCTGAAGCGATGCCTCCCATCCGGCGATATCCCCGTCAAATCCTTTCATCGTGTGCACGACCGAGTTGTTCACGAGGATATCTATCTCCCCATAATCCTGATAGACCTGTTCGACAAAAGCGTCAATGGAAGCCGTCTCGGACAGATCGAGCCGATAGCAGGCGATGTCTGTATACCCCTTTTCCCCAAACGCCGCCTTGGTGGCTTCGAGTTTTTCGAGATTTCTGGAAGCGATAATCACCCGGCATCCGACTTCGAGCAGCGCGGATACGATGTCCTTTCCGTATTTCCCCGCGCCCCCGGTGACGATGGCCGTTCTGCCTGCTATATCAAAAAGTTCGGTCACGTTCATTGTTCCGTCCCCTTCATTTCTGGACATAGCCCGCATCGAGCATGATGTTTTCGCCGGTGATATACTTGGCTGCCTGAGAGGCCAACAGAACGATCACGCCCTTGATGTCATCGTCATCGGCCATTCTGCCGAGGAAGGTGCGTGCGTTGTATCGCTCCAGAAAGATCAGATTCTGATCGGCAAACTTGCCCCCGGGTGCTACCGAATTGACGCGCACACCGTATTTTCCATAGTAGGAGGCCAGAAAGCGGGTCAGGTTGATGACGCCTCCCTTGTGAAAGAAATAGTCGGGGATGGCGCCGTCCATCTCCGTTCCTTCATAGAGCGTAAGGTCCACGCCGACAACGCCCTGAATGGAGGCGATGTTGATGATCGAGCCTTCTCCGCGTTCGGCCATTCTATTTCCGATCGCGCGCGTCAGATAGAAGAACCCGGTGGCATTGACCTTCATGGAGGTTTCCCAGCTTTTGATGTCCGCATTGAAATTCTTCATGGGCCGGGCCACCGCGTTGTTAACCAGAATGTCGATGTCCCCATAATCCGTGTAAACCCGCTCCACGAAATCGTCTATGGAAGCCACCTCGCCCTGATCGAACCCATAGCACGTCACGTCCGGATACCCCTGCTTCCCGAATTGTTCCTTGGTTTCTTCGAGGGCGGCGAGATTCCTCGACGCCAGGATCACGCGGCAACCTGCTTCCAGAAGTCCGGTTGCGATGTCTTTCCCATAGAGTCCGGCACCGCCCGTTACGATGGCGGTTTTTCCCGCTATGTTCAAAAGCTCGGTAACCTTCATGCATCCCCCCTCTGGTTCTGTTGCCGCATCAAAAGCCTCTGATCCCACAGGAAGGGATTCAGAACATACTCGGGAATATCCCAAAATGCCGCCTTTATCCTTTGGATCAGCTCGTCTGAGAGCGGCTCCTTCTCGTAGATCTCCAGATTCTCCTCAAACTGAACCGAGGAATCGATGCCGATAATTGTGGACGTGATATCGGGCACGGAGAACACATAGCGCAAGGCCATTTCCTTCACAGACAGTCCCGCTTCCGCCGCGAGCTGATTCAGGGATTGTTTGAAACACAGGGATTCGGTCACGTGGTCGGGAACCTCGTCCATCTCCATCAGCAAGAGACCCTTCAGATAGGAGCTTCTGCTGATCAGGGCGATGCCGCGTTCTGCGGCAGTAGAGAGTATCCCGGACTTTTCCCACCGGGCGTCAAATACGTTGTAGGGGATCTGGAGCGCTTCCACGGACGGGTCGCGGAAACATTCGACGGCCTCTGACGGACCGCTTGCTATGGAGACGCCGAGATGTCCGATCGTACCCTCCCGGACCGCCTCCTTCAGGCACTCCCAGATCAGACCGTCCCGGAAGGTGCGGTGCGCGGGCTGATGGAGGAGATAGATCGGAAGCCTGTCCAGACCCAGAGACTCCAGGCTCTGGTGGATCGAATCACTCACTTCGCCCCGGACCGCCTCATCCGATCTTTCCGCATAGTCGTGCGAGATGTCCAGTTTCGTGCACGGGAGAAAATCATTCTTCGCACCGAGCTCCTTCAGGGCCTTTCCGATGGTCTGCTCGCTGGTTCCATACAGTCTGGAGGAGTCCAGAAAGTTGACCCCGTTTGCCAGGGCAGTCTCGAATATCCTCAGCACCTCCTCGTAAGGCACCTGGCCCGTTTTGTTGTTGATTCCGTAATCGAAGCCAAACTGCACGGTCCCTATGCCAAACCGAGATATCTTCAGGTCCTTGAAAAGACGCGTTTCCATATCAGCCCTATTCATCTAGCGATTATCTGAGGCGCCCAAAATACGCGGGTCGCCCAATCCCCTTGTCTCATAAACTGTTGCGCCCTGCATGCCCTGGCGAAGGATCCACAGAAGGGGCACCTAGCACCTCAGCAAGGCCGAACCCCACGTCAGGCCGCCTCCAAATGCCACCAGAAGCACCAGATTCCCCGATTCCAGCCGTCCGTTTCTCCGGGCTTCGTCCAGTGCGATGGGGATCGTGGCCGCCGAGGTGTTGCCGTATTCGCTTAGATTGACATAGACCTTGTCCATGGGGAGATCAATGCGCCGGGCCGTAGCCTGAATGATGCGCATGTTGGCCTGGTGCGGGATCATCAGATCCAAGTCCGATCCGGAAAAACCTTCCGCCTCCAAAATGTGCACGGCCGCATCGCCCATGGCCTGAACAGCCACCTTGAAGGTTTCCTGCCCGCTCATTTTGATGAAATGCATGCCCTGATCCACGGTTTCGTGCGAAGCCGGATGCCGGGAACCTCCGCCGGGCATATACAGAATATCGCCCTTCGAGCCATCGCTCTTCAGATAGGTGGCGAGAATACCTCGCTTCCCATCCGGGGAGGGGCTCACCACTGCGGCGCCCGCGCCATCTCCAAACAGCACACAGGTGCTGCGATCCGACCAGTCGGTGATTCTGGAAAGCGTCTCCGAAGCGATCACCAAAACGTGCGTGTATTTGCCCGAAGCCACCATCAGATCGGCCACAGACAGGGCATAGATGAATCCGGAACAGGCGGCATTTACATCCATTGCGCCGGCATGGATCGCACCTAATGTCTCCTGGATCACGCAGGCGGTGGAGGGAAAGAACATCTCCGGGGTGATCGTGGCCACCAGAATCAGATCCACATCCTCCGGTCCGATACCCGCATCCTCCAGGGCGCGTCGTCCGGCCTCGGCTCCCAGAGAACCGGTGGTTTCTCCGTCCTCGGCGATATGTCTCCGTTCGATCCCGCTTCGGCTCTTGATCCATTCATCGCTTGTGTCGACGAGTCTTTCCAGATCAGCGTTCGTGAGCACTTTTTTCGGAACAGCGGAGCCGGTGCCCGTGATGCAGGCTCGTCTGAGATTATCCGTTCGATGCACGATTCTTCCTTTGCAGATGGTCCTTGATGTGGTCGTTGACGCGCTCTCGGATCATGCGCCGGGCCACGAAAATGGCGTTCTTGATCGCCTTGGCGGAGGAATTCCCGTGACAGATGATGGTCACGCCATCCACGCCCAGAAGCGGCGCGCCGCCATATTCCTGGTAATCCAGTTTCTTACGGATCTCTCCCACAGCACCTTTCAGCAAAAAAGCCCCCAACTTCCGGCTCCAACTTGACATAATCTGCTCCCGGATGCTGGTGGCCAGAAAACCGACCATACTTTCGGCGAATTTGAGAATCACATTTCCAACGAATCCATCGCAGACCACCACGTCCGCTGTTCCTTTCGGAATATCCCGTCCCTCCACGTTCCCGATGAAGTTGATATCCGGATCGGTGGCGAGGAGTTCGTGCGTTTGCAGCGTCATCGGATCGCCTTTGGAACGCTCCTCCCCGATGCTCAGCAGCCCGACTTTGGGTCTTTCGATCCCTAAAACGCGACTCGCATAAAGCTCTCCCATCACGGCAAATTGAAAAAGCCATTCCGGTTTGCACGAGGCATTCGCACCCGCATCCAAAAGGACGCACATCCCCCTCTCGGTGGGCATGGGCGAGGCAATTGCGGGGCGACTGACCCCGGCAAGACGCCCGAGGCTCAGGAGCGAGGAGGCTACCGCTGCGCCGGTATGGCCCGCGCTGATCACCGCCTGGACTTCGTGATCCTTCTGCAGTTTCATGGCCACGGCAATGGAGGAATCACTGTTCCTCCGCAGAAGCGCTGCCGGCGACTTATCCGCCATATCAATAATCTGGGAAGCCGGTACAATGGAGATTCCGGGGGCCGGGGGATATTTGCGCAACTCACGCTCAAGAACCACTTCCTGGCCCACCAACAAAAGCTCCACCGCTCCATCCAATTCCCGAGCCGCTTCTATGGCTCCAAGAACCACCACCTCCGGGGCGCGATCTCCGCCCATCGCATCTAAAGCAATTCGCATGATGGATCCATGGGATTCACCACAAAGATGCAGGAAACCTCGATACCTTAATGAATTATCAATTACTAACCAATAATTATTAATTCACTATTTACCCTTCGCGACCGGGAAGGATCTTTCCGCATCTTCGCGGTATTCGTGAGAAGCAGAAATGCCAAATGCCAAAATCCTTGCATCTGGATCTTGACAAGTGCCATTCCCCGAGGGGGAGGGCTATCCTTCTCTCGGCGTGATCATTTTTCGGCCGTTGTAATAGCCGCAGTTTGGGCATATACGATGTGCCATTTTGGGTTGGCTGCAATTGGAACATGTCACCAATGTCGGCGCGGTCAGTTTCCAGTGTGTTCTGCGCTTGTCGCGCCGGGCCTTTGAGATCTTTCTTTTTGGCAGTGCCACGGTGAATCCTCCTTTGGTCTTACCGAAAAGACGCAAAACGTAACCGGCAGAGGGAACGGAAAAGGGAGAGTAGAACAGGACAAAATGGTCTTCTTCTCCTTCCGACCCACTGTCCGCTTTTTGCTTTGCATCCTTGCGATAGAGGGGTGTGCTTCAGACTTCGGTTTGTTTTTTCAACGATACCAGCTTACTCCAACGTGCGTCTGTCTGCTCTTGCTGACAGGTGCACTTCTCCTCGTTCAGATTCTTCCCGCAGGACGGGCACAACCCCAGACAGTCCTCCGAGCACAACGGCTTGATCGGAAGGGCCAGAATCAACGCGTCCCGGACTTCCTCGCTCAGATCCACGGAAAGCGCGCGAGGAGCGAAAAAAGTGATTTCGTCGCTTTCTGCTTCGGTCGGCGTTCCTTTTTCTTTTCGATGCAGGAGTTGCTCAAAGGGAGCACGCAATTCGATCTCGAATTCAGAAAGGCACCGTGCACACACCAATCGAGCGGAACAACAAAGCGATCCCTTGATGGAGAAAATCGGGTCGCTTTTGGTGAGTATCAGATCCGCTACGATCTGAGAAGTGCAGTGAAGATCAGATCCTTCCAGGTCGAGTGATTCCGGAGAACAGGTCGTGTGGAGGGGATTGATGCCCTCTTTAAGTCCTCTAAGTTCTATTTCCATATCAGAAGAAACCTCAAATATAACCCCAAAATGAGATAAAATCAAGACTTTTTCATGCACCCTTGCCCCGAACGATTCTTCTGAGAGAGCGGGGGTGCGCGGGAAACAGGAGCCCGGTCGTTTCCACCGGGCACATTCCCCTCACTTTTGCAGTCTGTTTGGAATTCAGATCTCAGTTTTTCAATTGAGGTCGTTTTGTCCTGGAATGAATGAAGGGCTGAAACCTGAATTCCGAAACAGAACCTGGGATTGCTACTCCCCGGATTTTCCGTCATCCGCAAAGAAGAAGGCCACTTCCTTGGCGGCGTTCTCCGTGGAATCCGAGGCGTGGACGGCATTTTGCTGTACAGTGGCTCCGAATCGGGCGCGGATTGTGCCTTCAGCCGCCTCCCTGGAATTGGTGGCGCCCACGACCTTTCGCAGATAGGCTACTCCGTTCTCGCGGGAAAGCGCCATCGGCACGATGGGGCCGGAGGTCATGAAATCCAGCAGCTCCTCGTAGAAGGGCTTCTCCCGATGCACCGCATAGAAAGCTCCGGCTTGCTCGCGATCCAGCCGGGTCATCCTCATTTCCAGGATCCGAAATCCTTCTGCCTCCACCATGGCGATGATCTGGCCGATGTGGTGCTTGGAAACGGCATCGGGCTTGATGATCAAAAGCGTGCGCTCCTCCATAGTTTCCTTTCTTCCCGTTGCAGACCTCCAACATCACTGGGACGCTGGGAATCTTTCTTGTTTCCTCCAACCCTTCCAAAATCGGTTCACCTCACCCAAAAAGGGCGCATGTGCGCACCCACCGATTCCCCGACAGTCTGCAGCTGCCACCGCAGAGGCGAAACGCACCACCTCACGAAGCTCCCACTTTTCTAAGTGTCCAGGGAAACGCCCGCGCACATCCGCTCCGATGCAGTTGCCCCGCAACCTGACAAGAATCCCAAGACGCGCCAGTATTGCTGCCGAGC
>JAZDJA010000350.1:0-7773 GCA_043804415.1 Candidatus Latescibacterota bacterium | reverse complement strand
TTGGCGCACGATTTCTTCGGACGAGAAAGACCCTCGGGGAAAATCCAGGTCGGCCCGTTTACCGACGTTCCGTTGGATGGAACCGCCTTTTGCGTGGATCCGCGAATGCCGGGGCCAAACGCACCGCAACCGATTTGATTCGTGGAACCGGAACACCTCACGGACACGGCTTCCTGGAGGATGAAAAGACGGAATCGGACCTGTCCACGAGCACAGGTGCCTATTTCGAAGTGTTTCGAAGCATATGGAAGGCGCGGAACAACCGAAACAGGAGGACGTGTCCAGGCCGTGTGTTTCCCAATACATGGCCACACGGCCTCCCCCATTCCCCGCAACGTGCAGCGCACGCAGAGGAAGCCTCACTCAAGAAACAAGGAGATCGAACTATGATCGTGAGAGAGCTGTTGGGAAGCATGGTGGAATTACAGTTTACGCTGGACAGCCAGAAGATCGAGCAGTGGACTACGATCAAGGACACCCCTTCGGAGGCGCGCTATAAAAGCGGCGAATTTACGGCCCGGATCACGGTCACCCATCGGGCCAAAAGGGTGGGTCTGTTGTCCGTTCGGGTGGAGAAGGGGAACAAACCCTTCGAGGTGAACCAGTTCCACCTCACCGTGCGAAGCCCGTTGCACGACATCCACCGAACCTGGGTGCCGCATATGTTCCTGGAGGGCATGCTGGACCGGATCACCCTGCACGGCGGGCCAAGCGTGCTGACATGCGCCAACCGCGCGATCGCCTTTGTGTCGGGCCTCAACCGGTACGGAAACAACAAGGTGAGTGTGGCGCTTCTGGATCAGACCGTGGAAACGGAGATCAGAGGCGGGGGCGCTGCGGACGAAGGACGGAACCGGACCGTGGATTTTTTCCGCCCGATCCAGGGGATCACGCTCCATCGCACGGTGTATGAGGAGACGGTGTATCTAAACTGCGAAGAGGGCACATGGTTTGATGCCATGGCGGATTTCGCGCGGTATGAGGAGGAGGCCACGGGAGCACATCCCGCACCGCGCCACCCCGACGCGGATGAGCCGCTCTACTGCACCTGGTATGCCCACGGCCCTCATGTGACGCAGGCGAAGATCGAAGCGGAGATCGATCTGGTCAGGGACCTCGGGTTCAAGAACTACATCCTCGACGAGGGATGGTTCGGGCGGGAGCCGGAGCCCTGGACCCACCGGGGAGATTATACTCCGGACCCCACCCGGTTTCCGGATTTTCGGGGGATGATCGACCGGATGCACCGTGCCGGGCTCAACGTGATTCTCTGGGTCTCCCCCTTTCAGGTCGGAAAGGCAAGCACCCAGTATGAAAAGATGAAACCCTATCTCACGTGGTGGGACACCTTCGGGGAAGTGCCCTACTTCATGGGGGTGATGTATCCGTGGGCATACGGACAGATCCATGAGGAGGCGCTCACGGAGCGATTTGAGCTGTGCCCCCGCACGGGCATCACCGAAACCTACGTGCCCCAACTCGTGGAGCGGCTGATGCGGGAGTACGAGCTGGACGGGCTCAAGATCGATTTTCTCGATCAGATTATGGTTGTGCCCTGCCGGGCAGAGCATGCCCATCGGTATGACAGTCTGGCCGAACCGGTCATGAAAACGGTCAAGGCCATGGTGGAGGCGATTCGTGGGGTGAAATCCGATGCAATCATCGAGTTCAGACCGCCCTATGCCAATGTGGTGCTTCGGCAGTATGCCACGCTCTATCGCGCCCAGGACTGTCCCTGGGATGTGGATATGAACCGGCGGCTCTGCGCGTGGATGAAGGCCTTTACCCCGCAGCCGGGCCCGCTTGTGGTGGCTGATTATCTGACCTTTCCTCCCGAGGAGAGCCTTGCGAACATCGCCAAGTCGCTCGGGGCCATGGTGCTTTACTGCGTTCCATCCGTGGCCGAGGATTTCATCAAGCTGCCTCCCGAACGGCTCGACATGCTGCGGGCGTGGATCGCCTTCTACCGGGCACACAGGAAGGAACTGACCCAAGGCATCTGGCGCCCCCTGGAGTTCGATCCGCACTACTCGACGATAGCGATTGAGGGGGAAAGGGAGACGTTTGTCGGCTTTTTCAAGGATACGCCGGGCCAGGTGGCCCTCACGAAGAGCGGACCGGATCGGATCTACCTGATCAATGCGACCGGAAGCGACTCCGTGCGCACCCGTCTGTCCGGGATCCGCGGGCACTATCAGGCGACGGTCTGCGATCCGTTTCTCCGCGAGAGCATGCCGTCAGCGGTGGAGACCAGCGCAGATGGTTTGGAAATCGACAAAAACATTCCGGAAGGAGGCATGCTCTCTCTGACCCGAACGGAGGTCGCAACACCGTAAGGACCCAAGCGCCAGACTTTTCAGCAAAGTGCGTACCCAACCATGGAATGGCAGGCTCGATCCGATGAGCGTCCATTCCGCACGTTCCAGTAACCCGCGCAAAAGGAAACAGGGAGGAGAAGAAATGACCGGATCCGTGAGAGTAACCGTGTGGGGCGAGTACAGGCACGAGAAGATCAATGAGAAGGTCCGTGCGATTTACCCGAATGGGATGCACGCCGCAATCGCGGACCATCTGAACAGACAGGCGGGGATCACGGCGGGAACCGCGACCCTGGATGAGCCCGATCATGGACTCACCGAAAACGTGCTGGCCCAGACGGATGTATTGACCTGGTGGGGCCACATGGCTCACGGTGAGGTCCGGGACGACATTGTGGAGAAGGTCCACGCACGCGTGCTTGAAGGGATGGGGCTGATCTGCCTTCATTCCGCGCACATGTCGAAGATCTTCAGAAAACTGATGGGAACCAACTGCACCTTGCTGTGGCGGGAAGCCGGTGAGAAGGAGCGGCTCTGGAATGTGGAGCCCGGTCATCCAATCACCGAAGGCATCGGCGACTATTTTGAGATTCCGCATGTCGAGATGTACGGCGAACGGTTTGACATCCCCACTCCGGACAAGCTCATCTTCCTGTCCTGGTTCGAGGGCGGCGAAGTATTCCGCAGCGGATGCTGCTGGGAGCGCGGGCACGGCCGCATCTTCTACTTCCGGCCCGGGCATGAGACCTTTCCCATCTTCTATGATGAGAATGTACTCAAGGTTCTCACCAATGCCGCAAGATGGGCGTCCCCCCGGATCATCAAAACGCACGGGTGTCCGCGCGTCGAACCCATCGAGAAGATCACATCCGGAGGGTGCGAGTGCGCATAGGTCCATCCGCCTGCGTTCGGCGTGGGATACTGAGCGCAGGCGCCCCGCCTTACAGCGGTTCCTGGCGGCGTTTGAAGCGGGCGTTTCGGGGAGACGAGGGAGCGGACTCACGGCAGGAACGATAAATCGGCGATGAGGAATGAGCGCCTGTTCCTCAAGCTTCACGCTCATCACGCATCTGGAGTCAACGATCAACAAATGGAGGATGGGATGAAAATCACCAAGCTGGAGACGTTTCTGGTAAAACCCCGCTCGCTGTTTCTGAAGATCCATACGGACGAGGGATTGATCGGGCTGGGAGAACCGGTCCTGGAGGGCCGGGCCCTGACATGTGCCACCGCCGTGGCTGAGTTGGAGCCGTATCTTTTGGGGAAAGATCCCACTCAGGTGGTCCACCACTGGCAGGCGATGTATCGCCATGCCTTCTACCGGGGCGGACCGATATTGGTCAGCGCACTCTCCGGCGTGGAACAGGCGCTCTGGGACCTGGCTGGAAAAGCCGCGGGCATGCCGATCTATAAGATGCTGGGAGGTCCGCTGCGGAATCGCGTTCGGGTGTACGGAGGCATCGGAGGCGAGAATCTGGAGCAGGCGGTCCAGAATGCCAAGCGCCATGTGGCGGAAGGATACACGGCCCTGAAGGCCGGCTTCGGAGGCCCCGCCCGGATCATCGAATCGCTGGCCTTTGTGGGGCGGGCGGAATCCATGTTTGCGGCCGTGCGGGAGGCCGTGGGACCCAAGGTGGACATTGCCATCGACTTTCATGGCGCGCTCAATCCACAGACGTCGATGCTCCTGATCAAAGCACTGGAGCCCTACCAGCCGATGTTCATCGAGGAGCCGGTGCAGTGCCAGAATGTGGATGTGCTGGCGGAACTGGCACACAAGACGCACATCCCCATTGCCACCGGAGAGCGCGTATACACCAAGTGGGGTTTCCGGGAGATTCTCGAGAAGCGCGCCGCTTCCATCCTCCAGCCCGATCTTTCCCACGCGGGCGGCATTTTTGAGTGCCGGTTGATCGCGGGAATGGCCGAGAGCTACTATGTGGGCATTGCCCCGCACTGTCCGCTCGGGTGCATTGCGCTGGCAGCCTGTCTGCAACTGGATGCCTCAATCCCCAACTTTCTGGCGCAGGAACAGGGATCGCTCGGAGAAGGGGTCCTCAAGAATCCCTTTGTGGTGAAAAACGGGTATATCGAGATTCCAGATGGCCCGGGATTGGGCATCGAACTGGATGAGGAAGCCCTATCCGAACAGATCACCAGCGAGGACTGGAAAAATCCGCAGACCTATTCCCCGGATGATGGCTCGGTGGTGGACTGGTGATTCCTTCCCGCATGTCCGAGTAACACCCGGTCCCTTCTTCTGTATCCAATCGTGCGGCGGCCATGCTGCCGCACGCCAAAAAGGTTGGCCGGATGAACAAATGAGACTGGTACTGTAACCCGGGATCGCAGACTGATAAGCCCAGAAGGCCCCGGACAAAACAGATCCGATAGGCTCGACTCTTTCGGTCTGCTCCCTCATTCCTCAGTGTTCCTGAATGTTTTTCAGTGCTCAATTTCCTTTCAGTGTTTTTCAGTGTTCGATCGGGTTTTCAGGTTTCTTCGCAGTTCTTCCGTGTTCTTCAGCGTTCAAGTCGAAAGGTCCCCCATAGCCCGGGGGACAGGAAGGGCAAAGCACTATGAGATGGGATGCCACACTGAATAACGGACGTCTGGATGTGTCCTACGATGGCTTATTGGTGTTGGAAGGGGTCGGTCTTTGCGCCCGCGAGGCAGAGGGGGAGACTCATCTGGCCCTTCGGCCCTATGGGAAACCCTATACCGTGCCCGCTCCGGCCGGGGATCAGGTGATCACCCACTTTTCTTTCATCCATCAGGGTGAGATCGCACAGGGGAATCTCCTCGAAGTGAGTTGTGGCCCCACGCGGGTTTGCATCAGGCTCTACCCTATCGGAGGGTGGTGGGAATACGCCCTTTACGGAAACGTCCACTGGGGCGAAGAACCTTACCTCTGCCGGATCGAACCCGGAGCCTCTCCACAGGTGTTCCAGTCCGGACTGGGGGCGGTGGAGAGCAGGCTCTGCGACAGTCTTTTCGACAAATGGACGGATCGGCTTCTCCGGTTTGGCGCGAACGGACAGCGGCAGATCACGAGAGATCGGAAATCCGGAGCGTGTCGTGTGGAGACGCAGGTGACGGCGACCTTCGGGGCGATCCCGGATGTCCTGTCCGCTGAGGTGATCGCGGATTTTATCACCGAAGGCCGGGGCATGCCCCACTACATCCCCTATGACCGAACCCATCACCCGCTGCCGCATTCCGGCTGGGAGTCCTGGTATTGCTGCGGAAACACCGCATCAGAAGAGGATCTCGTCACCACAACCGATTGGCTGAAGGAGCACCTGAAACCGTTTGGGTGCGACGTGGTTCAATTGGATGAGGGCTACGAGGGTGAGAGCTGGCTCGAGTGGCGCAAAGATTTTTTTCCCCGTGGGCCAAAATGGATTGCGGACTACATCCGTTCCGCCGGCTTCACCCCCGGCATTTGGGTCATGCCGCAGTCGCTGGGCAAAGTGGACTCGCGGTATCTCCAGACGAAGCCCGACTGGGTCCTGCGGCACGCGAACGGGGACGTGTTCCACGGGTTCCTCGACTACCCCTATGTGGATCCAACTCATCCCGAGGTCAAGGGAGAGTGGTTCGGAAAGGTCTTCCGAACGATGTCCCGGGAGTGGGGTTTCGGTTTCTTCAAGATTGACGGCGAGGGGGAAATGCACCAGTGGTACGCACTCTGCCGGGATCAGCTCCACGATCCTTCGGTTACTCCCGACGAGGCGTACAGGGACTGGTTGCGCATCATCCGCGATGCCATGGGACCTGAGCGGACGCTCCTGATCTGCTCCACACAGTGGCGAGCCATGGGGTATGGGGACTGCTGTCGAACCGGACCGGATGTGGGAGGAAGCTGGGAGGGCGCGGAAGCTGCTCTGCGAGCCACTTTCTCCAATTACTGGATGCACACGATCGCCTGGTATAATGACCCGGATGTACTCATCGTGGGACAATCCCTGACCATGGATCAGGCACAGGCCTGGTCGAGTCTTCTGGGCCTCAGCGGCCAGATACTGCTCAATTCGGATCGGGTGCATGAATTGCCCGAGGAGCGGGTGGAGCTTCTCAGGCGGGTCTTCCCGGCCCAGGATATCCGGCCCATGGAGCTCTTCTCCAGGCTCCCGCACGGACCCTATCCACAGATCTGGGACCTGAAGGTGGCCAAGGACTGGGACAGTTGGGATGTGGTCGGCCTCTTCCGTTGGTACGAGAAGAATGACGCCGAGGTGCGGATCACCCCCGAGGTTTTGGGCCTGCCCCCGGGCCGGTATGTGCTCTACGACGTCTGGGAGAAGACCTACCTGGGCGAACTCGGGGACGGAAAAACCTTCCAGCTGAAACCGGAATCCTGCCGGGTGCTGTGCGTTCGCGCTTTGGGGAAGGTGCCCCTGCTGTTGGGAACCAGTCGTCACCTCACCCAGGGGTACCCGGACCTGGAGTCGCTGACATACGAAGATGCTGTGCTCTCCGGCAAAAGCATGCTGGTGGCCGGGGATCCGTATGAGATCCGCGTCCTGACCGAGCACGAGGGCCAAAGATGCCGATGCGTCGGGGTGAGAGCGCCCGGGACGGAGATCGAGACTTCTCAGGAAGGGCCGGTGCTCGTCGTCACGCTCAAGAGCGAAACGTCCGGGCAGGTCACCTGGGAGGTCCGGTTCGAGGCGTCCTGAGTGAATGGAACGGGATGGCGGCCCTTGCTCCCCCACGGAAGAGCGGACGCCGCTCGGAAGGACGCAAAGAGAGACATGGGCGCAGGACCATAAGGGAGTTCCCAGCGGATTCCGAAGATCCCGCGAAAAGCCCGCTGAAAAACCAGGCACCCAAATTCGCACTTGGTTTTTCGGCCCGTTTGCCTTATCTTTGTGCCCTGGACGGAGGGAGTTGCCAGGAAGAAGTCCGCGGGCGTGAAAATTCGCCCTGAAGGAGAAAAACCACCACAAGGAGGAGATGAACATGAAACCGATTTTGTCCATGCTGATCGCGTTGGTCCTGTCCCTGTCGCTTCAGTCCTGCGCTCCCGGGGAAAAGAGCCCCTCACAAAAAGCGCTCAAGAGCGACTCGGAGCGATTTGGCTACGCCCTGGGCATGGACATAGGAGCTTCCCTCAGGGAGATACGGGAAGACATAGACATTGATTCGTTCACAGCCGGCCTGCGGGACACGCTCGAAGGGAGGAAGGCTCTCCTTACGCCCGACGAGGCCGCTGAGATCAGGAAGGAGTTTTCCACAAGGATGCGGGATAAACAGGCAGAAAAGAGCAAGGGACTGGCGGAGAAGAATCTTCAGGAGGGAAAGGCCTTTCTTTCGGAGAATGCCGGCAAGGACGAGGTCATCACCACCGAAAGCGGCCTGCAATACCTCGTCATGAACCAGGGCCACGGTCCCAAGCCCATCGCCACGGATCAAGTCAAGGTGCACTACCGGGGCACCCTCTTGGACGGAA
>JAZDJA010000349.1:0-26165 GCA_043804415.1 Candidatus Latescibacterota bacterium | reverse complement strand
ATGGAGCAGTCTGAAGAGTGGCTGACCGGCAGGCGCTATCTGGATATGAGTCTGCTCGAGGAGATCGACCGGCCTCCCATCCGGGTGACTGGAACTGACTGACTGGTGTACTCTTTCCTCGGATTGACGATTTTACAGACACTTTAGGACTTGACCTGCGAGCGCTCAGTCCTCCATGGATCGACTGAACAATGGGGTGTCCGATTCTGGGTTGCCGTTTGCGCATCGTCCAACCGAGTCCCCCAAGAGAACGAGGAGCGGATGAAGGGGAATCCGGAATCCTCCACAAAATGGGCGGGCGAATTGAGGACAAAGCGGTCGACTTGATGCCACACACAGAAGGATCTGGCTATGCCTACCCAACCTGAGGCGAGCAAATACGGATTTCACGAGTGCATTGTGGAACGGATCCACCTGAAGGCAACCGATTTTTCTGGTGCCGATCGGTATGGTCCCTACAAACATGGGGAAAGCATACACTCCTTTACCGTTGCCTATGGGCTGCCACAACAGCGATTTGCGTGTTTTTGCAGAGATCGAGTCATCGCTTCTTTTTCGCTTCCGGCATTTGAAAACAGCCACATCACACGAAGTCGTTTTCTTCTCAAGCTAATCGCCACTTGGGAGGACTGGAGAGTAGAAGCCCAACCCATCGAGATTATCCTCAATGACGCCACTGTCTATGAGGGGGAACTCTTTCTGGAAAATATCTGCAAAGGCTGGCCTGCACGCTATTTTCCGCTGCCACTGGAGACGTTGCGTATCGGAGAAAACACGATAGAAATGGTTCACTTGGGAGCCGCCAAAAATGCCTTGTTGATCGATCGTGCTGAGGTCATGCGCAGAGAAGATGCGCATGATTTTTCCATCCAGTTTTCCCCTTCACTCCTTCACAAGGATCAAGTTTTCAAAGTCGGACTGACGCTACTGGATCATCCCGCTCAACAGATTGCTTTGCAGTTTGACGAGAGTCTGTTTCAGTTTATCAATAGAAGCGGCTCGGAATTCACCTTTCGCGCGCTGGAAGTATCTCCATCGGCAAAGATCACCTTCAGGAGCGCAGCCAAATCCTGCTTCGCTGAATTTGAGGTGATAGAAAACCATTCGGAGTACCCCGTCTTTGTGGGGATCGATTTTGACGATTATCGCCAGGATGACAGTGGCGAGACGGAACGCATCCTCGTGCATTTTGCCCAGACAGAGATGGGGAACTTTGTTGCCTTCAGACCCAAACCCGGAAGGAATACGCCCACTCACAGGCCTGCATCCAGAGAAAACTGGCTCAGGTGGATCAATTATTGTGTCAATAACGGCATCTATTACCAGTTCAGCGAAGTTCCCAGCGCGATCACAAAAGAAGAGATTGTGGATGCAGGGAAATCGTATTTCATGGGCTTCCAATACCATGAGCCGTATCTCATATTCCAACCGCTCTGTGTCCAGCCGGATTATGTGCGGGAAGCCGGAACACTGCTCGAGAGGAAAGCGTCCTACGTGCGTTGTTTGCAGGAGAGAGTGGATGCCCTGCGCGTTGAAGGCGCACAGGTGCTTTGTGGAGATCCTTCTCTGCTTGGGGTGTACCTCCCGGAAACAGATACGGATGGCGTTCTTTGCGAGCCCGTCACGAATGCCAACCTCCAGTTTGCCATGGCCAGAGCCAGTGGGCGCTATTTTGGAACGCATACGGCAGTCGATTGGTATCTGGGCTATCCGCACAACGACAGGCAACTGCGGAGATTTTTATTGATGCTGGACCTTTGTTACGCCTATGGGGGAAGGATCTTCTATGCGGAGAGCGGAGCGTTTAAGATAAACTCCCATGATCGACACGATTGGGATGATGGGTATTGCCGAAACCTGCGCGCTGTATTGAGAGACTTCTATCAGTTTACACTCAGAGATACGCGTCGAGGCAAAACTGCCACCCCGTTTGCGCTGATCTACGGGAATCTTGAATCCATGTTCTGGAGACCGGATGATAAGCTTCCTGAACTGGTTGATCTCGGGAGGTGGGACGACAAAATCTGGGGAGAATGGGAAGGGGCGGAATATCGGTGGCTTTGGAAAGCAGCAGACGCTTGGCTGCCTTGTTTTGAGTCCGAAGAATCCCGGACAAATGAATCGCTGACCAAGCTGTTTGCGGGAACGCCTTTTGGGCAGGTGGATCTGATTGCTCCCACCTCAGACCTTAGTGCCTATCGGGCGGTGGCTTTTCTGGGATGGAATACGATGACGGATGCCATCTACAAGAACCTGATTGCCTATTCCAGGAATGGAGGAACAGTATTCATTATCGGATGTCACTTTGATATGCGCACCCATCCAACGGACTCTTTCAGCCTCTATAACGAGGGACGGGTGAAAGAATTGATCGGGTGCAATATAGCCGGATATGGTCATGCTGTTTTTGGCAAATACCGGACGGGGATGTTGTGTGAGGTCGCGTGTGAACAGATTTCCGAGCACCTGTATTGCCACAAAAATGGCAGTGGAAAAGTCTTCTTCTACAATTTTCTTGACTCCCCTTCAGATTTCCGCCTGGTGAAAGACGTTCAGTCCATACTTGAGGGTATTGGCCGGGAGATTCATTCTCAGGAGGCCATTTTCATCTCCGGAAAAGATGCTCGCGTAATTTGCTACAATGTATGGCATCACGATGAAGGGAAGGTTACGGTTTACCTCTCCAATGTAAACTGGGACGATGATGAGCCCAAATCAATTACTCTTACGATTGGCAATGTAGTGCATGAACTCGAGATCCCGCCGGCAAAAATGATGGTTGTCCAGGGGACCTGTCGGGGTTTTGGTTCCGGGAGGTGACAGAATCCAGGCCATAGCTGTATGAGGAGGCGCATGCCTGGTCCTCGAATGACCGATTCAATCAAAAGGAGCGTGCCGTGAAAAATGGGCAGTCCGTTCCTGCGAAGACCGCCGATCCACTCAAACCATACAACGTGGTCTGGCACTCGCCGAGCAAGGATCATAACGGCTCCATGCCCATCGGAAACGGCGAGATGGGGGGGAACCTGTGGGTTGAGGAGAATGGCGATTTGGTGTTTCTCGTCAGCCGAACCGATAGCTGGGACGAGCACGAGCGCCTGTGCAAAATCGGCCAATGCGGGTAAGGTCCGGCTTTTTGGAGCATGGCCCAGGGATCGGGACGTGGCATTTAGGCTGCACGCGCCGAGAAATGCGGTAGTGGAGGGAAGGGTGCGTGGCGGAAAGCTGGAGGAGCTTGAGCTCACCCCGGAGGCGCGCAGAAAGGATGTCGTGGTCACAGCTGGGTTCCAGGTAGCGCGGGGCAACCACTGGTCACCCATTTTTCAACGAAAGGCGAATCCCCCATGGCCGAAGAAATGCAACTGAAACTCGAAATGAGTGAGGGATCCGTATGGATCACTGCTCCGGGCTGGCCCGGCATGAAGATCGGACCTGCGCGGTGCCGGGCAACCCTCAACGGCAAGAAGAGCCGAACCCGTCTGCACGAGGCCCGAGAGTGGTCGGGCGATCGCTTGGAGTTGGATTGGCGTGTCGGCGCAGGTGTTGTGATCGCCCAAACCATTATCCGGGAGACGCCGGGACGGCTGCGCTGGAAGAACAGGCTCACGAATACGGGAAGCCAGCATGTGGTCTTTAACCACGTGGATCTGCTGACGGTGAGCGGGGTGCGCGGCTCGCGCTTTGATCTGGGTTCGGTGCCTTCCCAAGTGCGCATTATGGAAAACAGCGCGTATCACGGACAGGTGCGGTCGGTGGGACAGATCATGACCGGCCTGGACGGTCGCAAGGCGCTCGACGGCACACATGGATCGTTTGTCTCGGATGCCGTGACGATGCTATACAGCGGACACGACGGACAGGGACTTCTCCTCGGGTTCGAGAGTTTTGACCGCTTCCAGGGACGGATCAGCGCTTCCTCGCGCGGTGCAGAAGGGCGTATGCCTTCCGGATTCGAGAACGTGGATCGAGGCACCTTTGGGTCTTCTCGCGTCGCCTGGGGCCATCCCAAACTCCGCCAAAGCGACCGATTCACGGCTATGTCCGCTGGATTCGGCGGCGCGAATCTGCCTGTGGAACCCAAAGAGGTCGTCGAACTGGAGGACCTTGTTATGGAAATTGGTCCCGATCCCTATCGTCTGCTGGAAGACTACGCCGATCGCGTGGTGGAAAAATACGAAGTCCGTGATCTCCCCAAACCTTTCGCCAACTGGTGCAGTTGGTATCCTTACCGTCTGGGTGTCACAGAAGAGCGCGTGGTGGAAACGGCACGCGTCGCCAGGGAGAGATCCCTGGACAAGCTGGGGCTGCGCTTTGTCCAAGTGGATCTGGGATGGGAAAAACACAATATCCCAACCTACTTTGAAGAAAACGAGCGGTTTCCGCACGGCCTGAAATGGCTGTCCGAGCAGCTTGAGACATGGGGATTCGAGCTGGGTGCGTGGAAGGGTTTTACCTGTGTCGGCGAGAATCACCCGATTGCCAGAGCGCACAGGGATTGGCTGGTGCGCGATACAAACGGCAAGCCGAAATCGGGAGGGCGGTGGTTCTGGGAACCTCACGTGGAGATATTCCATCTGGACATCACGCATCCGGCCGCTCAGCAATGGGTCAGGGAACAGGTTACGTCTCTGGCCGCGCGCGGAGTGCGGTATCTCAAGTGGGACTTCGGCGGAAACCTCACCACCCCGGGTGCCCGTCACGATCCAGGGATTGCCTGCAGCGAAGCCGCTGAAGGCATGCGGCTGGCAGGATGCATTGTCCAGGACGCCATGAATTCCCAGGGCGAAGAAGGTCTGGTGCTGGATTGCACCGCGAGCGAGACGGCCCACCTCGGTTGCTTCAAGATGTTTTACACCAACTACGACACCGGAAATACCGGATTGGGGTTTCATCATCTCCGGAGCGTATACACGGCGCTGGGTGTGCACCTTTTCAAGAACCAGCGATGGGCGCTGCTCCAGCCGTCCTGTCTGGTTGTAGGGTTGCCGGGGACGCTTGAAGAGGCTCGGATACGGGCCACAGCCACCTTCCTGTCCGCCGGTCATGTGGATATTTCGGATGATCTTACCACCCTTCCCGAGGATCGCTGGCGCGTGCTCTTGTCCGTGCTGCCGCCGATAGTGACGTCGGCTAAGGTCGCAGATCTTTTTCATCCAGTGCGGATCAGCACCTGTGGATACCAGGCATTGACGCAAGGCCTGGGCGTGAACAGCCAGGAGACCTGTGAGCCCCAAGGAGCCACGGTCTGGCATGTGCCGATTCATGCGGACTGGGACGAGTGGCATCTTGTCGGTCTGTTCAACTTTTTTGAGCCGGAAAGGGAAGCTTCGGGGGCTGAGGTTCCCATGCGGTTTGAGGTGGATTTCAGTCATATCGATCTCAACCCGGAGAAAACCTATTGGGCGCATGAGTTTTGGTCCGGACAATTCTTGGGAACAGTGCCCCTGTCACGCAAACCCGAAGGCGCGTACCGACACCCCGGCGACCTGACGGGTTTGGTGAACGATTCGGCGCCCGGTGTGCTGAATGTGGCCTTCTGCGGGCCGGCGATCAAGCTGCTGGTTATCCGCAGGCCGCGACTCCATCCCTGGCCTGTGGGCACCACTTTCCACCAGAGCGGCGGTCTGGAACTGGCTCACGTGGTGTGGGACGCAGCGCGAAAGACCTTGTCCGGCGAGCTGCACCGTCCGCCCGGACAGATCGGTTCGATCACAATAGCCGGAATCAAACCGTCCGAAAAGGTCGTGGCTACGGTGGAGGACGTAACGGTGCCGACTCGGTATGGCGCCAATGGTTCGCTCTGCGTTCCGGTGATTACCCGAGGGGGGGTCACGCGGTGGCGCGTGACATTTGGGAAGATGGAAGACTGAAGGGGCAGGAGCGGGGGAACGGACTTTTCGAGCCTGATTGAACCGCCCAGTGGAGTGCCGAAAAACACAGAAGAAAACCGAAGGAATCCTCCCTGCGGTTTCTCTCAGCGTGTTCGTGTCGGATGGGCAGCCTCTTCATACCCCCTCCGGCAGCGCCGCATTCACTCGAAGAAGCGCCTGAAAAATCCAGAAATCCCGTTGGGCTTGGGGGTGCCCATCGCCATGGGTGCGGCTTGAGCGGGGGCATCGGTCTTACTCTCTGCCAAAGGTTCCCCCAATCCGATCAGCGGATCGAGTGTTCCAAAGAGCGCGTCCCGAGTTCTTTCGAAATGATCTCTGTACACGGATTTCACCGGATCTGCCATGAGGACGCTGATTTTCAAGGGATCGAGAAAACGCCCGTCCTGTTTGAAACGGTAGTCCAGATGTGGACCGGTGGATCGTCCGGTGGACCCTACGTATCCGATGATCTGACCCTGTTTGACGCGTGCGCCCTTTCGGATGCCCCGGCCAAAGCCGGATAGGTGAAGGTAGAAGGTGCTATACCGGCTCCCGTGTTTGATCTGCACCATCTTCCCGTTTGGGCCCTTCCGCTCAGCAAGGAGTACCTGGCCGTCCGCGGTAGCCTGAACGGGCGTTCCTCTGGGAGCGGCGTAATCCACTCCGTGATGGGGGATATATTTTCTGAGCACGGGGTGAAAACGTCGAGGGGAGAAACGGGAGCTGATACGCTGGAAGTGAAGCGGAGATTTGAGAAACATCTTGCGTACGGACTGGCCATCCGGGGTATAGTAATCCGAGTGCCCGGCACCATCCGTGTATAGCATGGCTTTGTAGGTCTTCCTCTGGCTCTTGTAAATCGCCGCCTGAATTTTGCCATATCTGACGAAGGCCCCGTCCTTGGAATAGGTCTCGTAAGTCAGTGCGATGCGATCTCCTTTTCGGGGATCCACGGAAAAGTCGATGTCCCACCCGAAAATATCGGAGAAAGCATGGGCCAGCTCCGGATGTTCCCCGCAACCGGCCAGGGATTCATACAGGGAGGAGGTGATCTCTACGCTGATACTGCGCAGAGAGTGCTCCAGCGGAATCGTCTCTTTGACCGCGGAGAGCCGCCCCGCCTTTCTTTCGACTACGATCCTCTCCTCCATATTGGGATGGTACTCGAACCGCTGGATCGTCCCGGCACTGACGCTGGCAAGGGTGTAGGTATCGCCGGGGTGGGAGCGCTTCAAATTGAACACCGGCTTGAGGGCACCGACCAGCTCCTGGATTTGATCGTTTGGGACGCTTTGTCTCTGAAGGGAAAGATAGATCGATTCTCCGCGCCGGAGGGTGTCCGTCTCGGTGTGTACGAAGATCTTCTCCCCCTGATCGGAAAGGATGTGCTGCGGCTCGGGGGATACTTCCTCTGATGCGCCCCGATCTCCCCGTCCGACCAGATAGCAGATCCAGACAAGGAGGACCGAGGCGAGAATCCAGACGGCTCTGATGGCGTGCTTCTTGTACGGAAAAACGATCATAGCAATTTGGCTTCCAATCACGAGAAGTATTTGCAGATTAGGAATACGCAATGGGCCCATGCTCTTCGGGCGTCAAGTGGCCTCGAAGGGTCAAATATAGCCCAATACATGGCCAAAGTCAATAGAGATCTGCGGGAAATAAAAGACTTGACAATGCCTCCGATTTGGTCCTATCTTTAGAACAACTTCTCGCGGAGATTGGCAGGTGCGTTATGCAGAAACCGTATATTACCCCACACGCCAAATGCATGAGGCATCTTGTTGCGCGGCAAACATGGGGCGTCCGGCATTTCCGGTCTTCGGATGTTATGCCGCACTTTTGCGGCCCAAGGCTGTTACGGAGAAACCACATAATCATTGGTATGCCGATCCTCATGAAACACCAAGATACGACTTCCGGCATGCCGCAATCTTTGGTTAATGCTTTCTTTGCGCAAGATGTGATGCTTTTTTCGGGAGTGTCCTATATGGCACCTGCAACGGCATATAGGGTGTTACACGGATCATGTTGGGCTTTGTGCTGAAAATTCTGGTTGTAACCTCATGCAAGGAGAACTCATCATGGATCCAATACTGAAACATCATTTCAATAATTTCAAGAACTCCTTTGAGATAGTTACCAGTGGGTCATCGCCGGACGAAGAAAAGGCAAGAGAAGCTAAGGCGTTTGAAAAATTCGTCAATTACATGCTATTTAGCTTGGACTATCCAGATGTGTTCACTGGAAACATAGAGTTGCTGGATTTCATATGTGTCGGTGGGGGAAATGACACAGGCGTTGATGGCATAGGTATTAAAGTCAACGAGCGGATAGTCCGTAGTAAGGAAGATGTAAAAGAAATAGCTGAAACAAGTCGAAAGCTGGTTGTGGAGTTTGTCTTCATTCAATCCAAATTGCGGCAAGGTATAGATATTGGAGAATTTAGCAAATTCACCCTGGGAATTAAGAACTTCTTTTCGGACGGCTATTTGCCTGAAAATCAGCATATCAAGGACATTCGCGATATCAAGGATTTTATATATTCTGACCACAACATCATCTCTAAGCTCGATAATACCCCATGTCTGTATGTTTACTATGTAACAACCGGTTCTGAAGCTTCTGATGATAGGAACTTTATTGGGGCTCAAAGAGCACTCCAAGATGATCTTCAAAGGGGGAATTTTTACTTCGAGACCGTCTCAATAGAGCATGTTGGTGGTAAACAACTAGTCAAATTCTGCCGAGAATTGGAAAACAGATTTGAAGTTATGTTCGAAATAATGGACATATTCCCTTTGATTGCCAACCTGAAAACAAAGGAAGACATAAAGAAGGCATACACCTTTACCTGTAAAGCAACGGAATTTCTGAAGATATTGACAAAGGAAGACGGGCAGTTGCGACGCTCGCTATTCAACAGCAATGTGCGCGACTATCTCGGAAATAAAGGGCCTGTAAATAAGGAAATTGAGCAGACGATTGCCGAGAATCCAGAAATGTTCTTGCTCTGCAATAATGGTGTCACGATTGTTTGCTCAGATTTCGAGCAAGTAAGAGACAAGCTTGTAAAACTGGAAGACCCGCAAATCGTGAATGGTTGCCAAACCAGCAATTCGGTCTTTAACTTGCGGGATAATCCGAACATCGAAAAGGTGCAAATCCTTGTACGAGTCATTTCCACGGAGAACTTGGGGATTGCAAACAAGATTGTCAGAGGAACCAATAAACAGAACTTGGTCCTCGATGAGGCCTTTGAAGCTACACTTCCGTTCCATCAAGACGTATTGGAGCCTTTCTTTCTATCGGTTGGCAGCGAACTGAAGATATATTATGAAAGACGAGCGAAACAATACAATGATGATCCTTTCATAAAGAGAACACAAGTTGTAAATCTCAGAATTGTGACACAGACCTTTGTCGCTATGTTCCTCAATATGCCACATGAGTCTCATAGACACGAGGCAAAGCTATTGGAAGAATATGGTGGGGATGATAGAGCAAAACGAAGAATATTTATTGAAGACCATGAGCCAGCCTTGTACTATGCATGTGCTTTAACTTGGTACATGTTTGAAAGATACTTTCGGGAAGAGCTTATTGATAGTAAATACAAGGCCTTCAAATCGCATC
The DNA here is from genome assembly GCA_043804415.1 of Candidatus Latescibacterota bacterium. Lineage (GTDB taxonomy): Bacteria > Latescibacterota > 4484-107 > 4484-107 > 4484-107 > 4484-107. Next base: position 16,659 of record JAZDJA010000349.1, on the reverse strand, counting down.
TGTATTTCATTTTCAGAAATGGTGCAGGCTCATTGCCCCCTACCTTCAAGGTAGGATCGAAAGCTGTGCGCTCATATTGTGAAAAGCTCACTCAATTGCTGAGTGTACAATATTTTGATGAGCAGCTACAAAACACTCTTGCCATATTTGATGATGCTCAGGAAACTTGGCTATCTCGTGGAAAAAGCCATCACGGTATCAAAGATAATAAAGAATTTACCGACTTACTAATCGAAATCATACGTCCAACTATCACCCAGCATAAAGTGGTAAAGGATGTGGAAGAGAAACCAACGGTTTACGAAGGAAGAGTCATCAATATTATTTGGAGAGATGGTAAATGGTTCGGTTTTATAAAAAGGGGGAACTACGAAGATAATTTATATTTCGACAGTCGAGGGCACAAAGGTGATCCGAGTAAGCTGACTTATTACACTCAAGTAAGGTATGAAATTGGTCATAATCAGCAGGGAGATATGGCAATAAACGTGGAGCTAGTGGACTGAAATCTGCGTAAAATTGTTAGGGGAGAAAGCCCAAGGGTGACCGCCTGAAGGAATTGCTTGTTCCTGATCGGTGCCCCGATTTTGTCTATAGAGATGTATTTGCAGAGATCATTGACAGCTGGAAGAAGATAATCGTGTGACCACATTCCGGCAATGCAAGCAGCCAACAAGAGAATTCACCCTACCCAAGTAAGGCCGCGGACGGCCTCACTTGGTCCCGTGATTCTTGTCGTTCGCTGATATAATAAGATGAAGAAGAAAATCCCAAGGGGTACCCGGGTCCTGGTTAAGTTGACTCTTCGCGAGCGGGATCTAATTCGAGATGATGCTTATTGCGATCCTGATTTCGGTAGACTGGCCATTTCCGAAGGCAGGAGCATACGGATTTATATGACACTCGATGAGATTGAAGATATTCAAGGGTATGTGGCAGCTGAGGCTAACCATACAGAGAATAGAAAACTACAAAAGGAACTTGATAAGTTTTCCGACAAACTCCAGGTCTTTTTGGACACATATGATGATGAAGAGTATTAATCAGCTAACCACGGCGTGCAGGGGTCGCTCTGCGCCGCTGCACGCCTTGCGTTATGCGGATCCTCATAATACACCAAGATATGAGTTCCGGCATGCCGCAATGTTTTGATAATGCTTCTTTTGCGGAAGATGTGATGCTTGTCTCAGGAGTGTTCTATACGGGACTTGCAACGGCATACGGGGAGTTATACGGATCCATATAAACCATGTTATGTGTATGAAAAGAAATAAGTTGCCCGGCTTGGATGCTCCCCGTCCATGGCCTGTAGAAAGGAAATGAAAATGAGTGAGAAAGAAATATTTGAAAAGCAATTAGAAGAATTTGTAAATACCTTTCAAACACACATCAGCTCAGAAGATGGTCAATGGACTGTAAAAGGATTTATTGACATCTTCAAGAACATCTACACGATTTCCGCTGACACAAAAATAGTATCTAAAATACTTGAAATTCACCTATTTCCAAAGATCATGGAATTTGCCAATAAATACGGGTATAAAATCGTTTTAGCAGAACATCAGAATTACTATCCAGATATTTCTTTCGTAAAAACCTCAAATGAAAAGATCAAATTTGCGGTTGATTTTAAGACGACATATAAGAACCCCTCAAAACCTCATCTCTGCAACGGATTCACATTAGGCTCACATGGGGAATATTTTGAGAATCGCAAAAGCACCAAAAATATCCAGTTCCCTTACAGCGATTATTCTGGACATTTTTGTTTGGGTATTATCTATAGCAGGGCTGATGGTGCAACAATTGATGAAACAAAGAGATATGATATTTCAAAACTAAAATCAATATCTTCTGTTGTCAGAGACTTCCAATTCTTTGTTGTTGAGAAATGGAAAATTGCAAGTGATAAGGGCGGAAGTGGCAATACCGCAAATATTGGGAGCATTTCTCATATTGATGACATAGTAAATGGGCGCGGCATGTTCTCAAAGCTCGGAGAGAAATGGTTTGATGAATATTGGATAAATTACAGAAAAATCAAGACAACTAATGACAAAAATGAAACTGTAACAATTTCAAATCTTAAAGAATTCGTTGAATACAAAAAGGGTGACACAAAATTAATCGTACCGAAACGCACTGGGGAGTGAAGGGAAATTGATGAATAATAGAATATATGTGCCACCCATAAAATCTCAGGGAATCAAGACTAAATTAGTTCCTTGGATTAGCAGTATTATACCAGAACCATTCACTGGTACTTGGATTGAGCCGTTTATGGGTACAGGTGTTGTTGCATTTAATGTTTGCCCGAAATCGGCTGTAATGAGTGATTCTAATCCCCATTTAATCAATTTTTACACAGCAATACAAAGAAAAGAAATTACCCCAGAAAAAGTGAAATCGTATTTACAAAAGGAAGGGTCTGAATTATTGGAAAAGGGAGAATCACACTATTATAGGATAAGAGATAGATTTAATGGGAAACATGCTCCTTTAGACTTTCTTCTTCTCAATCGGGCATGCTTTAACGGGATGATAAGGTTCAATCGGAAAGGTGGTTTTAATGTGCCTTTTTGCCGCAAACCAGAACGCTTCGCTCAAGCCTATGTCACAAAGATAGTAAATCAAGTTGAATATATTTATTACTTGCTTCAATTCAATGATTTCAAATTCATATGTCAAGATTTCAAAGATACGATAAGAATGGCAAATCCAAATGACATAGTTTACTGTGACCCACCGTACATTGATAGACATACGGATTATTTCAATGGTTGGGATGAGATGAAGGAAAAGGAACTTTACAATTCATTGAAGAATGTTCCTTCATCATTCATTCTATCAACATGGCATCATAATGATTATCGAAAAAATGATTATATAGAATCTCTTTGGGGTGAATTTGAGCTTTTAACAAGAGAGCATTTCTACCACGTTGGTGGGAAAGAGACAAACCGTAATCCAATGATTGAAGCGTTGATTTCCAATTTTAAAGCAATACCAATAGAATATAAAACTGAAAGGATAGAACAGCTCACCCTCTTAGAGCAAATAGCAGAGTATAAAACTGCTGTCAAACAAGCATGAAAAAAAAGCGTCCGTTGTCCCGGCTCCATCTGAAAAAGACGGGCAAGTCTGAAAAGGATAATCAAGGAAAATATAACAAGGCGCTGCACCGGACGGCAATTCCGCTACGCTCCATTGCCGCCGGTGAGCTTGGTCGTTGACCATAGCGATTCGATGCATAGTTCTATCCGGCTCTTCGAGCAGGGACAAGCGTGAGTGAAAACAGATGCGACCAAGATTGGCTTAAGAATCAAGAAGGCAAAGTAGAGGAAGCGCAACATGAGCGTTTTGCTGATAAGTATTGCAGTTATTGGTGCAACCCTGATTTGGCCTGTCAATCGTTGGATTATGCATAACGGGGGAAGGTCAGAAGCGTACTGCTTCTGGTTGTCTGCGACCGCGGCACTTGTGTCCGGCTGTTCTGCCCTCGCACTGGGTCAGTCGCTTCGTCAGCCCACAGTGTGGGCTATCGGCGCCGTGATAGCATGTGCGTTTGTTCTTGGCTATTGCCGACTGATCATGTATTGCCTCAAGATCGGCCCGGTGGGTCCTACGGTAGCCATGAACAACATGGGGCTCGTGTGGCCCGTGGTATTGGGCGCTATCTGGCTAAAGCCCCATCCTCTCGGTGGGTGGGCGACCGCGGGAGTCGCTCTGGTGAGTCTTTCGCTCGTCTCATTCGGTTTCAGCAAGAGGGGATCGAGTTCTCCCGCACAAACATCCCGAATCTCCCCGCGCTGGTTTCTCTCGGCCTCACTGGGCTGGGTGTTGGCTGGAATCTCGATGACGGCTCAGCTTGCCGGCAGCATTAGTGCTCCCAGCAGCCCGTTCGCAATCGTTTTTGCCTTCATGGCAATCTCTGCCGTAATACAAGCGCCTTCGGTTCTGAGATTACGCGGGACCTGGTTCAGGCGGAAGGAAATGCTGGCAGGCATGGGCAATGGAACCCTCTCGGCGATTATTGGGGCTTCTACCCTGATTGCTCTGAACTATGTCGGGCCTGAAGTAGTGTTTCCCTTTACCATTGCTGCGCCGGTCATCCTGGTCTTGATCCTGGGCCGGTTCTTGTATCACGAGCGTCTGGATGGGCCGGCATGTCTTCTCGGTATCGCAGGTCTGATAGGCTTGTCGTTGGGATAGGCTTCGTAAAGGAGGCATGGAAAGATGAGGACCAAAGTACTCCGGGAGAGCGATTCACCTGGCGAGGAGGCAAGCGCCGCATTCTTTGTGGCAACGAACGGCAATGACCGTTGGTCGGGAGAGCCGGCAGAACCAAATGCGGCGAAGACAGATGGGCCATTTGCCACATTGTCTCGGGCGCGGGACGCGGTACGTCAACTGAAGGCACAGGCAAGGGACGGGTTGAAGGAACCGGTTGTCATCATGGTGAGAGGAGGACGGTATCGCTTCGATAGGACGCTTGATCTCACCCAGGCCGATAGCGGCACTTCGCAGGCGCCTGTTATCTACACCGCCTATTCCGGTGAGATGCCGGTCATCAGCGGGGGCAGACACATCACAAACTGGAAGCCCTACAAGGGAAGGATTCTTCAATGCGAGCTTCCGGAAGCCAAAGGCGGCAAGTGGAGATTCCGCCAGATTTTCTGCAATGGCAAGAGGCAGACAAGGGCACGGTGGCCAAAGTTCGACACGAACAACCCGGTCTATGGCGGCTTGGCTTTCATGGAAGGACCGGCAGAAGAGGACAGCACGACCGCTTTCAAATACAAGGAGGGAGCGTTTCGCCATCACTGGGCAAAGCCTTCGGAGGCGGAGGTCAACGTCTACCCCGGAGCTAACTGGCACAATGATATTATTCCGATCAAGGCAGTGGACGAGCAAAACCGAATCATCACCTTGACGCGCAGTACGCGGCGGGGTGTGGATGCCTGGCCTGGTTTGCGTCCTGACCCGCTTTTACCACCAGCTGCTTCCTGGTGGACGATGAGGAGCCCATTTTGCCCCGGCAATCGCTTCTGTGTGGAAAATGTGCTAGAGGAACTGGATCAGCCCGGAGAATGGTGTCTGGATTCAGAGGACGGAATCCTCTATTTCTGGCCCCCCGCTGAGTCACTTGAGAAGATGGAAGTCGTAGCACCGCTGCTGAGCCGCCTGGTTGATCTGTGTGGCGCCTCATATGTCACGATTTCCGGCTTTGCTTTTACCGAAACCATTGGTGGAGACAATCAACATCCTCCAGGTGGCGAAGAAGGTTACGGCCCCATGTTCCCCATTGCCGGCCTGGAGTATTGTGGCGATGCTGTCCATTTGGTGGAGACCGAACGCTGCATCGTTGAGAATAACAGCCTCTGCGGACTCGGTGGGAATGGAATCTATCTTGAGGGCTACAATTTCCGGAGCCTCGTGCGCGGCAATGAAATCAGTGAAGTGGGCGCCAACGGAATTTGCCTGCTCGGAAACAGGAAGAAGCACCCGCTCAACTGCCGAGTCTCGCATAATCTCATTCACCACAACGGTTTCTTTGACAAGTATTCTGCCGGGGTATTCCTTGGAATCAGTGGAGGAAATCTCATTGACCATAACCTGATCAGGGATGTGCCACACCATGCCATCAATCTTGGGAATAATGGATTTCGCCGCAACATCGTTGAGTACAACGAGATTCACCGGGCCTCCCAGGAATTGAGTGAGACCGCTGCCATCAATTGCTGGATGGAGTATGGTGGAGAGCAGGAACAATCCGAGCAAAGAGCAGGGCACGTCATAAGGCACAATCTGATTGCAGACTTGCAAGGCTCCAGCGGTAAGGAAGGAGAGGTAGGAGGAGGGACGTGCATGACGATCGCCATCTTCCTTGACAACAACGCCAGCAACTTCCTGGTGTACGGGAACATAGTGATTCGCTGTCCCATCGGCATCTCTGTTCACGGCGGCAATGGCAATCTCATTGAGAACAACATTTTTGCGGACTGTGGCGTCGCTATTTGGCACTGTCCCTACAATATGCCGGACGTTTGGAGGAGCCAGCATGTCAATAGAAACATTGTCTACTTCACGCGACCGGAGCGAACCAGGCCCCCTGGAGAAGGCGGGCATGTCATGGTGTACGGCATCCCTTATTACATAGACGGCTGGTCCGAGAAAGAGATCGCACAGCATGATTACAACCTGATATTCAACGTGAGCGGCGTGGAGTATCCTGTATGTTGTGACTACAGTAGCATGGCCCCTGATTGGCGCAGGAAGACACCCTTCGTGGAATGGCAGAAGATGGGTTTCGATACTCACTCAGTGATTGCAGACCCCTTGTTCGTTGATCCCGGATCAGATGACTACCGGTTGAGACCGGAGTCCCCGGCTCTGGAACTTGGCTTTCAGCCGATTGACATCAAGCGAATTGGGATACGAAAAGAACAACTGTGCACGGGAGAAGATAGATCATGAGCACGACTACGACAGAGGCCGACTACTATGTCTCTCCAAACGGCTACGACACCAACCCTGGCGCCCTCGATGCGCCGTTTGCCACTCTGGCGCGGGCGCGCGACGCGGTACGGGAGTTGAAGAATGCCGCGGGCGAAGCAGGTCTGTCGCATCCCATCACGGTGATGGTGAGAGGCGGCAAGTACTACCTTGACCGATGTTTGGATCTTACCGCAGCAGACAGCGGCACTGACAAGACCCCCATCACCTACACCGCATATCCCGGTGAGGAGCCGGTTATTAGCGGCGGGCGGCGCGTGACCGGATGGCAGCCCTACAAGGATAAAATTTGTAAATGCGAGTTCCCAGAGGCCAAAGGGGGAGCAATTGCGTTCAGGTACTTGTTCGCGGATGGCGAACGTCAGACCCGCGCGCGCTATCCGAATCTGGACCCGGATGCCGCACGCTGGAACGGCAGATGGGCACGAAGCAAACCGGACGACGCCGCCCTTGAATCGAGCGAACCGTACATTGTCTGGGATGAGCCGGACGCGTTTCGTGGTTTCTGGAGCAAGCCCGCTCAAGGCGAGCTGTTTCTTATGCCCCGCCAGACGATGTGGGGCGATTCCGCCTTGATCCGGATCAAATCCATCGACCCGGACAAGAAAATCATTCGACTCGTTCACGGAATGAGGAGCTTTGATATCAACCCGTTCTATTGTCCCAAGAAGCTGCACCATCCCGAGAATTGTCAATTCATCGTCGAGAATATTCTGGAGGAACTGGACCAGCCGGGCGAATGGTGTGTGGATACTGAAGAGGGGATTCTCTATTTCTGGCCCCCGAAAGGTTCCATTGAGGAAATGGAGGTGGTCGTCCCCCTTGTGAAGTGTCTCATCCACATGGAAGGGGTCTCCAATCTCCGCATATCCGGTTTCGTTTTCACCGAAACCAGGGGCGGTGAGCCCAGCTCGCATTACCACGACGTGGACGGGATTGGCGCAATGGCGCCCCAGATGGACTGGGAATACTGCGGTGAAACGATCTACATGAGTAACTGTGTGGACTGCCGTATCGAGGATAACAGGATCTTCAATGTGGGCGGTAATGGAATCTACATGCGGCACCACAATGAGAGGAACCTGATCCGGCGCAATGAAATCAGCCACGCGGGCGCAAACGGCGTCGTGTTGGCGGGAGGAAAGCACAGCATCTACCAGAAAACCGGCGGCACCCCTGGCATCCCTCATCCGATTTTCAACGAGATTACAGACAATAGGATTCACCACATCGGACTTGTTGACACCTATGTCGCCGGCGTATTCCCGGGTCTCGGCAACTGGAACCGAGTAGCGCACAACGAGATCAGCGATGTACCCCATCACGCTATCAACCTGGGCAACAGCCGCTACGGCCGCAACTACATCGAGTACAATCGCATCACCCGCGCATGCAGGGTCACCCATGACAACGGCGCCATAAACTGCTGGCATGAGATGCCTCCGGAAATCGAACCGCCGGGGCATGTCATCAGGTACAACTTCATCTCCGACACGGGAAACGCCGACACAAGCGGACTGGGGTATTCCATTACGATGGGAATCTACCTCGATAACTGGTCGAGCAATTGCATTGTGTATGGCAATATCGTCATAGACACCTTGCCCAGGGGGTATGGAGTCGGAATTCTTGTCAAGGGACACAACAATATCATTGAGAACAACATCGTCGTTAATCCCGGACGAAACCATATCTCCATCATGGCCCACTGCTGTTATCCGGAGTTTGCCACTGTAGTTTCGAGGAACGTCTTCTACGACACGTTGGGCGGCAAGGATCCTTTTCTTGATCTCGCCAAGCAGTCCCCTCTGTGCAAAGTACTGTTGAAATGCGACAATAACCTCTTTTTCAAGAAGGAAGAGGACAATCCCTTGATAGCAAAATGTAACCCGTGGCATGAGACAGGAGAAGACCATCCCTTAATGACAGAAGGTGTCCGTTTCTCCGACTGGCCGGGAATGTACGGCCGGGATGAGGATGTCTATGACGTCAACTCGCTGGTAGCCGATCCCCTTTTTGTGGATGCGGCTAACGGCGACTACAGGTTGCAGGCGGAGTCGCCGGCTCTCACGTTGGGTTTTCAGCCCATTGATATCGCAAAGATCGGAGTCCGGAGAAAGGGACCACAAAAGCGTCTAGGGTAGAAGCTCCGCTACATGAATAAAAGCATCGCCCAACAACTGCGTCGAGCGGACGCGGTAATCCGCGCCGCTCACTCAGGGCGTTGCACGAATCGCTGTCAGGATCCACCCCAATCGTGGCGATGTGCAACCGGATCGAGCAGGCGCTGACAGACGACATCATGCGTTGGGAAAGACGGCGAGAAACGACAGAGAACAGGACGACGATCATGGATACAGGACTTAAGGGTAAGAACGTACTCATCACAGGAGGCAGCAGCGGAATTGGACTGGGGATCGCGTCCGTACTGGCCCAGGAGGGCGTCAATCTGGCTATTGCGAGCCGAAATCCTGACGAGTCCGCGGTCAAGCCGCTGCGTGACCATGGCGTTGAGGTAACGACCATCAAAGCCGATGTCAGCAGGGAAGACGATGTCGTGAATATGGTCGCGTCCGCGATAGCGACATTCGGCACCTTGGACGGGTACGTCAACAATGCCGCCTGGACCTGGCACCAACCCATCACCCAGATCACGTTGGAGGCCATTGAGAACACACTGAAGACCAATCTGATCGGCGCCATTCTCGCATGTCGGGAAGTCTCCAGGCATATGATCAAGAACAAGAGCGGCGCCATCGTGATCATCGGCTCGACCGCCATGTACACTCCGCAAGCCACTGAGACTCTGTACCGCATCTCCAAGCTCGGGTTGACCTCCATGACACAAACCTTGGCCGTTGAGCTGGCGCCTTTCGGCATTCGCGTCAATGCGATCATCCCGGGTCATTTTGTAACACGCATGACAGGCCACATTCCGGATGAACGCATTGAGAGACTGAAGCAGGAGATCCCACTGCGGCGTGTCGGGAACGTCGAGGAAGTGGGCACCATGGCCGCCTTTTTCCTGTCGGACAAATTGTCCTCGTACTCAACGGGCAGCCAGGTGACTGTGGATGGAGGACTGCATCTGCGCCCGCTCCCTCTTTCAGACGAAGAGCTTTTGGCGCTCAACGAGTAACAGGAAATGCGTCAACAAGGGAATCGCTGTTTCGTGTCGCCACAAGATGAGAACCAGACCGATGACATCGAGAGTAGGGGATTGCGGATATGCAAGCCATAACCGAGTTTCGTCGTAGATTGAGCGAAGGGGAAGTCCTTATTGGAGTCTCCGTCGGATTCACCGACCCCCTGGTAACGGAGGCGCTTGCCGATTCGGTGGATTTCATCTGGCTCGATGCCGAACACTCTCCGATGAGCCCGGAAATGATGAGCGGACACCTCCTGGCCGCGCGCGCGAAGGCGAAGCCGGCGATTGTGCGAATTCCTTCTCCCGACGTTCCCTATATCAAGGGGGCATTGGACTCAGGGGCGGAAGGCATCGTGGTCCCGCAGATCCAAACGGAAGCAGAAGTCAAGCAGGTCGTGGAGAATTGTCGCTATGAACCGGTCGGCCGCCGTGGATATGGACCCCGTGTTCCCACCAACTACGGCCGCGACGGGGGCCGAGACTACATGGACCGTGCAAACGAAGCGATCTTCGTTTCCGTACAAATCGAAACCAGGTCAGCCTACGATGCTCTGGACGAGATCGTCCGCGTGCCCGGCCTGGACTCGGTGGTCATCGGGCCCTGGGATCTATCCGGTGCCCTGGGCCGCTTGGGGGAAGTCGAACACCCGGACGTTGTTGCCGCTATTGAGACGATCATCCAGAAAGCCCGCGAAGCCGGCATCTTTGTCGGCGCCGGCATGGGCCCCGATCGCGAGTACGCCTGCAAGATGGCGGATCGCGGCGTCCAGTGGCTTCAAGTCGGCAATGATTTCAGTCATATGATCTCGCATACGAACCAGGTGACGGCCCATATACGGCGACATCTCGGCCAAGTGGCCAGCATGACAGGGAGCGGCTATTGATGAGCACGATGAAGATCTTCGATCATGCCCTGTTGCGAAAAGTCGGAACGGACCTCCTGGTTGCTACCGGAGCCCCGGAGGAAGAAGCCAGGATCGTGGCGGACGAACTCGTGGAGGCCAGTCTGATGGGCCTGGATTCCCACGGCGTGATTCGATTCGTCCAGTATGCGAACGATGCAGTGGCCGGCAAGATCAAGCCGGGGGCACCGATCACGATCGTCAAAGAGACCCCCACCTCGGCCGTGGTCGACTGCGGCTTCAACTTCGGCCCTTTCACGGCAACGCGCATGGTGGCCATCGCCACGGAAAAGGCGCGTGCGGCGGGAATGGCCAGCGTGGTCAGCCAGAATGGCCAGCATGTGAGCCGCTTGGGATCCTACACACAGAAACTTGCGCAGAACGGTCTGTTCGCTTTTGCGGTGGCCAACAGTTCCAAGCAGGGCCACTGGGTTGTGCCGTGGGGCGGTAAAGACGGCCGTTTGGCGACCAATCCCCTTTCCTATGCCGTCCCCACAGGCGGCACACCGATTGTCATGGATATGTCCACCTCCATGATTTCCGAAGGCAAACTCCGACTCCTGCGGAACGAAGGCAAGCCGGCCCCGGGTAATGCGATTCAGGATGCCGACGGCAAAGCGACGACCGATCCGAATCTCTTTTACGGCCCGCCGCGCGGCACGATCAAACCGTTCGGGAGTGAGGTCGGTTACAAAGGGTTTGGCCTCGGTCTGCTCGTGGAAATCCTGGGCGGATGCATGGGCGGCAATCGCAGCAGCGAGGACCTTCCCTATGTCAACGGATTGTTCCTGCTCGCGATCGATCCGGAGAGTCTGTGCGGCGCCGAACGTTTCCGTGGCTTGATGGACGATCTGGGCGTCTACATGACCAGCAGTTCCCCGGCTCCGGGGTACAGGGAAGTGATCATGCCCGGCGCCCTGGACTTCCGGACACGTGAGATCCGGCTGAAGTCCGGCGTGCCGCTGGATGAAGAAACGTGGCGGCAAATCAAAAAGACCGCGCAACAACTCGGCGTTGGTGTCACTCTCTGAGAATCTGAAACCATGTCGGTAGTGATCGATGTTCACGCGCACGTATTTCCCCGCTTGGCCGGCCACATCGGCGTGGGTTCGGTTTCGGGACTCAGCTACGGCCGAGCACGAATGGGGAACGAAGAGATTCAGATTCTACCGCCCTTTGCCGAAGACGTTCAATTCACGCCCGCGGCATTGATCGCGCATATGAACTGGGCCGGGGTCGACAAAGCGGTCCTGCTCCAAGGTCCGTTTTACGGCGTCTGCAATGAGTATGTTTTGGAAGCTGTGCGGAGCCATCCGGATCGCTTCATGGGTGCCGCTTATCTGGATCCATGGGAACAGCCCCGCGCGCAGATCGAGCACCTCCTCGAGACACCCGAATTCTGTGCCGTGAAGATGGAATGCAGTGTCCCAACCGGGTTGTGCGGTCTGCACCCCGAAGCCCGCCTGGACGACCCGGAGCTGGCCTGGTTGTGGCAGGCGATTGACGAGCACGGGAAGCGGCTCGTGCTCGACCTGGGCACCGCCGGGACCCGTGCCTATCAAACCGACGCTGTGCGACACATGGCCGAGTCCCATCCCGGCCTCAACATTGTCATCGCCCATCTCGGCCAACTCAACCCCGAAGTCGAGGCCGAATCCGGATTGCTCGGCGCGTGGGAAGCTCAGATCGATCTGGGGACGCTGCCCAATGTCTGGTTCGACTGCGCCGGCATTCCAGCATACCTGACGGATGAGGCCTTTCCCTATCCCACCATGAAGACATACCTGCGCCGCGCATTCGATCGCATCGGACCGGGACGGATCATGTGGGGCACGGACGTGCCCGGGCTTCTGACGTCGGCCAGTTATCCGCAGTTGGTCAGCATGGCCCGTTCACACACCGAATTCCTCAGGGGTCCGGATCAGGAAGCATTTCTTTCCGGTACGGCCCTGGAGGTGTTTGCTTCAGCCAAACGAGCGGCAACGAATACTCAGCAATCCCAATCCGTAGTGGAGGACTGACCATGGACAAACTGATCATCACCGTCACCTGCGACAGCACGATGGCCTATCCGAGTAACCCGCACAATCCGACGCCCAAGGGCTATGACGAGGTGGCCAGAGAGTATGTGCGCAGCGTCAACGCCGGTGCCGCGATCTGCCATTTGCACGGTCCCTACACCATCGACGAGGAGATCCAGGCCGACGGGACCCGCCTGTCCGATCTCGACATCCGGGGTTGGGGCCGGTTCCGACAGGACATCCTCGACGGCTGTGGATCGCCGCCGCCGATCATCCAGTACGGCATCGCGAACGGTCGATTTCCACAGCGCCGGGAGCTGATGAAGGATCAGAAGCCGGACATGATCTCGACCTGCTTCAATCCGCACGACGAATGCTTCGATTACGAGCCGGGACGCGAACCGGTGGAGCTCTATGGGCTGCACAACCGGCCGGAGCTTGAGGAGTATTGCGTCACGACGGAAGAGCTCGGCGTGAAGATCGAGGCGGAATGCTTCCACTACGGCGGAGTTTGGAACGCGCAGCGCATGGTTCAGAAGGGAATCCTCAAGACACCGGTCTGGATTACGTTTTTCCTCGGATGGCGTGGGGGCAGTTACACACCGCCGACCCCGGAAGCAATGCTCTACAATCATCACCATCTCCCGGAGGGATTCATCTACAACACCAGCGTGATGGATCCGGAATTACAGTGGAGGATCTTGACCACGGCGATCATCCTTGGAGGCCATGTTCGTGTTGGGATGGAGGATAATCCGTTTCTCTCCTCCGGCGAATATGCCAGGAACAACGCCGAGTTGGTGGAGAAGATCGGCCGGATTTCGCGTGAACTTGGAAGGGAAGTCGCCACGCCCGACGAAGCCCGCGCGATCATCTGGCCCCAAGGGCGCTAGGGGAGAACCGTTATGCCACGCCTCAACGCTGTCAGCTTTCACGAGGATCACAGCATCGAATCGATTTGCCGCAAGATCAAGGCGGCCGGGTTCGATGCCGTTGAGGTCTCGCGCCCTCCCTTCTATTACAGGTTGGTGAGCGCAGGCACCCGGAAGCGTTTCGCCGAATGGGCGAGCGAACTGGGGCTTTTCTGCTATGGCTTCGACTGCTGGGTCGAGGTGGAACCGTATGCCGCCTTCGACGAAACGGTGGCCGATTTTCAGCGTGCGATCGATTGGGCGGTCGATCTGGACCTGGGCATGGTGATTTCACATGATCCATGGGCCAAGGTTAACGGAGACCGATCACCGGAAGCGTGTTTGAAGGCAACCATCGATTTGTTCCAACGCGTGGCGGACAGGTGTCACGAGGGTGGACTTGGACTGACCTTCGAACCCCATCCGGATACGTTGAGTATGGAGAACTCCTGGGCGATTGATTTCATAGATGCCCTAGCGGAGGGGCGGCCCGAGGGTTCCATCGGAATTCTCTACGATCTCTGTCATTATGGGGTCGGGCAGAAGGATGACGCCGTCGATTCGATCGGGGTGCTGGGCAAACGGATTCGTCATCTCCATTTCTCTGATGGTGATCAAGAAACCTACGCGCTTCATTTGCCGCTGGGTGACGGCTGCATCGACCTCGAGGGATCGATTGCGGCACTGAAGGCGATTGGGTTCGACGGGACGTTGACCAATGATCTGTTCAACTATCCGCTGCTGGAAGATGGCGCGCGTCGCAATGCCGGCCCCATTGCCGAGGTGGAACAGAAGCTGGGGTTGAAAGAACCCTGAGGGAATGCGATGAAAGCTGCAGTACTCAGAGCGATCGGACAACCGCTGCAGGTGGAGGAAATTCCCGAGCCCGAAGTCGGGCCGGATGAGGTCCTTGTGCGGACCCACACGTGCGGCATCTGCCGCACCGATCTACACATCCAGGATGGGCTGGCCTATGTGCCGGCTTTGCCGCATGTTCCTGGCCATGAGCCGGCTGGAGTTGTAGTCGCTACCGGAAGTCGCGTGACCGCTGTAGAGCCGGGCCAACGCGTCGTGCCTCACCTCTTTGTGACATGCGGGCATTGTCGATACTGCCGCTCGGGACGGGATGCGCAGTGCACGAATCTTGACGGTATCATCGGCGTCACCCGGGCTGGCGGCTTCGCCGAGTATTTCACAGCACCTGCTCGTAACCTGATCCCCATTCCCGACGGAGTGGACGACGATGCGGCAGGACTGATGAGCTGTGCTGTGATCACCGCGGTGCACGCCTATCGCCGCGCACGGCTCGCCGTCGGAGACACTGCGGTCGTCATCGGGGCTGGCGGCATCGGGCTGATCATGATCCAGCTCTTGAAGAGTGCCGGTGTCCGCGTGATTGCACTGAGTCGCTCCCCTCTGAGCCGGGATCTCGCGACTCAACACGGTGCGGACGCAGCGCTACCCCTCGGAGACGAGGATTCCGTGTCTCGTCTCAAAGACCTGAGTGGCGGAGAGGGTGCCGACTGCATTTTCGACATGGTTGGACTTGCCGGCACCATGGCAACGGCCGCCGACTGCGCCGCTCGCGGCGGCCGCATCGTCGTGATCGGCGAAGAGGCCGAGTACCCCGCGGTGGACACGATCGCCATCGCACAACGAGAACTGGAAATCATCGGATCTCGCAACGGTGGATTCCAGGATGCCGTGGACGCCTTGGCGTTCATGAAAGAAGGCATCATCAGGCCTTGGATCGACCGACGATTCCCTCTTGCGGAAATCAACGAAGCTCTG
The DNA here is from genome assembly GCA_043804415.1 of Candidatus Latescibacterota bacterium. GTDB lineage: Bacteria > Latescibacterota > 4484-107 > 4484-107 > 4484-107 > 4484-107. The sequence goes on along the minus strand of JAZDJA010000349.1, from coordinate 1,370 downwards.
AACTATGTACGTTCCGGAAGATCGCACGGACGCGTGATCGTGACGGTGGACGAGTAGGACCGTGGAACTTAGCCTGGATTATGCAGGATGGAATCGCCCATCAACGCGAATACACGCCAATGCAGGAGGATTGCGACGCAGGGCAGACGCTATCGGCCGGGACGGCACGATAGGGGGATCCGCCGAACGTTTTACGTCCGGACGCAGGTTGATGACAGGATTGCGTTTCGGATTCCGTCCGTTCACAGCGCGATAATGGGAAAGGCGGAATGCTGGGATTCCGCAGTTGCATGGATCATACTTGCCATGGCGACAGCATCCATCATCATCGGATGCTTGCTGTGGGCAGGCGCAATGTAAGAGAATTGTCAACAAGAGCATCGACTCGGGCTTTTCAGCCTGCGCTTCGCACGGTTTGAAAAGCCGGTCATGCTCACGTTCTGCGGGCGCATGGAATTAACCTGAGGGGACATTGAAAGGTTTTTGAGGATTTGAAAATCGTTTCTGTTACAAATTGGAGGCGGTACTGAGCTATGTCTGGAAAGCGACTTTACCTTCTTTCTGGACGAGGAGAAAAGCTGAGCGATACCCTTGGCCAGATCATAATGAAGATGGAATACGAGATTGAAGGCAGAGAGTTGGTATCGAGCTTTGAGCGTCTGTGGTTTCCTGAACAAATAGAATTGGTGAGGTCTGATCTGCAACCAGTTTTCTGGACCTCCGACTCTAAGTTGATTGGTCGCTCATACGGAGCTTACCTTCTTCTCCAGACACTCGCCGACATGAGTCCCTTTCCTGGCAAAGTGTTGTTGTTTTCTCCCGTCCTCGGAGCAGCCATCGCCAAGAACCACTTGTACATGTCGATTCCTCCGCGAGCAAAGAAACTGCTCATGTTGGCAAACAGCAACCGCTTTCCTGCTCCTGGGTATATGGAGATACATACAGGCGCTGATGACAATGGATGCGATCCGTTGCTCGCAGAACAGTTTGTATCACGGATTGAAAATGTGAAGCTTGTTGTGGTACCTGAAGCAGGCCACGATTTTACTGAAAACTACATGATAAGCGTTATCGGCAGGTTCGTTGGCGCACATTGACAGGTCGCATAATTTTTTGGGAAGAGAAATAGGAGACAGTGTGTTGAATTGTGTTGAATAAGGTGTCTTATCAAGGGCTTATTCTATGTCGCTTCGGTATATGCAGCCTTATATACCGCTCCTCCTAAGATGTTAGTTCATATTACAGACAGAGAGGATGGCTTGTTTTAGCTTTTCCTCATCTTTCATGCAGGCTGTCAACGCCTGATCCAGGTGGGGGAGAGTCTCGAAGAATTCATTGTGGGTCACATTATTCCGTACCCACTGCCAGAG
>JAZDJA010000348.1:0-24218 GCA_043804415.1 Candidatus Latescibacterota bacterium | reverse complement strand
AATGTATTCCGGAAGCGTCACTGCGCAGTTGACCACGGCCTCGCGGATATAGTAGTTATTGTAGAGCAGCACCCGCATGCCATTGGCAAGGTGGTAGATCACCTGCAGGTAACAGGGCTGGTTCGCACGCACCGAAAGCGTGATCTCCTCGTCCTCCTCGAGCACCACGTGTTCCGACCCACGATCCGTCCACATCTCTATCTGAAGGCTGCCCGGGACCAATTCCCCCTTGCCGAACACCCCCTCATTCTGCAGGGCTTGCTGGAAATTCCGGGGCCGTATATCCAGGTTTTCGTTTTGGATCAACGCTTGTGCCAATTCCAGGTCTGCAGCGGCCACTTTGTTTCCGGTCTTTACCTCCGAGACCAGCGCGAACACTCTTACCCGATCGCCTTTCTCCAGATAACTGCCCGTCATCACCAGATCCGCTCCGGCCTGTTGCGCCTGCTCACGCTGGTGATCCGCACTTTTTGGGTTGAACCCGAAGGTCGTTTCCACGGGCTGCAAGCCCGAACCCACCAATCTGGTGCGCAAGGTACGTGCCAGATAGCGCGAAAACGGAGAATGGAACCGGGTCTCTCCGTAGGTAAAGGGCAACACCAGTATGTGTCCACCGGAATCCAGCTGTTGGGCCAGCCGGAAGCCCAGCACCGCCACCGCATCGTCCAGCGTGCGGAAATCTGCTCGGGTCAGACGCTCCACCGCCAAGTCCATGTCCGCGCGGGTGCGTTCCGCCTTCTCCTCTGGTTGCTCCAACTCCCGAAAGGCGGCGGAGGCAAAATCCTCCAATGCCAGGAGGATCACCTCGACTTCCTCTTTGCCCGTCAACATGGGATATAACCGGAGGTAGGTCTTCAGTGCCTGCTCCATCTGTCCTGCCGCCTCGTATCGCTTTGCCTCGGTGTAGCCCTGCTCGATCCGCTGGCTCAGTTGCTCCCACTTTGCGGCGTGTGCCTGTTGGCCTTTGGATCTGGAGAGCACGGCCAGGGCATAGGCTGTGTTCTTGCCTTTCTCGCGCCGCGCGATCTGAAGTCCGTCCACTTCCAGGGCGGCATTGGAGACCATCCGGCTCTGCGTGTATACGTCCACCTTCTGGGATGTTTCCGTTGTGCTGTCGATGAATTCGGATGAGATCTGCATACGGATGGATTTGATCAGATTGGTGCGGGCATTCTCCTCGGCCAACTGCATCCGCTCCTGCGCATTGTCACTCGTGCCTACCCCCACTCCGATCAGATAGTGACTGTTCGGAAAGGCACGCTCCGGTTGGGTGAACCAGGTCGGCTGTGCGCATGCCCCGTTCCCACAAAGATTCAGGCCAACGAGCGTGAGTGCCATCAAAAAACGATAGATCCACATTTTGGGGTCCTCCTCGTTTTGTGCCCTGGTTGGTCCGCTTCTCAGTGAACGAATGGTAGCAACCCTTCGTTATGTCACTTGCGCTGGAACTCCCTTTGTGGGTCGTCTTTCCCTCAGGCTACCTCCAGTCCGAAATAAGCGATGGACTGCTCTGCCAGCATAAAAGATCCCGCTATGCAGATCAGATCGTCTGCGCAGGCGGCCCGTTGCGCCGAGGAAATCGCCTCGGCCACGGTGTCTGTTTCGGTGCAGGGGATGGCGACCCGTTCAAATGCTTCGCGGAGTTCCTCTTTGGGACGGATGCGCGGGGAATCTATCGCGGGCAGGAACACGCGATCCACGAGGGGAGCAAACTCCCGCACAATCCCCTCCGCGTCCTTGTCCTTGTGGAGCGCGAACACGAAGAGAAGATGCTGGAAGGAGAAGGACGACTTGAGGGTCTCGCGAAGCTCCCGAAACGAAGCAGGGTTGTGTGCCACATCCAGCACGATGGTGGGGCGTTCCCCGATCACGGAGATCCGTCCGAGCACCTGCGTCCGGGATAGTCCTTCCCGGATGGTCTGCGCCGAGATCGCGCGGTCCTCCTTCCCGAACACCTCCAGGGCGGCTATGGCCGTTGCCGCATTCGTGCGTTGATGATCGCCCAATAGCGGAATCCGAAGATCCCGATAAACCCCTCGCGTTCCGGTGACCTGAAAGCGGACGTTCCCCCGGTCTTCCTCTCCCGCTTCCTTCCCGTACCTCACCTCCGTGCCCACCTCGATCAGAGGCGCATTTTGCTCCCTGGCGACCCGGCGGATGACCTCCATCGCCTCCGGAGGCTGAGGGGCCGTCACGATGGGGCAGCCCGGTTTGATGATCCCCGCCTTTTCATAGGCGATCGCGGCCAGATTCGTTCCGAGATGGCGCGTGTGATCGAAACTGATGGGCGTGATCACGGACACTTTGGGGTGAATCACGTTAGTGGCATCAATTCGTCCGCCCATCCCCACTTCGAGGACCGCCACATCCACCTTTTCGCGCGCAAAGTGCATAAAGGCCATGACGGTCAGCACGTCGAAAAAGGAGTGACTGCATCGCTGATCGGCCGTGGGTGGTGTGATGTGGGGCCGGAGTCTGTTCAAGAGTATGGCGAAGGACTCTGTTGGGATCATTTGGCCGTCCACTCGGATCCGCTCCCGGAAGGACACGAGATGGGGGGACGTGTAGAGTCCCACTCTGAGGCCTTGGGCGCGCAGGATACTCGTGATCATGGCGGCGGTGGAGCCTTTGCCCTTGGTGCCAGCGATGTGGATGGCCGAAAGTTGTTGGTGGGGGTTGCCCACGTGATTCAACAGGGAGGTTACGCGATCCAGTTTGAAAGCATTGTCGTATTTGTAGTCGTTTGTTTTCTCGTAGTTCGTCAACTTGAAGATGAAGGCGGCCGCCTCCTCATAAGAGGGGAGGGCCGCTTGAGGCTTGGGGTTCATGATACGGGCTCCTTCTCTCCGTCGGAACAGGGACGTCCCGCTTCGGAGTCAAAATACAGTCTTTTGCGACCGGTCCGACGATCAAACGGTCGGGTGATCTGTAGCACGGGGATAAGTGGAACCCATATTTCTCAATGATCGACATACACTCTCGGCACGCGCTGGGCCAGGGCACATACCACCTCGTAGTTGATCGTTCCGCAGAGCCTGGCGACTTCTTCGGCGGAGATGCGCGCCGCGCCCTGCTCTCCGATCAGGACCACCTCGTCTCCCACGCGGATTCCCTTGATGTCCGTTACATCGACCATCATCTGATCCATACAGATGTTCCCCACAATTCGGGCTCGTCTTTCGTGGATCAGCACTTGCCCGCGATTGGAGAGATTTCGGCTGAAACCGTCTCCGTAACCCAGGGGGATGGTGGCGATGCGGGATTGCTTTTCGGCGATAAAGGTGCGTCCGTACCCGATCGCGGTCTTCGCTCGCACGGTTTTCAGGAAACAGACGTGGGATTTCAGGGCAAGTGCCGGTTTCAGTTGGATCTGGTACCCGGCTCCCCGGAAGGGTTCCAGTCCGTAGATCATCACGCCCGGTCGCACCATATCCATGTGCGCCTCCGGATAGCGAATGACCGCTGCGCTGTTGGCGCAGTGGGCAAGGGGGATACGGATTCCCTGCGCCCGTATCTTCCGAACCACCTCGCCAAAACGTCGGATCTGAGCCAGTGTGTATCGCTCACCCAGCGCATCGGCTACCGGGAGGTGGGTATAGATGCCCTCCAGTACGAGAGCGTCCAGCTCGGAGATCGCCTCCAAGAAGGTCAGAATCTCGCCGGTCTTGAGTCCGATGCGTCCCATGCCCGTATCCACCTTAAGGTGGACCGGAACCTTGCGATCCTGCTCTCTGGCCGCTTCCGAAAGTGCCAACGCCAATGGATAGGTGCATACCGTCGTCCTCAGGCCCCATCGAACGATCTCGCCGGCCCGTTCCGGCAACTCGCTTCCAAGAATCAGGATGGGCGCACCGATTCCCAGGCGTCTCAGTTGGATGCCCTCCTCCAGAAAGGCCACCCCCAACATGTCGGCTCCGGCCTCTAATACCGTTTTAGCCACCTGTTCCAACCCGTGGCCATAGGCATTTGCTTTCACCGCAACCAGAATTTTCGGTACGGGTCCCACCTCACTCCGGACCTCCTGCAGGTTGCTTCGGATGGCTTTCAGGTTTACTTGGGCATACGTCGGACGCATCCCGGCTCCTTCGGATCGTGAAATTGACGAAAATCGGGGAGGGACATGTGGTTCTTCCTCCCCAACATACTGCTCTTTTGTGCAGCATGTTTCTGCGCTAACTGTTTATTTTTCATTTTATTTCCGTACAGGGCATTTTTTTCTTGACATTCGAAAAAAAAACCTTATAATTGCAGGTGGTGCATAGTGGTGCGAAGTGGATGATGATGGTTCAATGAAGCAACTTCTATCTAATCAAGTGATTACGTATATTCCTGGACTCAAAAGCGTATTTTCTCGTGATTGGGGCTTTCCCGGGACACAAAATAGACGGTTCTTTGACCAATCTGCGTGTGGTTTCCCTGGATCCCGGCAAAAGTTAATATAACGCCGAAGCGGTGATTTGTCAAGATTTAGAATGGCCCTTCTGCGTCCTTCCGGACAAAGGAATCGGGACTGGACGCAGAAGCTGCCTTTGGGATCAAGGGGACGACAAGAAGCTGATGCATCCGCCTGATGCTGCACGCCGGCCCAGCAGCGCAGATCGACATACAGACAGATTGTGGCGACCCTACTATCCCGTTTCTTCGCGTGATTTGGAGCGCATCCGATGGCGGATTATTACGGCGAACACGACAATGTGATCGACCCGAAAGGCAGGCTCTATGTGCCCGCTGCTTTCCGGAAGGCCCTTCCGGATGAGGCCAACGATACGTTTGTGGTAACGCGTGGTCTGGACGGCTGCCTGTCCGTATACGGTTTGGATGACTGGAATCACGTGAAGGACGGATTGAGGAGTCTCTCCGCCACAAAGGCCAATGACCGTCAATTCGTACGTCTCGTACTCTCTCAGGCTGCGCAGACCAAGGTGGATCGCCAGGGGCGGATCGCCATTCCGCGGAAACTCCTGGACAGAGCGGGCATCGTGGATCGCGCCACGGCCATTGGGGTGCTGGGCCGTTTTGAGCTGTGGAACCCGGAGCGATACGAGCAGTATATGCAGGATGCGGACGAACACTTTGTAGAAACGGCGGAAAATATTGGGATTGAAAATTTGCTCTGATCATCGAGAGGAAAATCACCGTGTTTATCATGTCCCGGTGATGGTGGAGGAGACAGTCAGCCACTGGATGACCGACAGAGATGGCATCTATGTGGACGCCACCCTGGGGGGAGGAGGTCACGCCGAGGCGCTCCTGGACCGTTTGACCGAGCACGGGTGCTTGATCGGCATAGATCGGGATGAGGAATCGCTTGCGGAGGCAGCTGAGCGGTTGCGGCGATTCGGCCTTAGCGCGATCCTGAGACGCTGTGCTTTCTCCCGGATGGGGACGCTGATAAGCGAGCTTGGAATCGACGAAGTATCCGGCGTCCTGTTCGATCTCGGTATTTCCTCTCATCAGATCGATTGCCCCGGAAGAGGATTCAGCTACCAGCTGGATGGCCCGCTGGATATGCGTTTGGGGCAGGATGGGCACACCCGGACCGCAGCGGAGATCGTGAACACCTATTCGGAACAGGCGCTTGTGGAACTGTTCTTTCGCTATGGAGAGGAGAGACGATCGCGTCCGATCGCACGCCGGATTTGTTCGCTCCGCACAAGGGTCCCTTTCGAGCGCACTGCCCAACTACGGGACGCGATCCTGTCCGTCATTCCCGGACGCATGCCCCAGAAGACGCTGGCCCGGATTTTCCAGGCCCTTCGCATCGAAGTAAACGACGAGATCGGGGAACTGGAGCAAGGACTTGAGACGGCCATTTCCATGCTGAAAACTGGGGGACGTCTTGCGGTGCTCTCCTATCATTCGCTCGAAGACGGGACCGTGAAGGGCGTTTTTCGGAATTATGCCCGAGGCTGTCACTGTCCTCCTGGGTTTCCGGTGTGTGTCTGTGGAGCCCAACCCATTCTAAAGGTGATCGGCAGAAGGATGGCGTCGGCGGAGGAAACCGCTCGCAATGCGCGAGCACGCAGCGCACGATTGAGAGTGGCCGAAAAGATACAATAGGAGCAGGGGACAATCAAACATAGCTCAGGCAAACCGCCCGAATCAGGGGGGGAGAGGGCTCATTTTTCAGCACGCATCAGACACAGCGGAGGAACATGCGATGACGGATGGATTGGTGACCAGGAACCCAAGCAGGAGAAGAAGCGACTCAGCGATATCTCTGGGGAAAAGCCTGTTGGTTTTGTTAGTTTTGGCCGTCGGGATGCTGTTTTACGTGTATGAACAGGTGGCCGGAGCTGGCTTGGCCAAGGAGTTGAGTCGGCTGGTACAACTGCAGAAGGAGCGGACGGATCACAATGCCCGGCTGAAAGCGGAGATCGCCTACCTGTCCCGGAGCGAGCGGATCAAACAAATGGCCTCTCGCGAGCTGGGCATGATATTTCCAGAACACCGCCTGCAGGCACTCCGATTGGATCTGGCCCCCACAGGGGACCGCAGCCAAAGAGAGGGCTCAGGCTGGGAACAGGTGCTCGTCGCGTCCCGGGAGTGGCTGGGCCGCTCCGCGGGGGTATTCGGCACAGCTGCAGAGGCACAGGTGTGCGAGTGATTCCAGAGATTCGTGACGGCAAAAGAGGTGAGCTTCTTTATCTTCTCACGAAACATCCGAAATCACCTATGCATGTGAAGAGACTGGGAGAGCGCCAATCGCTGATTGTAGAATTCGGTTGAAGGTTCGCTTTCTTGGCGACTGAGCGGCCCATTCTGCCAGGATGCGCCACGGGAAACTCCAAACCCAATTTTCTTCGAACCAGGCAATCTCTAAAATGCAGGCCGTGAGACACTGTAGAGGGAGGCAAGCGTGGAGGAGCGATTCGAAAGGCAGGATCGATCCGGGGGTGAGGGGAGGCGAGTCGAACGTGCGCACATGATGCGGCTGAAATCGGTCGTGGTGGGCACGTTTTTGTTTGGGCTCGTTTTGGCGGGACGCTTGTTTTCCGTTCAGGTGGTCAATCGCGAGGAGTATGAGAGCAATCGGCCATCTGTGCGCCGGATCAGCCTGGAAGCGCGAAGGGGAGGGATTTTCGACGCAGATGGAAAACGATTGGCTACGAATCTGTCCGCCTATTCCTATTATGTGAGCGATCCTGCCCAAGTGAGCCAGCCGAAGCTGGTGGCCGAGCGGTTTGCCCGATTGGGCGGGGAAAGCCGATCGGAGGTCCTCAGCCGATTCCGTCGGGGGTGTTCGTTTACGTGGTTGCTGCGCAAGGCGGATGATCGGGTGGATCAGGAGATCCGGAAGTGGGCTCCGGAGGGCGTGCACAGCCTGACAGAGACCACCCGGCACTATCCTTTCGGTTCTCTGGCGGGACAGGTGTTGGGATACACCAATGTGGACAATGCGGGCATCGAAGGGTTGGAGTTGGGGCTGGATACGGTTCTTCAAGGCAAGCCGGGCTGGATGGCTTTCCGGGTGGATGCGAGAGGCAGACGTTTTGCCGAGACCAACAATCTCGTGCAGGATTCCCGGGATGGGAATACGGTTCTTCTGACGCTGTCTGTGGCGATTCAGGCGATTGTGGAGGAGGAACTGTCGGATACTGTGGCGCGCTTTTCTGCACGAAGCGGACTGGCCGTCATCCTCGATCCACGCACCGGCGCGATTCTCGCCATGGCCAATGTCCCATTGGGGGATCCAAACAATCCGGGGGAAACTCCGGTTTGGGCGCGCAAGAACCGAACGATTACCGACTGCTACGAGCCAGGCTCGATCTTCAAGATCGTGGCCATGGCAGGGGTTTTGGAGGAGGGCATCAAGCGTCCGGAAGATCGGATCTTCTGCGAGAACGGGAGATTTGAAGTGGCACGTCGCACCATCAGCGACGCGCACAAATACGAGTGGCTGACGCTGCAGGAAGTAATGGAACACTCAAGCAACATCGGAACGATCAAGGTGGCTCAGGAATTGGGTCGGGCTCTCTTGTACCAATATGGACGTGCGTTTGGCTTTGGATACGAGACCGGGGTCAAACTCCCCGGCGAGGCGAAGGGCACGTTTCATGCCCCGTCCAGATGGTCCGGCCTGTCGCTGGCCAACATTGCGATGGGGCAGGGAGTTTCGGTTACCGCCCTGCAGATGGCGGCGGCTTACGGCGCCATCGCCAACGGAGGCTTGCTCATGCGGCCGTGGATCGTTCGGGCGGTGATGGATCCCGATGGGGTGCTCGTGCGGGAATCGGGGCCGGAGGAAATCCGGCGGGTGATGTCTCCGGAGACGGCGCGGACGCTCACGCAGTTTCTGGAGGGCGCTGTCGAACACGGCACCGGAGAAAACGCCCAGCTGGAGGGCGTTCAAGTTGCCGGGAAAACCGGCACCGCTCAGAAGCCGATCGAAGGAGGCAAAGGCTATGCGCCGGGGCAATACGTCTCGTCTTTTGTTGGATTCCTGCCGGCGGAGGATCCGAGGCTCCTATGTCTGGTGTCGGTGGACGCGCCCCAAGGGGGGTATTACGGAAGTCAGGTTGCAGCCCCGGTGTTCAAACGAATAATGGATCGGGTATTGAGTCTGAGTGATTGTCCGGTGAGTTACCAGTTGAGAGCGGCACTGGAGCCCAGTGAGGAGGTTCCAGACGAGCCAGAAAGGGTTCCCGATGTGTGTGGCCTTCCCATAGAGCAGGCTGTGGAGGTGCTGCGTGCGAACCGATTGGTGGGATCTCTCGGTTTGGGTGCGGGCAGAGCGGAGGGTGTGGTGTGCGGGCAATGGCCGGCTTCGGGAGCTGAGGCCTGGGCTGGGACCCAGGTATGGCTTGCGTCCGATTCGGTGGAGAAACCTCCCTCCGACGGGGCATCGGTCAAACTTCCGAACGTGGTGGGCATGAGTTTCCGCGAGGCATTGCGGCGGCTGAGCGCCTTGGGTGTGCAGGTGACCATCCGGGGAACCGGGGACGTGAAGGGGCAGGATCCCAGGGCAGGGACACCCGTGCGTCCGGGTATGGTGTGCGAGCTTAAGGGCGCGTAGAAACTGGAAAATGCAGAATGCAGGATGAAAAATGCAAAATGCAAAATGAAAGATGCAAAATGAAAGATGCAGGAGTCAAAAGGCAAAATGAAAAGGCAAAATGCGGAGATACTCGATGACGTGGATGGCGTTGCGCTCCGGTTTGGATGAAGTCAAGATGGTGGGCGGATCCTGCGTTCCGGGCGAAATTGGGGGCATCGAGTATGACTCCAGGCGGGTGAAGCCGGGGGATCTCTTTGTGGCCATTCGCGGCCAGCGGGCCGATGGCACCCCGTTTGACGGGCACGAATACGTGTCGGTTGCGGTGGATCGAGGGGCAGCTGCCGTGCTCTTGGAGCGGGATATCGAGGTGGCGGCCACGCGTATTGTCGTGCCCGATTCCCGCAAGGCCATGGCGCGGCTCGCGAGCAAGTTTTACGGGGACCCGGCGGCGCAGCTGAGTATCGTAGGAATCACCGGAACCAATGGGAAGACAACGGTTTCCCATCTGATTCGCGCGCTTTTTGAGCAGGGGGGCATCCGAACGGGATTGATCGGGACCCTCGGATATTTCGTGGGCACCGATCGCATAGACGCGCCTTTTACCACGCCCGAATCCGTGGCCCTGCATCGCACCCTTTCAGACATGGTGCGGGCCGGACAGGAGGCGGTGGTGATGGAGGTCTCCTCCCATGCGTTGGCGCTCGATCGGGTGTATGGCGTGCCCTTTGCCGGAGCAGTGTTCACCAATTTGACACGGGATCACCTCGATTTTCATGGCACGCCGGAGCGCTATCTGGATGCCAAATCCCGCTTGTTCGAGGACCTGGATGCGCATAGCTGGGCGGTGATAAACCGGGACGATCCGGCGGGACCGACGTTGATGGCGCGGACCCGGGCTTCGACGCTGACGTATGGTTTTTCGGAGGACGCAGATGTGCGGGTCCAAAAAGAGTGTTTGTCCCCGCGCGGGATCGATTTGACCGTGGATACGCCCGATGGCGCGTTGGATCTTTCCCTGAAACTGCGGGGCCGATTCAATGGGTCCAATGCGCTGGCTGCCGTGGCGGTGGGGGTGGCATGCGGGATGGATCGGGCGGTTATTCAGGAAGGCATCGGGTCTGTCTCGGGCGTGCCGGGGCGCTTCGAGGCCGTGGACGCGGGACAGGGTTTTCTCGTGCTCGTGGACTATGCGCACACGCCGGATGCTTGGGAGCGGGTTCTCTCGACGGCGCGGGAACTGAGCCCAGGTCGGCTCATCGTGGTCTTTGGCTGCGGGGGGGACCGGGATCGGGGGAAACGGCCGGAGATGGGAGCCGTGGCCGACCGATTGGCGGATCTTTCTGTGGTCACGTCCGATAATCCGCGAACTGAGGATCCCGATGCCATTATCCGTCAGATCGAGGGGGGGATGTCCCCGGGTGGGGCACGCACGGTGCTTGTCGACCGGAGAGACGCGATCTCGGAAGCGCTCCGGCAAGCCCGAAGCGGGGACGTGGTCCTGATCGCCGGGAAGGGACACGAATCGGTTCAGATACTGGGGACGCGCCGGGTTCCCTTCGACGACAGGGAAGTGGTCCGGGAACTGCTGGAAGCAGGGATTGGGGCCCGGAATCTGGGAGCAGGGGCCAGGGACCAGGGAACGGGGGTCAGGGAGCAGGAGCAGGCCAATCGGTGAAATCGGGTTGAGAGATAAGGAAAGCGGGCTGTGGAAAATGTATCGCTGGTAACTGTCTGTTCTGTCGTAGAGGGAACTCTTTACGGATCGCATGGGGCGGCGGATTTGGACGTCCAGCCTGCCGACGTGTCCATTGACTCCAGGTCTGTCGGAGCGGGGGCGCTTTTCTTTGCGCTGGAAGGGGAGCATGCAGACGGTCACTGTTTTGTGGCGGATGCGCTGAGGAAGGGAGCCGCTGCGGCTGTGGTTCGCATGGATTGGGAGACCCCGCACGCGGGCCTTTCGGGTGTGCTCATCGGCGTGGCGGATCCCCTTCTGGCATTGGCTCAGTTGGCGGGCTGGTACAGGCAGCGGTTCGGGCTTCCGATGGTGGCGATCACCGGGACAAACGGCAAGACCACGACCAAGGATATGATGGCCTGCGTGCTTTCCACCAGACATCGGGTGCTTAAAACCGGGGGAAGCTTCAACAATCACATTGGGGTACCGCTCACGCTGCTTGGGCTCTCCTCCGGGCATGAGGTGGCAGTCGTGGAACTGGGAATGAGCGCGCCCGGAGAGATCACCACGCTCTCCAAGTTGGTTCGCCCCTCGGTTGGGGTGATCACCAATGTGGGTCCCGCGCATTTTGCGGCCTTCGACTCGGTCGCGGATATTGCTGCTGCCAAGGGGGAGCTCCTTCAGGCGCTCGATGAGAAATCGGTCGCCGTCCTCAACGTGGACGATCCCCTCGTGATGAGCCAGCGCGATCGCTTTCCCGGGCGGGTGATCGGATACGGGATCGAGGCCCCATGCGCTTTCCGGGCTGAAAAGGTCCAGATGGATGGGTGCGGAAACGTCTCCTTTTTCGTGCGCGAAACACGTTTTGTCCTGAGCATCCCCGGCAGGCATAACATTTACAACGCCCTGGCTGCGATAGCCGTAGGTTCGCTCTTTGGCATATCGCCCGACAAGGCCGCACAGGCGCTCAAGGTGGCGACGACCAGCCCCATGCGCATGGAGGTGAGTGAGCGGGAGGGCATCACCTTTCTAAACGACGGATACAACGCCAATCCCATCTCGATGCGGAGCGCCCTGGAAACGTTGGCCGATTTTGGATCGAGGAGGCAAAAGCATCACCAGACTCCGACCGGACGCAGGATCGCGGTGCTTGGGGATATGCTGGAGCTGGGGGCCATCGCCCTGCAGGCCCACGAGGAGGTGGGAGGTCTGGCCCAGGCACTCGGCGTGGACGCCCTTTTCTGTTTCGGCGATTTTTCAAAACACACCCAAACCGGTGCGATCCGGGCAGGGATGCGCGACGGATCGGCGCAGCACTTCGACAGCAAGGAACAGCTATCCGAAACACTGGGTCCGTTCCTCCGGTCCGGGGACGTGGTCTTGATCAAGGGATCGCGGGGCATGCGGATGGAGGAGATTCTGGAAGGGTTGGCGATGGGTGAGTAGTGATTGGTGAATGCTGAGTGGTGCGTGGTGGACGCGCTTCGAGCTTCGCGTTTCACATGTGGCGTTTGCGGTTTCCAAGAGGGAGAACCATGTTTTATCATTTTCTCGTTCCTTTGACGCATCGTCTTTCGTTTCTCAATGTTTTTCGGTATATCACGTTTCGGTCTGCCTACGCAATGGTCACTGCGCTCTTGATCTGTTTTGTGTTGGGCCCCTGGGTGATCCGGAGGCTGAAGGCACATCAGATCCGCGAGAAGATCCGGAACGACGGCCCCCAGACCCATCTGGCCAAGGAGGGGACGCCCACGATGGGCGGGATCATCGTGCTCTTCGGGATCGTGCTTCCCACGCTGTTCTGGGCGGATCTGACCAGTCCGTACGTGCAGTTGGTGCTCCTCTCCACCGTCTGGCTGGGGATCGTCGGATTTGTGGACGATTACCTGAAGGCCATCAAGAAAATGCCCAAAGGACTGGTGGGTCACTACAAGCTGGCCGGACAGATTTCGCTCGGCCTCGTGGTGGGAACGGTGCTCTATGTTCACCCCATGGCTCCCGAATGGGCCACGATGACGGAGATGCCCTTTTTCAAGGAATGGATGATCGACTTTTCGTGGCTCTACATTCCGTTCGTGATCTTCGTGATCACCGGAACGTCCAATGCCGTCAATCTCACCGACGGACTGGATGGCCTGGCCATTGGACTTTTGGCGATTGCCGCTGCCGCCTTTGGGGCCATCAGTTATGTGAGCGGCCGGGTGGACTTCAGCGCGTATCTCGATATTCTCTACCTGTCCGGCTCCGGGGAGTTGACCGTGTTCTGCCTGGCTATGGTGGGGGCGGCTCTGGGTTTCCTTTGGTTTAACAGCCATCCGGCGCAGGTGTTTATGGGAGATACGGGTGCGTTGGCCCTGGGGGGGGCTCTGGGCACGCTCGCGGTTCTGCTGAAGAAGGAGTTTCTGCTGTTGATCATCGGTGGGGTATTCGTGGCGGAGACCATGTCCGTCGTCATACAGCGCGTGTATTTCAAATACTACAAAAAACGTACGGGAGTGGGCAGGCGGGTGTTTCGGATGGCTCCGCTGCACCACCATTTTGAGCTTTTGGGCTGGCCGGAATCCAGGGTGGTCACCCGATTCTGGATTGTGGGCATTTTGTTGGCGTTGTTGAGTTTAAGCACATTCAAGATCCGGTAGTCGGATCCCTTTGAACGGACTGACATACTCGCCGAGCGCTCTGCACCAAATCCGGTTTCGCTGCCGATGAGAGCGTCCTTGTCCATTTCTTTCACTTTACACCTACAAGAAGCCATGACCGAATCCACCAAACCGCCTGATCGCTGGCTGATACTGGTAACCTTGTTCCTGGTGACCATCGGGGTGGTCATGGTATATAGCTCGAGTTCGGTGCTGGCGGAGGCACGATTTGCAGAGAGTGCTTTCTTTATCAAGCGGCATCTGGTTCGGGCGCTTCTGGGCGTGGTGGTGATGTTTCTCTTCTCTCGGATCAACTATCACCTGTTTATCCGGTACTCGAAAATCGTGTTGGGTGTGGGATTGGCCCTGTTGCTGGTGCTTTCGATCCAGAAAATGGCCAGCCATGGGAACGATGCGCGGCGGTGGGTCCATTTTCTCGGGATTTCCTTTCAGCCATCGGATCTGGTGAAACTCGCGCTGGTGATCTATGCCGCAGATTCCCTTGCCCGCAAACAGGATCGCATCAGAAGCTTCACGGATGGATTGCTTCCCTATCTGGTGCTCTTCGGGATTTCTCTGGGGCTCATCGTGATGCAGCCGGATTTGGGCACCGCCGTCACGATCGGCGTGGTTTTGCTGATCATGTTGTTTGTGGGTCGCGTGCGACTTTCCCACATCTTTGCTGTGGGACTGGTATCGGTTCCCATCCTGTATGCCGCGATCTTCTGGGTGGGGTATCGGCGGGATCGCATTGAGGCGTTTCTGCACCGCTCCGATCACGTGGGGGATCTGAGCTATCAGATCCATCAATCCCTGATCGCGCTTTCCGGCGGCGGGTTGACTGGGGTAGGGCTGGGACAGAGCACGCAGAAACTGCTCTTCTTGCCCGAACCCCATACGGATTTTGTGTTCTCGATCGTCGGGGAGGAATTCGGGCTGTTGGGTACGCTGACCGTGCTCTCTCTCTTTTTGATTCTGCTGTGGAGAGGGATGCGCATCGCGCTGGACGCGCCGGATCTAGAGGGGTTCTTTCTGGCCACGGGGATCACAGCCATGATCTGCGTATACGCGCTCTTTCATATCGGGGTGGCCACAGCCGTGCTTCCCACCACGGGGCTGCCCCTTCCCTTTGTCAGCTACGGAGGGTCTTCGCTGCTGTTGACCTTAGTCGGCGTGGGTATCCTGCTGAGTATTTCTCGGAGAAGCATGGCGGAGGCGCGAAGCGGAAAGCGCCAGATGGATCGGGCAACGTGAGGCTCTCATCATAGATCGGAAAGCGGAAAAGTGAATAAGTGAGTAAGTGAGTAAGTGAGAAGGTGAGAAAGTGAGAAAGCGGGAAGACGAGAACGTGGAAGCTCCCTTATCTCCCCATCGCGGGAGGAACACGGGACGGGAAGTGCGGGTGCTTTTGGCCGGGGGCGGAACCGGCGGGCATGTGTTTCCGGCGCTGGCACTGGCGGATGCGATTGTGGCGTGCGCTCCCAGCGCCCGGATCCTCTTTGTGGGAACCGAACGGGGGATGGAGCGAACGGCCGTACCCGAGTCCGGGTACCCCATGGAAATGATCTCCGTGATCGGCCTCAGGCGTCGCGTGTCTTGGGAGTGGCTGCGTTTTCCAGTTGCATTGGCGGCCAGTTTGCGCCAGACGCGGCGGATTTTCAGGGCGTTTCGGCCCCACCTGGTCATCGGAACCGGGGGATATGTGAGCGGGCCCGTGGGGTTTATGGCGAGATGGTTCGGCCTGCCGCTGGTAATTCAGGAGCAGAACAGCTATCCGGGCATGACCACGCGCCTGTTGTCGGGGATTGCCGATCAGGTGCACCTGACGTTTCCGGAATCCGCTCGATTTCTCCTCAGGAAAACAAACATCCAGGTAAGCGGCAATCCCACCCGCTCGGACATCGGCCTGGTGGGCCGGACGGTGGGGAGGGCGCGTCTGAAACTGGCGCGGAACAAGCCCACCGTCTGCGTGATCGGAGGAAGTCAGGGCGCGCACAGCATCAACGTGGCCCTCTCCGAGGCGCTGGACCGGTTGACCGCGTCCGGGATTCAGATCCTCTGGCAGACCGGCAAACGAGACATGGCGTGGGCGTCAGAACTATCGGCGCGCTATGGGGACGCTGTTCGGCCGCACGAATTTGTGGAAATGCCGACCGTGCTGGGCGCAGCCGATCTGATCCTGTGCAGAGCAGGGGCCATGACCCTGGCCGAGATCGCCCGATGCGGGTTGCCGGCCATTGTGGTGCCCTATCCGCATGCGACGGCCAATCACCAGGAGCACAACGCCCGATCTTTGGTCCAATCCGGTGCTGCGGAGTTGATTCTGGACCGGGAGTTGACCGGGGACCGGCTCGCCCAACGGATATTGGCACTGTTGAAGGACAGGGAGCGATTGGCACGCATGGGACGGGCGAGTCGGAGTCTGGGGAGACCGATGGCCGCAGAGCATATAGCGGAGTGTGGATTGCGCCTGGTGGGGACAGACCCAGATTCCAGATGAAGAATCCGCGCACGAGAAGGAAGGACTGATGGCAGACTATCGATCCACCCACATCAAGAAGGTTCATTTTATCGGCATCGGCGGCATCGGGATGAGCGGCATCGCGCATGTCCTGATGGCGCAGGGATATGCCGTGTCCGGATCGGACCTCCGCCGGTCGGAGGAGACGACTCGACTGGAGGCTCTGGGTGTTCGAATGGACTATGGCCATCGGGCGGAGCATATCGGAGATGTGGATTTGGTGGTCTATTCCTCGGCAGTGAAATCCACCAACCCGGAAAGGGCCGAGGCGGTACGCCGGGGCATCCCGATCCGAAGACGGGCCGAATTACTCGGCGATCTGATGCGGATGGGAACGAGCATCGGGGTGGCCGGAACGCACGGGAAGACCACGACCACTGCGATGATCGGATGGGTATTGACGGAAGCCGGCATGGACCCCACCCTTCTCGTGGGCGGGAATGTCATGGGGATGGCGGGAAATGCCCGATTCGGCCATGGGGAGGCCGTTGTGGTGGAGGCCGATGAGTTCGACCGCTCATTTCTGGCGCTGTTTCCGACCCTTGCGGTGATCACCACACTGGAGGCGGAGCATCTCGATTGCTATAAAGACCTGGCGGATGTGCAGGCGGCCTTTGTGGAATATGCCAACCACGTGCCCTTTTACGGAGCCGTGATCGCCTGTCTGGACGAGGAGAATATACGGGCCATTCTGCCGGAGCGCCAATCCAAGGGCTTTGCGCTCAACGACCCCCCGCAGGTTGGGAACCTGCGAGAGGTTGGAGGTTTTTCCCGAGTCGAACGTGCGGTGATCACCTACGGAATCCATCCGGATGCGGATTTTAGGGCGAAGAACGTGCGCTTTGAGGCGGGCGGTTCGATCTTCGACGTGATCCGGGAGGGGGATGCGCTCGGCACGGTGCGGCTTGGAAATCCCGGCCTGCACAACGTGAAAAATGCATTGGCCGCGATTGCGGCAGCAACGGAAATCGGTGTGGCATTTGGAGAGATTCGGGAGGCCTTGGGCACCTTTGTGGGGGTGCACAGGCGGTTCGAGCGGAAGGGGCAGGTGGATGGCATCACGGTGGTCGACGATTATGCGCACCATCCCACCGAGGTGGCCGCCACCCTCGAGGCGGCTCGGCAGGGAAATTTCCGGCGCGTCGTCGTGGCCTTTCAGCCCCATCTATACAGCCGCACGCGCGACTTTTCGGAGGATTTCGGACGTGCGCTCTCTCAGGCGGACGTGGTGATCGTCACCGATGTGTATCCCGCACGGGAAGAGCCGCTTCCTGGCGTGACCGGTGCCTTGGTGGCCGAGGCGGCCGGGCGGAGCGGTGCTCCGGTAGTCCACTATGTGGCGGAGAGAAACAACGTGGCCCGGGTTCTGGCCGATCTGGGGACTCCCGGAGATCTGATGATCTCCATGGGTGCCGGGGATATCGTGCAGGTGGGAGACGAGTTGCTGGAATTGCTAAGAGAAAGAGCAGGTAGAGAGAAGAGCAGGTAGAGAGAAAGGCGGGTTGAGGGAAGAGCAGGTGGAGAAAAGAACAGGTTGTGAGAAGAACATAGAAAAAAATCGGATCATTTTGTTCTTCCCTCAACCTCAACCTTTACCTGTGCCTCTTCCCGCCTTTCTCCCCATTCTTACCGTGAGAAAATGTGATGAAGAATAACCGATCAAATATGAAGAGAAGGCCCGAGCGCTCCTCTTCGCGTTCCGTTTCGCCCATGATCGCCCGAGCCCGGCCGCGCAGGCGGAAGATCGGGCGGAAGGTGCTCTTGGGCGCCCTCGTGATCGGTGCGGCCATAGTTAGCATAAAGAAGGCATATCCCGTGGTGATGCACCAGCCTTTCTTTAAGCTTAGAGAGGTCTCGGTCGGTGGAAACCAATGGATATCGGAGGATCACATTCGCTCGCTGATGCAGGCTGAGGTGGGACAGAATGTTTTCTCGGTGGATCTGGCGGCGGAGGCAGAACGGATTCAAAAGGATCCGATGGTGGAAACCGTGCGCCTCTCCCGTAACCTGCCGGACCGGATCCTGGTTTCGATCACGGAGCGGGAGCCCGTCGCATTTCTGGTGCGGGAGCGGCTCTATGGGGTGGATGCCCTGGGCGTTCTCTTGCCCCCCTTTCCTCCGGACAGGATGCCGGACCTGCCGATTTTCACCGCCATCGGATCCGATACCACGCGACCGGGTGGGGTCATCCGATCGTCTCGGTTGCAGGAGGGGATTCGCTTCATAAATGAAATGCGCAAGCGGGATCCGGATTTGATTGAAGTGATCTCTGAGATTCATCTTGGGGATCGGGAAGGGCTGGTGCTCTGTTTGATCGACGGAGGGATGAAGGTGAAGTGGGGATGGGGAGACTTCGAACGAAAAATAGGTCCTCTGCGGGCGGCCCTGAGTCAGATTCCCTCGAAGAATCGCCCCCCGCGTTTGCTCGATGTGCGATTTGAAGGACAGGTGGTTGCCAGGTTTTGACACCAGACTCAGCTGAGAGGAATCAGAGAATTCTCCCTCCCTGATATGCGATTCCTGATCCTTGACGCAGTGATTGATCAGGGCGACAGCCCAATACGGACCAACACCCAATCACCAATGACCAAGAGGTAGGGGCTATGGGCAGAGAAGAAATAGTTGCCGGTTTGGACATCGGGACCACCAAGATCAGTGCGATCATCGCCCTGGTTTCAGAGGGCCAGGAACCGAGGATCATCGGCGTAGGGACAAGCCCCTCAGAGGGGCTGCGTCGGGGGGTCGTGATCAATATCGAGAAGACGGTCCGGTCCATCGAAAAGGCCGTGAGCGAGTCCGAGCTCATGGCCGGTGTGAAGATCGAGTCGGTCTATGCGGGCATTGCAGGCGATCATATCCGGAGCATCAACAGCCGCGGTGTGATCGCCGTCTCCCGGGGCGAACGGGAGGGCAATGAGATTACGCGGGAAGATGTGGATCGGGTCATCGAAGCGGCCAAGGCCGTCGCGATACCGATGGATCGGGAGATTCTGCATGTCCTTCCCCAGGAGTATGTGGTGGACAACCAGCCGGGCATCAAGGATCCGATCGGGATGGCCGGCGTGCGTCTGGAGGCCGAGGTGCACATCGTCACCGGTGCGGTCACGTCCGCGCAGAACATCTGTGAGAGCATCCGACGCGCCGGAATCGAGGTGGAGGATGTGGTGCTGGAGCCGTTGGCGTCGAGCTATTCCGTGCTCCTGCAGGATGAGAAGGATTTGGGGGTGGGGCTTTTGGACGTGGGAGGGGGCACGACGGATATTGCCCTGTTCTGTGATGGGAGCATCCGCCATACTGCGGTCATTGCGTTTGGGGGGAACAACGTGACGCGGGACATGGCCATCGGACTTCGGACGCCTTCCGAGGAGGCGGAGCGGATCAAAATCAAGTACGGTTGCGCGCTCGGTTCCCTGGTGGAGAAAGGTGTGGCTGTCCAGGTCCCCGGAGTGGGAGGTCGGGTGTTCCGGGAGGTGACCCGGGAGGAGTTGTGCGCCATTATCGAGCCGAGGATGGAGGAGATCTTCACCATGGCGCTTCGGGAGATCAAACGAACGGATTACGCGGAACTGATGTCCACGGGAATCGTGATCACCGGCGGCGGAGCGATGATGGCTGGTACGGCAGATTTGGCCGAACGCATCTTCGACTTACCGGTCCGACTGGGTGTTCCGCAGGGAGTGTCTGGCCTGACGGACAAAGTGAGCAGTCCGATCCATGCCACGGGTGTGGGATTGGTGCTCTACGGAGCCATGCATCGCTCCCAAGGAGGGGGGATGATCGCCGGTGTCAGGGGAGACCGGTTGTTCTACAAGATACTGAGCAGGATGAAAAAATGGTTTCGGGAATTTGTATAGACCCGGCAAGGGATGAGTGGGGGATGGACTCCCTGCTCTCCGACAATCACCCACCAAGCGAAGGGGGGGTATCATGACGTTTTCAATGAACAGCAGGTGTTCGACGAGAAGTGCCCGGATGAAGGTAGTTGGGGTGGGAGGCGGGGGGTGCAATGCGGTCAATCGTATGATTTCAGCCGGACTGGCAGGGATGGAATTCATAGCGGTGAACACAGACGTTCAGGCTTTGGAGCGCACCCTGGCTGCAATCAAGATCCAGATCGGGACGGAAATAACCCGGGGGCTCGGGGCAGGCGCGGTTCCGGAGGTGGGCCGCCAGGCCATCGAGGAGAACAAGGAGCAAGTGGCCGAGCAGCTTGCTGATGCAGATATGGTGTTTGTGACCGCGGGGATGGGCGGGGGAACTGGCACCGGGGCAGCTCCGGTGATCGCCGAGATCGCCAGGGAAGCGGGCGCACTCACGGTGGGGGTGGTGACCCGTCCGTTCGTATTCGAGGGGCGCAAGCGGATGAAGAATGCGGAGGAGGGCATCAAAGCCCTCAGGGACAAAGTGGATACGCTCATCGTGATTCCCAACCAGCGTCTGCTGGCCGTGGCCGATCGATCCACCACTTTGACCGCGGCGTTTGGCATGGCCGACAATATCCTCCTGAAAGCCACACGGGGGATCTCCGACTTGATCACTGTGCCGGGTCTGATCAATCTCGACTTCAACGATGTGCGGACGGTGATGCTGGGCATGGGAGACGCCCTGTTGGGTACAGGATCCAGTTCGGGCGAGGATGCCGCGGTGAAAGCCGCACAGGAGGCCATCTCCAGCCCGCTGCTCGAAGAGGTATCCATCGCCGGAGCCAAGGGGGTTCTGGTGAACATCTCCGGTGGAGAGAAGCTGACCCTGTTCCAAGTGAACGACGCTACCACGGTGATCAGCGAAGCGGCCGGAGAGGATGCGAATATCATCTTCGGAGCGGTGATCGATGAGATGTTGGGAGATGAGATTCGGGTGACCGTGATCGCCACCGGGTTCAACGGCACTGCGGGCAAGAAGGCGGAGATCATGGATTCCAATTTGCTGCATTTGCCCGACGAGCGGGGAATCGCCGGAGAGCTCCCCACGTTCATGCGCAAGGAGAGACTGGCCAAACAACAGTTCGTGGTGGAGCGGGGGGAAATCCGGACGGTGCGTGCGGACGATCTGACGTATCCCACCTATCTGCGGAAACAGATGGCCGGGTGAAAGGCAGGAAAGGCAGGAAAGGCAGGGAAGGCAGGAAGGGCAGGAAAGGCAGGAAGGGCAGGGAAGGCAGGAAAGGCAGGGAAAGGCAGGGAAAGGCAGGAAAGGCAGGAAAGGCAGGGAAGGCAGGGAAGGCAGGAAAGGCAGGAAAGGCAGGGAAAGGCAGGAAAGGCAGGAAAGGCAGGAAAGGCAGGAAAGGCAGGGGCAGAGAAAAGGAAAGGTTAAAGTCAAGGTCGAGGGGAATGCAGGAGACAGGGGCGAAACACGGCAATCGTGCGCTGGGGTTGGCTCCTTGTTTGGGGGGTGGTTTTGTTCCCAGATCGGAGCTCGAAGGGTGGGTCTCCAGTCCGAATTCCGCAATCCACAATCCGCAAGCCAAGAGGGGGTGATTCTCCATTCGTAGCCCGAAATCCACGATCCGCATTCGAAAAGACATTCTGGATACCGAACGCGGCCCGGAAGGAAGGGGACGGTCCACCGGGGAACGCTCTGTGGCGCTCGTATTCCCCAATACCTACGAGGTGGGGATGGCCAATCTGGGCTATCAGCGGATATTCCACCTGCTGGGTAGGCTTCCCGGATGGCGATGCGAGCGGGCGTTCTGCGACGGGGAGAAGCCTCTCTCCCTGGAGTCCGGGCGGGCGCTGTCGGAATTTGACGTGGTGGCGTTTTCGGTTTCCTTCGAGCTGGATTATCTGAATCTGGTGTCCGGCCTGGTCCAGAGCGGGATCGCGCCACTATCCGAAGATCGGGAGTTGCCGCTGGTGATAGCCGGCGGCATTTGCACGTTTATGAACCCGGAGCCCTTAAGGCCCTTTGTGGATCTGTTCTTTGTGGGAGAAGGGGAGATCCAGGTTCCGGAGCTGATGGAGCGGATATCGGTCTGCTGGGGGGCACCGAAGGAGCGCCTCCTTGCGAACCTGGCCGAAGTGGCGGGCGCGTATGTGCCGGGGATCTCCTCCTCTGTCACCAGGCAGGTGTTGCCCGAGCTGGGGGATGAGGAGGCGTTCTCGCCGATCGTGACGCCGAGGAGTCATTTCAAGGATATGCTGCTGGTGGAGGTGGGCAGAGGATGCAGTCGGGGCTGCCGTTTCTGCGCGGCGGGGTTTGTGTATCGGCCGGTTCGGAGAAGATCCCCGGAATCCCTGATTGCGCGCATGGATACGGAACTCGGGGACATCAAAAGCGTGGGTCTGATGGGATCGGCCATTTCGGATTATCCGGGACTGGCGCTTCTCTGCGCGGCATTGGTCGAACGGGGATGTGCCATCGCCACCTCCTCTTTCCGCGCGGATTGCATCACTCCGGGATTGATTCGATCGCTGGTGTCTGGCGGGGTCCGCACCCTGACGATCGCTCCGGAGACCGGATCGGAGCAGCTCAGAATGCGTATCGGAAAGAAGCTCTCCGATCAGGCGATCCTGGAGGCGGCCCGATGCGCTGCAGAGGGAGGGATTCCAAATCTGAGGGTCTACTTTATGTTTGGGTTGCCGTTTGAGGAGGCGGAGGATGTCGCGGCGATTCCGGAGTTTGTGAGCCAAATTCGCGGGCAGTTTCTCGCGGGAGGGGGGCGGAGGGTCACGGTGAGTGCGCATCCCTTTGTTCCCAAGGCGGGGACTCCCTTCCAGTGGTGCCCGATGGATGTTTCAGGCGTCCTCAAAGCCAAATATCGGATCATTCGAACCGGTCTGGCCTCCCTGTCCGGAGTGACGCTCTTGAAGACGAGCGTAAGAATGGCGCTTCTTCAGGGGCTTTTGGCCATGGGAGACGAAAAGGTGGGAATGGGGCTTCTGTACCGGGTTTCGGAGGGGCTTCCTTGGAAGCGCGCATGGGAGCAGGCCGGCGTGGACCCCTCGACCTACTTGCACCGCTTCAAAGCCGAGCAGGAGACGCTGCCCTGGGACACCATCGTGCACAAGACGAGTCGCGAAACGCTATGGCGCGAATATCGCAGGGCCGCAGAGGAAGGGGGGAGAATCTAAAGAAAAAATGGGACACGGATTACACGGATTCCCACGGATCAGACAGAGTATGCCCTTGTGGAAATTCGAACCATGCCACCCATGCTCGCTTCACAAAAACATGGTCAATGACACAAGAGCGCCTTTTGCATAAGTCATGTAGTCCGAGTCATCGTGCAGCGGTTAAGAGCAGGATTCGCAGGTCGGACATTCTTGTCTGACTGGGTTATCCACAAAGAGGAACAGACAGGAATGTCTGTGCTACCCATCGCTTGGATGTAAGATCATCCTGTAGGATTGCTCCGAAATCTGGCGGGAAAGGTTGCCATTTCCCCTGCAAAAACAGATCCATTTTTTTTGTTGTGACAGGCGAAGTGGTATCTGCTCCCTTCTTGGACTTGGATAAGAGGCTGAACAGGTTGCAGTCTGGTCACGCAGAGAGGCTGTCCTTCAGAACAGACAGCCGATTGCTTTGCCCCCGTGCCCGGCCATTATCTCTCGCAGCGCCGGGAAGTCCCTGGCAGAACGCCCCCCCCCGCTCATCGCTTACTCTTCACCGGTCTTCTCCGGGAAATTCCCTTGCTGAACAGAACAGACATTTGAACAGAACAGGCATTGCTTGGCGATCTGCTTCGGAATGTTTGGGCAGCAGCGCCGTTTTCGACCGGTTCTCTCGGGCATCTATTAACTTTTGGGAGGAGCCTCCCGCCTGGCGGAAAGAATAATGTTTTTGTAAAGTCCCTGTCCGATAAGTGTATAGGAGATCTTATCCGACTTGGCAATGACGCTCAGTGCGGCCTTCAGTCCATCGGTCGTGAGCGCTTCGGTGACCACCTTGTCGTTTGAGGAAAGGGCCTTCCGAACGGCCTGAAGCGTATCCCGTCGGACCTTATCCAATTGGCGGTCCCGATAGTCGGCCACGTCGAGGGTGATGCGGGTCATATCCTGCAATCTCGTCCGGACCATTTTTCCCAGCACGTGTTCCAGGGCGTCTATGGTCTGGCCATGTTTCCCGATGATCAGGCCCGTGTCTTTCTCCGGGTGCACCGAAACGTGGAAGACACCGTTCTTTGTCCTGGCCTGGACGGTGGCCTCCGTTTGGAGCAACTGGAGCAATTCTTTCGTGAGTTTTTCAATGAGGGCGATCTTGATCTCCTCCGGGTTCCGCTCCGTGGCCTT
Organism: Candidatus Latescibacterota bacterium; assembly: GCA_043804415.1. Lineage (GTDB taxonomy): Bacteria > Latescibacterota > 4484-107 > 4484-107 > 4484-107 > 4484-107. Next base: position 157 of record JAZDJA010000348.1, on the reverse strand, counting down.
GATTCGAACCGGGTGCGTGCCAAAGAATCCCAGCCATCCCTTTTTAGGGCGATCCAGGACCTCAATGGTCACCTCTTCTTCGCTCCGGGCAAGTTGATCGAGTGCCTGGGCCACCGCCTCAGCGACACTCTCCCCTTCCTGAATGATGGATCTCACA
>JAZDJA010000347.1:0-4352 GCA_043804415.1 Candidatus Latescibacterota bacterium | reverse complement strand
ATCGCCGTTGACATCCCAGAACAGAATCTCACGAGCATACACGTTGGAAATCTGGCGGATAACCTGCGGCCTCTCCATCTTCTCTCCGGAAAATACCGGTGCATGCCGAGGCCCGCCTCCAAGCATACTCCAGACGGAGATCGCCGCTCCTCTGTTGAAGATCGGCTCGATGTTGCGCTCAAGATGGGCATCCAGAACCCAGCCGACCCTCCCGTCCCCGGTTTTGACCTTTTGCCAGAAGCCCTCAAGATCGCCGTCCCGCGATAGCCCGGAATCCCCGTAGAACAGCGTCAGCGCTTCGCCTTTGGAAAGCACCTTCACCACCTCCGCGGATTCCTTGCCGGTCACCCGCATCCAGACGTTTTCATCTTCCACCACAACAGTCTCCGGGATGACCTCCTGCAATGTCTCAAGGCGGCGCTGGGCTGCCCCACGCCAATAACCTCGTCCCTTGATTGGATCCCATCCGATAAAGTCCGTAGTGCCCATAGCCACCTTCTGATAAGTCTCAATCACCTCATCCAAATCGCCTATCGTGCTGTCCATAATCTCAGCGATGGACAGTTGGGCGTAGCTTCCTACCTGTAATCCCGTGTAACTATCCTCTATCTTCGAGCAAAGTCTCAGGGCCGAGCGGAAATCCCCGGCATCCATATAGGTCTCGATGCCGTATCCCAACAGCGTTATCGCATAATCTCCACCATTTTTAGAATACGTTCCATAAGCCTCCAGCACCTTGGCGAGTCCCTCCGAAATCACTTTTTCGATCTCTGCCCCATCTCTCCCCTGCATCCGAAAGGCGGTGGCTATACCCAAATAGCCAAGAAGCGCAACCGCATCGTTATCATTCTCCTCTAAGATGCGCTGACTCTCGACCAAGAGTTGATCGGCATCTCCCGACTCTTTCAAAAGGTCAATGATCCTCCGTGCAGCACGGATGTCAATCCAATCGTTCCATTCGGAGCCTCCTATCGGAAAATTTGGATAGTTTATGATCACGCCATGATAGGCCTCAATAGCCCTGCTTGTGTCCCCGATATCAACGCGATAGATTTCGGCAATCTCAAAGCTGGCCACACCATCCGCCCGACCACTCGCCAAATCCTGTTCGGGGTAACGCGCTACAATCTCCCGAAGCGCATCCATAGCGTCATCGAACCGGCCCATTTTCCGCAGGACCCAATGCTTCAGCCATTGCGCCTCCGCCTTCAAATCGACTGCGACATCGTCGTCCCCCTCAACAATTAAATAGATATATTCGGCATCTCTTTCCTTCAGCCGTTCAACGACAAGCAACGCCTTATCCAGATCCTTACTCGGCCGGTTTTCGCCGACGAACAGACCGTACCCGCCCAAGTAACTCCACACCAACTCAACCACAGCCCCCTCGGGATGAGGGTTGGCCACACGTTCCGGCATCCAGCCTTTTACAATTGTCCCGCGATAGAACTTCACGCTCAGCCAATTTTGGCTCTCCGCTGAAACCCTCTCGTACACCGTGATGAAATCTCCTTTGAATACCTCTCTAATGCTGTCGCCGACGACATCGGGCTGAGTTCTTACAATAACAGAGTCCTCTTTCACCTCAACGACATAGTAAGTAAGCGCTATGTCTTCTCTCTTCACCCATCCCTGTCGGCCGTCATTCAGTTCGACCCGGCACCACACATACATTGAATCACTGTAAGCCTCGCTCCACGTTTTGCCCAACACCAATACATCATCGGCCAGTCCTAAGGCCGCCAGTTGCTCTCCGACGCCCGCGGAGTCCGCGTAAACCGCTACGCTGTCGTACAACGCCAGACCGAACAGAACCGCCTCCGACCGCGCCTGTGTGGGTGCAAACAGAAGTAGAGTAGTTATGCCTCTTAACAGCCAAACCCTCATCGGTCAATCTCCCTTCCAATGGAATCCGTCACGGCCTCACAAAGGCCAATTTGCAGATTCTTCTATCCCCATCCGCCTCCACCACGCAAAAATAGACCCCGCTGCCGACCAAAAACCCGGCTTCGTTGGCACCGTCCCAATGGATAGCCTCCTCCTGCTCTCTGTGTGAGCCTGCTTCGACCTCGCCGATATCCAGAGTCTTCACCAACTCCCCGGCCGAAGTGAATATTCTGGCGCGAACCCGTGCCCGCCCGGTCAGCCCAAATCCTATCCACACCTCTGAGCCAGAGGGATTGGGATAGGCCCAAACCGGAAGCAGCAGATCGCCGCCGGAACTTGCCCTTGTAACCGAACGGGAACGATACAATCCCGATTTTGCTCCGGCAAACAGCGTGGTGGACAGGCCGTCAGAACTACAGGCCCATGAAAGCACCTCTGCTCCCTTGAGGCCGAAATCCTCCATCCGCCAGTGTTGCCCTGCATCCGAGCTCCGCCAGATTTGGCTACGGTATTTTTCGACAGTTTGTCCAAGTCTTTCATATTTGAAAGCCAGGACATAGATCACACCCGACTGAAGCGGATCGAGGGAGAGTGCTCCCGACTGGAGCGGATTGAGGGAGAGCGCTCCCGGCTGGTAGCCCTCGGCCTCGAAGGGGACAGTCTCCCATTCCAAACCATCCCGACTCCGCACAATCTGATACCCAACCCTCCGCATGCCATAGAACTTATAGATCGGCCCATCGTCCGCAATAACCGGAGCGCTTGACAGATAACAAGGTTGATGTTCGCCGTTCTCAAGAAGATAAGAGGATAGAGGAAACCACATCCTCCCATTATCCGTGGATCTCACCAATGGGAACTTTTCGGAAGCCTGAGACAGATAGACCGCCTTCTCGTCCGAAGGGTCGAAAGAGATACCCAAAGGACTGACCAAGTCCATGCCAAGCTCAACAAGCTCCCAGGTCGCACCGCCATCCTCGCTTTTGAGGACATCTGTGCTGTAATCACCGGAATGGGAATCCTTTAGTCTTCCTATGGCAAAACAGATTTTGCTATCCACAGGATTAAACTTGACATCTGAGAAAACCGTGGGCTGGGCCTCCCCAATATGATAGCTTGCCTCTTGCCAGGTTTTTCCGCCATCTCCACTCCGGTATAGCCCGTCCGCAGCGACCAACACGTGTCGGCTGTCAAAAGGGTCTATCGCCATCGCATTGAAGTGCACAGATCCGTTCCCTCTGAAAGGAGGTTCTGTTGCATGCCAGGTTCTTCCGCCGTCCTGTGTTGCGTAAAGACCGTCCTCAAACAAGACGAAGAAGGTGTTGGGATCGTTCGGCGCCGGCACAATGCGCTTGACTTCCGCGCCCTGAATACCCCGATCCGATCGGAACCAACTTTCGCCATAATCCTCACTTTTCCACAGACCATGGTCATTTAGGCCAATGAGAATCTGCCCGTCCGAGTATTTGGAGCGATCCATGGAGCGAACCCAGTCATCGTTCTCAGTTTCAAGAACGGTATGCCTCCTGGCCCCATCCGCCCGGCATTTCTTCACACGCCCCTCTTCCGTCAGGAATATCGTGCGAGTGCTGTCCGGAGCGGTCCAAACCCTCGGTCCATGCTGCATGCCTGCATCTGGATACGCTATGGCCCACGTAGCCCCCTCGTCGGCGCTCCGATAGACCCCTTGCCTCTCTATACTCAGGTAGAAATCTCCCCACGGAGCGATCTTAAACGACGGGAGTCCTGAAAACTCTGAGTACATAAGCGTAATCGGCTCCCAGTGCCTTCCGCTGTCATCCGATTTGATAAACTGGTTAACCAGTCTCGGCAATTCAGGCCGCTGGTAAGGGCCAACGACTTCTTCTGCCACAGCGAAAATCTGCGATTTTTTCAGAGGGTTCCCCATCAGCCCTGCTGTTCTCCTAAGCGAGCGATAAACGTTCTCCCAACTTGCCCCCTCATTTTCGCTTCTGAAGATCCCCTTATTCTCCGTGCTGAGGAGGATCACTTCAGGCACCCCGTCGAGCAGAAGCATCGAGTTCGGAATGGGAACAAACGTGCCCTTCGGAGTGCTATCCCGCCAGGTATCTCCTGCGTCCGAGCTCATAAAGAATCCATCGGAGGTGACGGCGAATATCCGATTGGAGTTTTGGGGATCTATGACAATCTGATAGACGCTCTCCTCCACAAGGCCTGCTGCGATCGCCCGACGAACCCAGGTCCGCGCACCATCCTCACTCTTGAAAAGTCCCCCTCCATCCGTGCCCGCGTATATCACGTCTTTATCCGCGGGATCAGTCGCTATGGCTGTGACGCACCCACCATAGAGCGGCGGGGAGACACGCTCCCACTCCAGGAATCCCTCCCAAGCTGTCGCCGCGCCGGTCAAGAGGAAGCATCCCAGAAAAGCCCCAAGAAGGATTTTCGATCGAATGATCATTTGGCGTTTCCCCATTGGCGGT
>JAZDJA010000346.1:0-13008 GCA_043804415.1 Candidatus Latescibacterota bacterium | reverse complement strand
ATGAAGTCCTGGTCCAGGTCGTCCGGCAGGGTCCGTTTCTTGATGAAGCCGTCCACCAGCTCTTTTGACTCAGGCCTGAGCAGGTTCATGTTGGCCTTGGTGGTCGGGTCCTCCAGGTCGGCGAGCAGCGTCCGAGTCCAGTCCTGAAGCAACCTATCGAGCTCGTCGTCCAACGCATCGAGCATTTTCGCAGCGGGTGCCGTGGGCGGTTCAGCGCCCTGTTTGAAGTTACAGTGCGGGCAGACCGGCGATGCATCCAGTTCCTTTTCGGTGAGCGCGAAGCAGCTCTTCAGGCCGGTAAGGCGGTTCTGGAAATCTGAAAGATGCTGGCGCGGCATCAGATCGATGGTGGAGAGCTTCTGCAGGTCTTTGAGCCGCTCGTCGCCCATGAGCTGCGCTTTGCGCTTGTCCTCGTTCAAGCCGAGGTTCGCCTTGGCGTGCATGGCGAGGTACGTCTGTACGTATGACTTCTTGAGGTCCGCGAGCTTGCGCTGGGTCTCCTGCCGGAAAGCCCCCGCGCTCCGCTTAGCCGGATCGCCGATCTGGGCAACTGTCTCGTCTCTCGCCGTCTTCATCTTGTCGATCCACTCGTGGCCGGTGGGCAAGACCGCCTCTGCGGTGGAGAGATACGATGCCGTGGATCCGAGGTCGACCACCAGTTCCTGGAGCGATTTGATCTCGGAAAGGGAATGGAGTCCGTCCTGATGTTCCGTTACTTCCAGGGCGTCGTAGCGGAAGTTCTTGAGCTTTCCGGTCGTGGTGTAGGGTTGCACGGATTCAAGAAAAGCCTTGGTCGCGTCCAGTTTGGCGCGCAGCTCCTGGGCTTCGTCCTCAGCCAGCAGGCTTCGACCCCAGAAGAACAGCCCGGTCTGCAGGCTCTGCTGCACGAGCACCAGGCGCTCCACGATTTTGATAACGGCCTTCTGCAGTTCTTGAACCGGCTCGTCCTTGCCCTGCTCAACTGCCATCTGCGCCATTCCTGGGGCAAGTCCAAGCAATTCGAAAACGGCCTTAATGGCCTGGATGTTTGGCACCTTCGGCTGCTGGATGTGCTTAAAATTGACAAGTTCCCCTATGTCTCTAGACGCAAGCTGTTGGAGATCCGTTGATTCAAAATTCTTGCCTGGGACGGAAAGCACGACTTCGCCGGCATAGACCAACGCAGCCAAGATGACCGCGGCCCATTCTGGTTCGAGCCGGTATCCTTTATCGGCCCCCAAATACTCTACGCCCCTATCGTCCTGAATCAGCTCGGAGCGGTTGACCACCTGGCCGTGGCCCTTCTTGTTCGTGATGCCGAGGATGTGCCTGGCGTATTTGGACCGGCAGGGATCAAGCCGATCCCCGTCAAGTAGCTCCAATGCGTCCAGCACCGCGGTGGCCTGCTTGGTGCGGTTCTGTCCGGCTATCGCTCGCAGAGCGTCTTGCGTAGCCTGGGCCCGGTTGGCCCCGGTGATGAGCACGGAGAAAAAAGGATAATCCGGGGCCTGATCCCGAAAATACGCTTCCAGGCAGATCCCGGCAATGGTGTTTATCAGGTCGCGGAAATTGATGCGCTCATGGGAGCCGATGCCCGAAAGCTCGCGGATGGATTTGCCTTTGTCCCACTCGGTCAGCGATTTTGCGCGCCCCTGGTAGGTGACCTCGAAGGCTGTGGTCATGTTCTTCTGAATCCATTGTACCAAGTCGCGCAGGAAGGCTGATGCTTTCTGATCGTAAGGAGCCCTCTCCTGACTGGATCTTGATGAAGCCAGATCTGTAGCTGCAGCGTAATTGCTCAGTACCTTGCGGAAATCGTCGTCCATGTTGGTGAGTCGAAGGAATAACTCGTCGGGCTTCTTTTCGTCCTGGAAATGGGGATGGTCAAAGGGCTGAATGAAGTAGAGGTAGAAGTCCCGTGGCGGCACTGCTGTGGAGCGTTCATTGGGCGCACCGAAGAAGAGGTATCCCTGGCGCGCGGCTTTGCGCTCCAGCCATTCGAGCTCGTGCTCCCAGATCTTGTAGCCGGTCACATAGGTCTGGTCCGTGCACTCCATGACCCGCTTGAGGGCTTCGTAATAATAGCGGTCACGTTGGGTATGATCCAGGGACAGAGCGCGTTGTTCAATGATGGCGTCGACATCTTCTGTCTTCTTTAGATCAAGGTAGAATTGGCGATTGCCGGGATTAGAGCTGATAAACTTGCCACTCACCGTTCTGTGGATTTCCCGAAGGACGGTCTCCACCTGGGAGAGTAAGTCATCGGCCGGATCGCCGCCCAAATCCTCGATGCCGGGCTGGAAGAGGCACAAGCCGTCGCGCAGTTCCTCCGCTGTGGCACCCAGGGGGGCGTAGATGTCCCCCGTCGTGAGCCGGTGGACGGAGAGTGCATGGATGAGCCGGGTCGCCATGGGTTTGTAGGCCGGACGGGTGAAGGCCTGCTGGATGCGCGATTCGAGCACCTGGCTGCAGTCGATGACTGCCTTGATGTCCGGGACCGCGCGGAAGGACGGGTTCTCGCACAGGGTTGTCCAGTAGCCGTCGCAGGCGATGATGCCTGGGCGGTCGTCGGGCACGTTCTGGCTGAGCAGTTTCCTCATGGCCAGGGACAAGGTCTTGAGGACCTCTCGTTTTTCCACCGCGGTAACCCGCTGGAAGGTGTCGATGTAGTCGGGGTGCACGGGGAACAGGCGTACGAATTCGTCCATGCGCTCGTTCATGCGGCCGTAGAACTTGGAGAAGGGAGTCAGATACTCCCGGATCTTCAGCTGTTGGTCGGCGGTTTTCCTGAGCAGACGCTCAGCCACCACGAATTTGACGTCTTTGTGGGCGATTAAAATCTGTTCGAATCGGTCCTTTACGCGGCGGATGCTATCGGCCACAAAGGAGAATCGGGGGCTGTCGAATATGGCTTCCTGGACGCCGGCGATGAACCGGAACCGGAGGTCCTTGCAGACCTCACCTATCTCCCGCAGGAAGTTCAGGTCGAGGATCAGTTCCTGGTCCTTGCGGGCGCGCAGGTAATCGAGCAACTCGTCCACCACAAAAAGCAGGCCCTGGTCGGGATATTCCTGGTGGAAGGCGGTCATCATCTCTTCGAAGGCCCGCTTGTTGTTCACAACCGCATCGGCTGCAGGAAACCTGTACTCCACCCCCCAGTCGGCAAGACGATCCTCTAATGTGCTCGTGACAATACCTCGGAAAGACATTTCAGATGCGCCAATCTCGGTTCGCACCACCTTGAAGCGGCCGCCGATCTTGACCGCGGCACTTGCCACGTCGCTGTTGTTGAGGCACAAAGACAGCTCGTCGTTCTCCGCGAGCGCAGAAATAACGGACATGAGGTGTGATTTACCGGTGCCGTAGTTTCCGACCACCAGAAGCCCCTTATTGTCCATCGGCTGATCGAACTGGAGCTGAGGAAAAACGAGGTCCACCAGCTTCTCCGCCATCTCCGCGGAGATGACGTAGGTTTGCACATGCTGTCGAGCGGCTGCGGCCTCGTCGGCGTCCCGCAGTTGAACCACGGATTCGATAGGCTCGAACTGAATCATGTCTCCGTATTTCATCACATCTGCCCCCTTGTGGTCCAGGTGCTTGTCTTCATGCCGTGACCTGCGGAGTGACTACCAGGAAATCTCGTATCGGATATCGTCTGTATTCCGGGTGATCTGGGGTCGCGTAGACCAGATGGAACGATGAGGACTCAGCGGTGAGAAGCGAGAAAGAACCTTCCGACTCGGTCCTCGGTCCTCTTCCCTCAGACCTGATTTCGCCATTCCAGCTCACGACGACCGTCCTATTCCTCGAGAGTCCCTGGAGCAGTCGAAGCGGATCCTGTTTCAGCGAACCATCGAAGAGGATCTCCGTGTTATCAAGCAACACGACGGTACTGTCGGCCTCGTTCACGATCTTGCCAAGTATGCGCGGGAGCTGCAGCACTCGCTGACGTTCGGTCAGGTCGAGCATACCGCGTGAAAGCTCCAGGTTGACGTTGATCAACGGTGCGCCGATTCGTTGCTTCACCTCCCGTAGCGCCAGGGTCTTTCCAGCACCTGCTGGCGCCACGACCAATATCAGTCGGTAGTAGAGCTCCTCAGCCTGCCTGATTTTTGGAATGATTTGATCTGCCAGAGGTTCGGCCATCGCATGCCTCCATCCCTTTGCAGTCTTCTAAGATACTAACCTGTGGCCCATTTGTCACGTACATTCTGCATCATCATGATTTCGACCAGCGCGAATAGGGAGGATCTTCACTGAGAGGAAAGCAGGCACCCGCCGGGCTGTTCTGAGCACCCGTCCGCCACTGTCCAATTGGCCCATCAGTCACGATTCAATCCGACAGAGCCACATCGAGAACCACCCACTTGATGGCGTGATAGGGCAGGCCGTATGCACCTGCGGATTTGGCAAATGACTGAGCTACATAGAATTTACCGTCCGGCTCCCTGTTCGATGTATCCGAGCAACCGGGTCCGGTGTGGAAGGCGAAAGGAACCTCCCACGCGTTCCAGGCATTTTCCACACCCGTGGGGGAGGACCAGGCTATTCCCTCAGGCAACATGTTACGAGGAGAGCTCTGGATCTCATCCGACTGGAGCAATTCCTCTCACCGCGCGACCGAGCCCCTCCGCTGTTTACGATCACTCGCCTGGATGGCCTCTCTGAGCATGCTTTTCCTCCCGGGTTCCTGTGATCCAAAACATGTTGACGAGATCACAAGGGAATGGCTTTGGCCGGGCTGACAGACGGCCCAACCCGATCAGCCTCCGCGGCCATCATCTCCCTGAAACCCCGGGATCCGCCATTTTTTCAGCATAGGAGAAGATCTCCCAGTGTCGCCGCTTCCCTCGCCCAGTACGTGTATTGCCCGGCGTGTGTTCGCTTCGCTCAGCTTCCCACCACGTTTGTCGGTGCTCCGGAAAGAAACGCCTCCACATTTCCGATGGCTGTGCCCATCAAGCGCGCGCGGGCTTCCTTGGTGGCCCAGGAAATATGCGGTGTGATCAGACAGTTCTTGGCGGTCAACAGCGGGTTGGTCTGCGGGGGCGGCTCGGTGGAGAGCACATCCAGCCCCGCGCCTGCGATCCGATCGTTGTTCAGTGCCTCGGCCAGATCCGCATCCACCACCAATCCGCCGCGCGAGGTGTTGATCAGAAACGCGGAAGACTTCATCCGCTCGAGGTTCCCCTTGTTGATGAGGCCCTCGGTATCGGGAAACATGGGACAATGCAGGCTGACCACATCCGATTCTGTCAGCAATTTGGGGATCTGGGCCCATCTGAAATCCGGCAGGTCGGGCGGATTGCCCTGATGGGTATCCGAGGCCAGCACGCGCATCCCCAGCGCAGAGGCCACCTGCGCGGTCTGCCGTCCGATGCGCCCGAATCCGACAATCCCCATCGTCTTTCCGGCCAGCTCCACGAGGGGATAGTTCCAGAAACAGAAGTCCGCGCTCTGGGACCACGCGCCTTGCCGCGCGGCATCGCTGTGGGCCTGCACGTGATGGCAAAGCTCCAGAAGCAGGGCGAAGACCATCTGGGCCACGGAATGGGTGCCATAGGTGGGCACATTGGTCACCGTGATGCCGTGTCCTGCCGCCGCCTGGACGTCCACGATGTTATATCCGGTCGCCAGCACACCGATGTAGCGCAGATCCGGCAATTGGGCCATCGCCTCCGCCGTGATCTGCGTCTTGTTCGTGAGGAGCAGTTCGGCCCCGAGGGAGCGCGCCACGACCTGATCGGACGGCGTCCGGTCATATACCGTAAGATCTCCAAAGCGCTCGAGCGCCTCCCAGCTCAGATCGCCCGGATTTAGGGTCTTGCCGTCCAGTACCACTATCTTCATTGTCCTGACTCCTTTTGTGTGATTGCTGCCACGCAGCTGAGAACAAATAGAAGAGAAAGTGAGCGGGCGAGACAGTGCTTCCCCCCCTTTTCCCTTTCACGGGGAGTTACTTGGTGCACGAAATCACAAAAACGATGACGTGTTCTGCAATTAGCGTGCAGACTCTTCACTGCGTTCAGCGTGACAAACGCAGCCATTCTGGTGTAGTCGAAAAGCTCCCATAATCAGGTTACGCCATAGTATCTATGATTTCGTGCACTTAGCGTCCATTGGTGAAAGGATCGTTCAATTCGGTGCACTTGCCCATCCCCAGGAATTCGGAATGCGCTAAGCTTTCTGCCACGCAGAGCGCAGTTCATGCACCGAAAGGGAGCGAATATTGACGGTGCCGTTCTCAGCACAAAACACCAGGTTGTGGTCGGCGGCGTCAGGCAGGAAACAGAACGACATGGTCAGCCTGCCATCATGCACGAACACCTCCAACGATGTCCTGTCCACCAAAATCCTGAGCTTGACGCGGCCGTCCACAGGGGCCATGGGCACCGTCTGTCCCAGAAAACTGATGCGCTTGTCTTTGAAGTCGCAGTGCAGGTCGAGTCCGCGCAACCACACCCCGAAAGCGGCTGCCGGGTCGGCTTCGACCTCCGCTCGGATGTCGAAAAGCTCGCAGTCGGTCTCGGGGATGAGAGACTGGCCGGCCGCGAGTGTGCAATGCTCCCAGGTATGCACCCGGTCGTGCAGCAACCCGATTTCCTCGACGGGCTGACGACATATCCGTAGGCCTTCGGGGAAGCTTCGCAGGATCAGTTCCTGGGGGAACGACATCTGCTGATTGAAGGGCATCCCGGGGTATTCTCCCCCGTTCATCCACGAAATCTGGATCCGCCGTCCATCCTGTTCGGGGATGTCGCTATACGTCTGGGCAGCATAGCCGCTGGCGCCCAGTTCCGCCCGGAGCACTTCACTCTCCTGCTTGAAGGTTACTCCGTCGAACGTGCCGATGGCGTATCCACTGTTGCCGCCCCAGAAAATCCACCGCGTATTGCTGGCATCACCGTCAACCGCCAGCTCGAAAAGATCGGGACACTCGCTCGCACCAGGCAGACAGATATCGCTCAGATGGGCCCATTTTGTGAGATTGGTGGACCCGAACAGAGCGTAATCATTCCCATCGAGAAACAGGGCCATAATCCACTTCTGGGTCGGCACATGCCAGATGACTTTCGGATCCCGATTGCTTCCCTTGACATGCCCCAACACCGGGTTCTCCTCGCATTTGATCCACGTCCTGCCCCGGTCGTTGCTATACGCAAGGCTCTGGGTAAACGGTTTTCCGGCCGAGGTATAGAGCGCCACAAGTAATTCTTCGTCCCCCCTCTGAAAGCCGCTTGTGTTGCTCCAATCCACTACAGCCGATCCGGAGAATATCGTGCCCAGTTCATCCGGCATGAGCGCGTGCTCGAGTTGCTGCCAATGTACCAGGTCCTGGCTGACCGCGTGGCCCCATGACGTATTGCCCGACTGGATGCCCGTCGGGTTGTGCTGGAAAAACAAATGGTACTCGCCCTTGTAGTATACGAGTCCGTTGGGGTCATTCATCCAGTTTTTCTTCGGAGTAAAATGAAACTGCGGGCGATGGGTTTCGCTGTAAAGGCGCTCCGATGTCATCGGCCTTCTCCTTTCGGTCCCACAGGAAGGGCATAGGCTTGTCTCTTCTTACGCACCGAAAAAGTCCGGAGCGAGCGGTCCACTTCAGATCCGTTTGGCTCGCAGCACCGCGAATCCCTTCCTGTGGGTTCTCTTTGCGGCCTTTGCGTCTTTGCGGTGAAACAGCTGTTACACTCCGTGCATTTTGACTACGCCAGATCGTTGAGCACGTCGAGGGAATAGGTGTGTCTGAGGGAACGTCCCAGCACCGGATCGCGCAGCTCTATCTCAAATCCGTCCCCAAAGATATAGTCCCCCAGGAATTTCACCGTGCCGCAATAGAGCGCCAATCCGTCGCGCGAATAACCGCTTTTCTCTATCAGATCCGGCGGTGTCAGCAGGGTTGAAAGGGATCCCTTTTGAAACGGGACCTTTTCCCCTCCCACGAGCATCGAGGAGATCATTTCCAGCTCATCCCAGTGGTCGGCGATGTCCTGGTAGCGCCACACACGGGGGCCGACCGCATGGGGACACATCTGCTTGGGTTTGTAAAAATACGAGGGCTCAACGGCCCGGTCGCAGTGATCAGAGCCAATTCCGATGAACAGATCCTTCCCTTGAACCAGCGCTACGACCTCCACCTCTCCGCACGTCTGGTTCCCCTGCACTTCCACCCGATCTTCTGTGGTCAGCAGGTATCGGCTGATTCTGCAAAAAGAGGGGAATTGCTCGCAGACCCGCTCCCATCCCCATGTTCGCTGCTCCTCCATAAACACCTCAGGATCGATGCCGCGGTCGCAAAACATGGAGATTCCCAACGTGTTCACCGAAAAGTGCAGCGGTTGTTCTCCGTCCTTCTTCTCCACGATCAGATCCACATAAGTATCTTTCATGACACGATCTCCTTTCATTGACACGGTTTGATTTGGAATCCAGAAAAACCACAAGCGACTCTCAAACTAGCACTTACTGATCACTTTTCACTGATCACTGATTTCTACTCACCTTCCATCTCCCACCATCTCTCCCGGCCAATCCTCCGGAACACGCCACCGCACGATGTGAGATACCAGATCGTCGGTCACTTTGGGGTCTTCTTTGAACATTCTGACATAGTACCCCGTGAGTATGCTGCCGTCCGGCATGAGCATACTGCGCGGATGTCCGCCGTAGTTGTCCCAACTGAACCACGAGAGCACTATGGGATGATCCAGATCCCAGGTGCGTCCCAGATCCCGGCTGGCGATCGCCTGACCTCCGAAAGGAAACTGGCGGTTCCCGTAGATCAACAGCAGTCGTCCGTCCGGCAGATACAGCGGAAAGGCCGGCACCTGGGCCATACCCAGTTCGATCCGACGCGGCTGGGTCCAGGTGCGTCCCTGGTCCTCCGATTCGATGATCGTGACGGTGTCCCCGCCCTCGCCGGTCTGATCGGTAATGCCCCAGATGTCGCGGGCATACATGGTATCCACCCGGGCAAATCCCAGCAATTTGCCGTTGGGCAACAGGATGCAGCTGATCTCATCCGTATGGACCATAAACGTCGCATCTCCCCACGTCTTCCCCCCGTCGGTGGAACGAATGAGGTACGCATTCCAGTCGTAGACCGTTTTCATGGGACTGCGATGCGCAAAGCAACAGTAGGTGAGCGTGCCATCCGACAGCGCGACCACTCCATTGGTTTCGCCGTATCCGCGCGCTTGCTGGTCCGAAGTGGCAAAGCCCTCCCATGCCACTTCACAGCGATTCCACACGATCCCCCGATTGGTCGAGCGATACAGGCCATCTCCTGCAGCCATGATCAGGGCGCCATCGGAAAGGCAGGTAAACTGAGTAGGGCGGCCCGGAATGCCCAGATGCCTGGGCGCAGACCATGTCTTCCCCTCGTCGTCCGAGCGCATCACAGCCGCCTCCTCGGTGATCCACCACGGGCCGGAGTGGGCCGATGTGCCATCGGGATAGACATATTCGTCATCGGCCGGATGTGTGTAGAACCCGGTGGCCAACAGCTCGCCGTCCGGCATCCGCGCCACCACGGGTTTGCCGTATCCCCGCGCGATCTGCGAGCGAAAAGCCGGAAGTTTCTCCACCCGGTAGATCTGCTGCAGATCGAGCGAATTGAACCCCGTGTATCCCCCGCAGGAAGTGGGATCTTCCGGCGATGGGACGTCGATGTTGGATCGGCCATGCTTCATCGGCATCCTTTCTTCCTTTCTTCGATGTTGTTTCTGCGTTCGATCGAATCTACTGGCGCAGTTTCAGAATTGTGGCCAGGGACGTACGAACGGCTGGGGTATGCAACCCACCCGGCACCCGATATCGAGTGGAGCCCCCGCCTTGTGCCACTCGCTTTGCCGCTTCCGCGCCATGTCTCATCTCAACCGTGTGGGAACGCGATCCGGATTCTCTGCGAACGCTTGATAGAGCGATCGGTGTGTTTTGGTGTGTCATCCTGGGAATGCTGTGCGGCTCATTCCGGTGCGCAGGGCGTGGGTGCGATCTTTGGAAAATACAGCCACAGGTGTCCCAGATCGTCCTCCTCGCCGAAGAGGATCTCTCCGTCGCGGCCCACGACCGCGTCGCCGAAGGTATAGCCATAGCGACGGCGCTCGATCACGGACACGGGCACCCCCAGATCGGCCACCTCTCCCCGTGAAGGATCATAGCCGAAGAGTCTGGACAGCTGAGCGCCGCACGTTCCGAAAACGCGGCCATCTAAGGTCACGGCCATCGGCCCCACGGGGGCAACCGGAGTCCGGCCCAGTCGGGTGCTGAACCCCTCCTTTTCGCCAAAGGAGAAGAGGTTTCCCGCGCCGTCTGCGGTGTAAAGCAATCCGCTCTGAGTGTCCCTGGCCCACATCAGCGGACCGGTGCCCCACTCGCCTTCCGGGAGCCGGACGGTCTTGCGCACGATCCTTCCGGTCGGCACCTCGTAGCGCCAGAGACAGTCCCCCTCATCGAGACCGAAGATGCCTCCATGCGAACCCAAGGCCAGTCGGGCGTGCGCCCGAATCTCGCCGGAGACGGTAACCTTCTCGGTTTTCAGGTCCAACACGAACAGGTGTCCCTCGGTTGCCCCAATCACAATCTGCTTCGAGCGATCGGCCACCGCATGCACGATCCGCTCTCCGGCTACGACTTGGCCCAGATCCTGGAACGGTTGCCGCTCGAATCCCCACTCCTGGATCAGGTCAAAGGGCAGGTTCTGGAGATCTTGCGTGATGAGACGGCCCCCATCCGAACCGTTTACGCAGGCCACGAATTTCGTCCTTCCGCAGCAGATCGCGGCACAATGATCCGCGCCCTCGACCGTACCCAGGTCGAAGATCATGCCGGTCACGCCGTGAAACATGCCCACGAAGAGGTGGGTCAATCGCCCGCTGGTTCCGCCATAGACCATGCCCTCGGCGGTCACATCCAGCGCGGTGATGTGACTCTCGTCCGAAACGATGGGGGTGGTCACCCCGGGGAAACAGGTGGGGAAAGCGACCATCGTCCCCTCCTTCACAAAGGTGCCGTGGACGATCTCATCCACCAACGCCTTGGCCTCCGGAGCGTTCATATCATAGGGTTTTGGCTTCGTTTTCATGGTATCCGGTATATGGGGGGCAGTGAGAAAAACCTCCTGATACACCTTCCTCCTTTCTTGACTTTTGGCCCCCATGGGACCCGCGTGAGAAAAGGCTCTCGAGCAATCCTATCCCCACATTCTGATCGGCAGGTGGGCGTCCCGCTTTTTCCGCTCTTTGGGAAGATGCACCTTGAAGATTCCCACGGGTTTTGGGCCCACGTGGCCGAAGAAGAGATCTCCGTGGTGATCCACCGCGCCGCGGGAGACATAGTGGGCGAACTGGTCGGGGCGCTCCAGCCGCGCCACCTCCACGCGCTCCAGCGTCTCCGGGTTCAACCGCCAAACCACCCCCTCCTGATCTTTGTGATCCCCGGACATCGGGTTGTGTACCGGATCCCGCCAGCGCGACGCCGTGTAGTAAAGCTGGCCGTCTCCGGCGAAAGTCAGTCCCCCGCAGTGATCCGTGAAGGTACTCATAGGGACGGTGAAATCCCGCTCCTGCGTGGTGGGTCCCAGATTCTCCACCCGTCCCCAAGCTCCTTCGTCGGGCCAGATACGCATCAAGTAGGGGTTGGCAATCCAGGTCCCCGCATACACGCACTCCCCATCCGGGGAGGCCACCGCGTCGTAGAATACGCTGTGCCATCCGGTCTGGAACATGGGATTATGGGGCAACACGTGTGGCGAGGTCTCCAGACGATCCCTCTCCGGGTCGTATCTTACCAGATGCCCGTAGTCGTTGGTGGTCCAGACGCGGTGTTTCCTGTCCAGAAACAGGACCTGTGCATTGATGGATCCGATCCGGCCCATGTCCCGGCGTTGGCGCTTCCCGATATCGTAGATGATAAAATGATCGCGGGGATAACTCAAGGCATAGAGCAAACCGCGTTCTTCGTCATGGAGCAGACAGCGGCACCCCTCCTTAGGGATGAGCGTATCCCACCAGATTACCTGATCGGTCTTCGTGTCGAAGGCCAACAGAGCGCTTCCGCGAAAACAGCGCTTGGGATCGTGCCAGGAATGCCACGGCGAGTAGGCCGGTCGGTCGATGGGGGGCCCGGAGAGGTGGGTGGCCATATAGAGCACCCCATCGGACATGGACGGCGCAAAACTGTAATGAATCTTGCACTGCGTGGCCCGGCCCGAGTCCCACGGATCCGCAACCATCTCGTCCAACGAGAAGAGCACGTCCAGCGAATCGGAGTGTTCGTTGTAGCGCATCACCTTGACCACACCGCCCGGGGTGCCTTCCGCACAGGCTGCGGCATAGATGCGTCCATCCGGACCCACGGAAAGCGACCAGCAGGAGTCGGAGTCCGGGTGCTCGGAAAAGGGGTACCACGTGACCTTATACTCCATGACAACTCCCCCCTTCTTTTATCCTTGGCGTTCGGCGTCGGATTGAAGCCGATCGAAAAGAGCGCCTGTCATCTTCGCGCTTGATGCGCATGTCGTTGATCGGTCGCGATCACCGGCATGCTAGGCGTCTTCTCTGGCATTGTTCGTCCCCGCGCCATTTGGGCCAGAAGGACTATGGATGCCCGTGGGTGAGGGCAAACTTGAGACGGTCCGGTTCGTTAGGGGAGTGGCGCATCTCCCGCGGAATCCGCCTTCCTGCGAGGAACGTTGAGAAGCTCCCTCGTGTCGACCTAGTGGATCAAACGCGCCTCCCGGAGTCCATTGAGGAACGAGTCGGAGGTGGTCGTCGTAATCCAGAACTCCAGATTGTCAATGCTGGTGCGGGTCTGCTCCATGGTGGCCACGCTCTGCGCGGTCTCCGTGGCCCGCGTACAGTCCCTCAAAAGGGTCACGTCATACCCGAGGTATACGCCCGTCCACTTTACGCCGTAGTCCCGCTCCAACATGCAGCCATTGGTCGCAAACCCCGTGTAAAACAGGTGGAATATCTTTCGGTCCTCCAAAAGCAGATGAAGCTCCTTCCGATCGCCCACCACCATGTC
>JAZDJA010000345.1:0-41566 GCA_043804415.1 Candidatus Latescibacterota bacterium | reverse complement strand
TACACGGTATGCCATGCCTTCCTCCTTTATCGTAGTAATTATGACGATAAAAAAGAGAAAAGTCAAGGCTTTTTAGTTCATAAACTGATTCATTTTATATAAATGTATTTTCCATCGTTATAAATTTGGCGGGAAATTAGGACGATAGGCCTAATGCGCGGGTTTCCCGTCGGTTTCAGGCTTTGGTCGGGCTTGCTGCTTTTCTTCGTGTGCAAGCGCCAACACGGCGGATAGCGCTGGCTTGGGTTGCAGCGCCCGATCCCACAACAGAGGATGGTTGGTGCGCTTGGATGGCCAGGAGTTCAGCCAGCTGCGACCGTCGTGGAGCCCCCAGAAGGAGACTCGGGTAATCTTGTCCCGGTGCTTAAGAAACAATGCGAAGAGCCTGGCGTACTGGTCCGCTAGGCGTTGCTGGAGGTTGACGGGGAGGCCGTTGGCGAAAGGATCTATACCGCGTTTCTCTCGGATACCCGCTTCCGCGTTGACAGTCTTGCGGGGGACAACGTCGATGTCGAGTTCTGTGATCATCACCTGCATGCCTTCAGAGTGAAAGGCAATGATTGCATCCTCGATGTCCTTGAAAGGAATGTTGTCTATCTTCCAGTGGCCTTGGATGCCAATGCCTTGAATCGGCACCCGGCGTTGCTTGAGGTCACGGATGAGGCGTAGGACCTTGGCCCGTTTCGGTTGTTGTTCGATGTTGTAGTCGTTGTAGTACAGTTCGGCCTTGGTGTCTGCCTGTCTTGAGGCGATGAACGCTTCGGCAATGAAGTCTTCACCCATGCTGTCTAACCATTTGGATCTTCGCAGGTAGTCTTTCCCGTCGTCGATAGCCTCGTTGACCACGTCCCAACTTTTCACTTTGCCGGCGAAATGACCGGCAACCGCAGCAATATGGGCGCGCATGCGTCGGAGCACCCGTTCCCTGCCTGCTGGCCGACCGCCGTCGGTGAAGAACCAGTCAGGGCATTGTTGGTGCCAGACCAGGGCGTGACCGTTTACCGTCAGCCCGTTGGCACGGGCCATCTCCACGAGAGCGTCAGCTTTGGCGAAGTCGAAGCGGTCCTCCGTTGGATGCAGAGGCGCAGGCTTCATACAATTCTCAGGCGTAACGGTGCCGAAGTTTCTGAACAGGAGTTGGCGCTCCGCCTGATTCAGTTCGGCGCCCGGAATCGCGGTGCCAACGAAAAACCAGTTTGAATAGGGCTCCACGAACGAATCCTCCTCACCACGCGGCGGTGCTGCGATGGGGGGTTACTGTGTGGTTTCACCGTCAGAACGAACGTGACGGGCGAAACAGCCACCACAGCAGAACAGATTGTGCATTTCTTTTCCACGATCGATTGCCCAACAATTCGTTGTGCAGTTTTCTTCATAACACCTTGAGTTTCTGCAAAACTGGCTCCCGAAGCAGCCTCTGAAATGAGAAGTGATTTATACTCAAAGTCTTGTGATGTTGTGAGACTTCTCCCAGCCTATCTTGTAAGCTGTTGTAGTTCCGTTTCTTAGAATCTGTGCAGAAACATAAATCTATCACATCTAATGTAACAGTTTTTTCATTGACCCGCAAGGGGAAATTAGCTATCTTACAGAAAACTACCTGCACAGCATCCCCAACAAGGCGCATAGAAGGAATCTGGACATCCTCCGGTGCTTGATCTACCCACACAAGTGAAAATTGGATTTTGGTCATTGATTGAACGGCAGGGGGGCTGACTACTGCCTAACCATTCATCCCTACACCGCGTCTCCCGTGCGCAGCGCACGCACATCGGTAATCCTGCGCACAAACCGAAACACTATCGGCCTCCCAATCGGCCCCTCCCGAGCCCTGCCGCTCCTCCACTGGCCGACCGCATCCAACTCCTCCGCGCACAACGGCCCATATCCGACAGCGCAAAACCGGGAAAATGGGTTCCCTCAAACTGAAAAAGAGATGACACGTGCCAAGTCACGCGAAATGGATCACAAATGGGAGGGCAACAATACGGTGGCGCAAAAAAACAATACGTTCACAGGAAATGAGATTCCTTACGGAATAGGCGACTGGCCCAGGGATCTGGGGAATCATCGCGCACGGATACTGGTGCATGAGGGGGCGGATGCGGTCTGGCTGCACCTGCCCTGGCGTCGGCGGGATCGGGCGCCCCATGAAAAAGCGGTCGTGATTCGCTCTGCTGCAACCGGCCAGAAGATGGAAAATGTGGTGTGCGTCCAGATCAACCGGGAATACGGGGACATTCTTTTTGGGCCCGATGCGGGCGCAGGCGAGTACCACGTATACTATATGCCCTATACGGTCTCCGGAGATCCCTGGAAAGAGCCTTGGAAATACGCCAGCGGACACGATGTCCCGCATCCGACAGCCGACTCGGAGTGGCTGGATCGGCTTGGCCTGCCCCGGGCACGGCTGGCGGATTTTCCCAAGGCACACGTGCTGGAGATCCAGGCGCGCACGCCCTTTGACTCCATGTATCCCATGGAGGTGATCGCGACTGCGGGCGAGACAGCCCATCTGATTGAAGGACATTTGGACAAACCCTTCCTGCTTTTCCCGGAGGATCGCGCCCATTCCATTCGGATGCGCGACGACCTTCCGCAGCGTTGGATTCTCCGGAGTCCGGGCAGCGAGTTTTCGGGCGAAGCACGGCGCGGCGAGTGCTATGCTTTTCAGATCGGCGTCTATGCCTCTCTCTGCGACCTGGAGGATCTGGCCGTAGACTTCTCCGATCTTTCTACCGTGCACGGGGATCTCCTTTCCGGCACGGCCTTTTTCTGTACCAATCTCCACGGGACCGATTGGCTGGGGCGGCCGCTGCAGAAGAAAGTGTCGGTGGACCAAGGCAAGGTGCAGGCGCTCTGGGTTGGGGTGCAGATTCCAAAGGATGCCGCAGTGGGGGACTATTTCGGAACGCTTTTGCTGAGCGTCAAGGGAACGGAACCGATCCCGCTATCCCTTCGCGTAAGCGTGGAGGCGGAGGTTCTGGAGGATTCCGGTGACAGCGAGCTGTGGCGCCATTCCCGGCTGCGGTGGCTGGATTCGACCCTCGGGCTGGATGATACACTGGTGGCGCCCTATACGCCCCTGGAAGTGGATGCATCCACGGTCCGCTGTCTCGGACGCGCGGTGCGCATATCCGATGCCGGTCTTCCCGGAAGCATTCGCTCCAATGATCGCGAGATCCTCGTCCGACCGATGGCCCTGGTTGTCGAAACCGCGGGGGGCATCCTTCCCTTGGCTGCAGGCGGGCCGAAGATCGACGCGGCATCGCCGGGGTCGGTGATCTGGGAATCGCAAGCCACCAGAGGCCCGCTTTCCATGCACTGCCGGGCGCAAATGGAGTTTGACGGATATATCGACTTTTGTGTCACCATAGCGACCGAAAAGCCCCTCTCTGTCAGGGATATCCGTTTGGAAATACCGATCCGGCGGGACATTGCCGCGTATATGATGGGCATGGGCCGCAAAGGCGGATACCGGCCCGAGTCCTGGACATGGAAATGGGACATCGCCCGGGCAGACCATATGGTGTGGATCGGGGAGGGGAATGCGGGCCTGCAGTGCAAGCTGAAATGGCCCGATGCAACATGGGAGATATCCAATCTGCACGCCTCAGGTCTCCCGAAGACGTGGGACAATGGTGGCCGGGGAGGCTGCACCGTCACCGAAGAGGGCGCGGATACGGTGATTGTCCGCGTAACCAGTGGCGAACGCACCCTCAGGCCAGGGGAAGCACTGCCGTTCGGGTTCGGTCTGCTGGTGACCCCCGTCAAACCGCTTGATCCGGCACACTGGGATCAGCGGTATTGTCACCATACGCTTCCGCCCGACATCCATACCCCTGTGCCCTCGGTGGACGATGCGCTGGCATGCGAGGCCACGATTATCAACGTGCACCACGCCAGCAAACTCAATCCGAACATCAACTATCCCTTTATTGCGGGGGACGAACTATCTGCGTATGTGCGGGAAGCCCACCGGAAAGGCGTGAAGGTCAAGATCTACTACACCGTGCGCGAACTGAGCAACCGGGTGGCGGAACTCTGGGCATTGCGCAGCCTGGGGGATGAAATCTATCTGGACGGACCGGGTGGCGGCGATGCGTGGCTTGCGGAGCATCTCGAATCGGGGTACTCGCCCGGCTGGCACCAGATGCTCCCCGATGGGGAGGTGGATGCGGCCATTCGCACATCGGGATTGTCGCGCTGGCACAACTACTATCTGGAGGGATTGGCGTGGCTCTTGAGAAACATCGAGATCGATGGCCTCTATCTCGATGGGATCGGGTATGACCGGGACATCATGAAACGCGTGAGAAGAATCGTAGAGCGAGAGCGTCCCGGCGGACTCATCGACTTCCACTCCGGAAACGAGTTCCATTTTGGGCTCAGCCCTGCCAACAAGTATATGGAGCATTTCCCGTATCTGAGCAGCCTTTGGTTCGGGGAGGGATATGACTACGATGCGTCCCCGGATTACTGGCTCGTGGAGGTCTCCGGAATTCCCTTTGGGCTGTATGGCGAGATGCTTCATGACCACGGCAATCCATGGCGGGGGATGGTCTATGGGATGACGGCCCGCTATTATGACGGGGCGGACCCGAAGCACATCTGGCGGGTGTGGGACAGGTTTGGGATGGGCGATGTCCGGATGATCGGCTATTGGGAGGCGGGCTGTCCGGTCAGGACCGACCACAAGGAGGTGCTGGCCACCGCCTATTGCAAGGAGGGCAAAGTGTTGGTGGCGCTGGCCAGTTGGGCCGGCGAGCCGGTGCGCGTTCGGCTGCAGATCGATTGGGAAACGGTGGGACTCGATCCCCTGAAAGCCACGCTCCACGCGTCCGAGATCCCCGAATTCCAGGAGGCGGCCGCTTTTGGTCCGTCCGATCAGATCCCGGTGGATCCCGCCCGTGGCTGGCTGTTGGTGCTTGCCGAAGATGATAAGGAACTTGGGTAGGGGCGGTGATCCGAGGCAGGCGGGCAGATTGCGCTTGGGGGAGGCATTCCCTCGGCGGCTATCGAAGGGTGCGTCGCATTGCTGCGAAGAGCGCTGGGCATATAAGGAACTAGAGTGCTTATAGATAGCGTGGTTCGCATCGGTTCGATCTGAGAGATCCAGCAGGAGGCGTCCGGTTCGGGGGGTTTGCCGGAAGAGTTCCCCTGCGATTTTCACGGAATTCCGATCGGGACGCGACAAAAAGAGCCGCCTGTGTGAAAGGTGGCTCTTTCTTTGTGCACTTCTTCAGGCGTCCGTATCGAGCATGAAAACCTTTTCTCCAAACCACGGAACACACTGAATACACGGAAGAGGTCATGTAAGGATTTTGGCTTTTTCCCCGTGTGCTCCGTGTATTCCGCGGTTAGAAGACTCTACAGAACGGTTCTTTCAATCTCTGCCTTCGGATAATGACCAAAATTGACCAGAAAGGCCAATTTCATTCCGGTTGCTTTCAGATAGTTGTGAACTTGAGCGCGGTGCTCATTGGCCAATTCCTTGACCGCCTTGATCTCTACGATAATACAGTCGAAGCAGATGAAGTCTGGTTTGTAGATCTGATTCAAACGTTCGCCCTTGTAGTGCAGGATCAATTCCAGCTGGGGAACAAAAGGAATCTTACTATGATGCAGCTCCTTTTCCAAGCATTCCTGATAGACCGCCTCCAGAAACCCACATCCCATCTCGCGATACACCTCGAAGACGGCTCCTCTTATTTGATAGCTCTCCTCTTCAAATATTAGTTTCGTCATTTCCGTGTATTCCGTGTGTTCCGTGGTTCATTTTTATGGTTCGATGATTGCCCTCTCCGCCTGGCGATCATGGGTCTGCTTGCCGGGCAGGGAAAATGAAACAGAACGAATGCGCCCGTAGGGGGGGACTAATGAAGGACCTTCACGCCTCCAGGTTCAGATATTTGAGTTCCTCGGGAGACAGCCGCACGTCCAGTGCGCGCACACAGGATCGTGTCTCGGAGATCTTGCGCGGACCGATCAGGGGGAAGGTCGCAAAGGGCTGGCAGAGCACCCACGCCAGCGCGATGTTGATCGGCTCCACGTGATACTTCTCTGCCAGTTCGATGGCCCGTGCCTGGCGCCGGAAGTTGTCGTCCGAGTACCAGCAGTTGACGAGCGAGGCGTCCTCACGCTTGTCAGGATGGGCACGGCTCGGCACGAAGAATCCGCGCGCCTGGCTCGACCACGGCAGGAGGGCCAGTTTGCTCCTTCCAAGCCACGCGCGGGACGCAGCATCGTGCACGTGCATGGAGCCTGCCCATACGGGATCGACCATTTCGGCCAGCGACAGGTTGTTGGAGAGGACGGAGAAGCCTTGCAGGCCCTTGCGCCTGGCGTAGGCATTGGCTTTCTTCACCCGCTCAAGGCTCCAGTTACTGCCTCCGAACGCCTTGATACGTCCGGCACGCACGTGCTCGTTTAATACGTCGATGAACCTGCCCACCGGAATGCCGGGATTGTCACGGTGCATCATGTAGATATCAGCGCAGTCGATTCCGAGCCATTCAAGCCGCTGGAGCAGCTGCGTTGACAGGTCCGCGGGGTTGCAGTGCGGTGTGTGGGCGCCCTTGACAATGATCACAACCTGTTCGCGCACCTTACGCGCAGCGATCCACTGCCCCAACAGGCGCGACTTGTTCTCGCCGTATACATAGCCCGTGTCGAAGGTGTTGCCCCCGCGCTGGAAGTAGTCATCGAAGACTGCGGCTGCATGGGGCATCGTGTCCTGGTTGTCCACGCCCATGATCAGGCGCGATACCGGCTTGTCGAGGTGCTCGATCCGGCCCGATTCAATGGGGGTGGCAGTGCGCACCGTCAGGGGCCTGTTGGCCACGGTCACTGACTTGAGATTCTGCGGCTGTTCTGCCTCATAGGTAAGTCCAATAGCCGCCCGCCATGCATCCTGAGTTCGAATGTTGCCGAGCGTGTCATTCCAGGTCATGGATGGTGCCTTGGCCTGAAGAGAGCCGGCGCGAATGGCGCGACCGCACGCGTCCGCCTCGTGCGCGTAGCTCGTGACCTCCGAGTCGATGGTAACTTCGAGAGGCGCCTCGTTCTGGCGATGGACTATGATCTTGCCCGGCGTGGCACCCGTGCGGGCCGCCAGATAGGGATCCGGAACCAGAATGCTGCCTTCGCTGCCGAAGATGCGCAGCGCATTCTCCTGGTTGACGCCCACGCCCGTGGCAATGGATGCAACGATGTCTCCGGGGAACGCCAGCGTACCCACCGCCCAGGCGTCCACGTGGGTCTGGGGGTGCAGATGCCCTGCGCCTTTGACCGCAATGGGATCGACAAAAGGCTTTCCATGTGCTGCCCCGGCCACCAGGCGCGCCAACGAAGTGGTATACCCACCCACATCCATGATGCCCCCGCCGGCAAGGGCATTTTTCCAGAGACGCGATTCGGCATCAAAGCCAGCGCAAAAGGAGAAGGTCGTCTGGATCACCGCTATATCGCCGATTACGCGCTTCCCCAACAACTCCAGGAGCTTGGTGGTCTGGGGATGGCAACGATACATGTAGGCTTCCATGAAGAAGATCTGGTTCTCCTGCGCAGCATCGATCATGGCCTGGGCCTCATACTGGTTGAGGCCGACGGGCTTTTCCACCAGCACATGCTTTCCTGCTTCGGCGGCCTTGATGGCCCACTCGGCATGATGTGGGTGCGGCGTGGCGATATAGACCGCCTCAACGGCAGGATCTGCCAGCAGTTCCTCATAGCTTCCATGACAGCTTTCAATCCCAAAGTCCCTGCCAAACGCCTGCGCTTTGTCTCGCGATCGGGAACCCACGGCCACCAGTTGGCCGGTC
Organism: Candidatus Latescibacterota bacterium; assembly: GCA_043804415.1. Classification (GTDB taxonomy): domain Bacteria; phylum Latescibacterota; class 4484-107; order 4484-107; family 4484-107; genus 4484-107. The sequence continues at coordinate 33,743 of JAZDJA010000345.1, read as the reverse complement.
TTGGAAGTCTTCACCCCGCGCGCAAAGGCCTGGGCGATCGCGCCCGTGGCCAGCAACCCCCAGCGAATCTTCTCATTCATGCGCGGCACTCCTTCTCCCAGACATACGCCCGCCATGCGACCCAATGTCGCGCCCCACGGTAAGCGCAAGGGCGCGGTTTATCCCCTTCCGTTCCAGCGCTGTATGGGCGGGTTTATTGTTCCCCGAACACATTGCGAACGGCCTCCAGATAGCGATATCCCCACCGCATGTCGGGCAATAAGTAGCTCCCCTCTGTCCATTCGTTCCAGCTGTTGAGGGTGATCAGCGGTGCCTGATCCGGATGGTCGTCCATGTAGCGCTTGGCCTTCCACAGGTAAGCCTCAAAAGCGTCCGGGGTCGAGCCTGAGACAGCGGTCTTCAATGAAGGGTGGCGGTGCGTGTCGTCCCATCCGATGGACACGTGCGGGTAGAACTGGTTGTAAGCTTTCTCGAAATGCTCCCAGTATGAGGTGGCTTCCTTTGCCCAGAAGACGAAGTCTCCTTCTGAGCCGGCGTCCTGGCGATACTGGTAGCTTGTGGCGCTGTCGAAATGGAGCGCTCTTGCTGCTTCATACTCTGTGCCCGCTTCCTTTTGGGACACCCCTTTTCGTGCGATGGCCTGGAGGTGCAGTCCTGGTAACTCACGGGTTTGGCAGCGTTGTCGCATCCACGCAATCGCATCCTGCGTCTGCGCAATACCACCCAGTCCCGCAATAAGGTTCGGATAGTCGAAGAGGGAGAACACGGGGATCTCATCGATGCGATAGTAGCAATCGAGTTTCAGGTAACGTTCGATCACGCGGTCGAACATGGGCTCCAGCACTGCGCGGGAGACCTGGCCTGTCCAGAGGAGATTCTGCTCATCGGTATGCATATCCCACAGGGAGGAGGCGTCGTGGTTGGCCCACATCAGATAGAACCTGGTATCGGTTCCCTCCAGTGCGGGAATCAGGCCTTCGTTGAGCTGTCGTTCGAAGCAGGGGGCGTTTTCATACCAGTACCAGTCCACGATAAAAACATTGATGCCGTGTTTCCTGGCCAGCTCCACATGTTCGCGCATCACGGCCGGATCGGCTTCATCCTGGCAGCCCAGGAGGGGAATCCGGGGCATGTCATGGCCGGGAAATCGGGGCGTAGCACGACGCACGGTATACCACTCTCCATCCTTTTCCGGCCAGAAACGCTCCATGAGGGGTTCGTAGTGATAGGAAGGCCAGATATAGGCTGCCACGTCATAGGGTTTCATGCGTATTCCTCTCCTTTCTGTCTCACGCCACATGCGGCGCGATCTGGTCAACATGCTTCTGGAACATCCCGACAACCACGGCATCTTTTGGTCCGATGGTTGAGAAGGCAAACCGAAATGCGGCTGCCGCCTCTTCCTGCGTGGCGCAAAGGCGGGAAGCGCCCAGAGTCTTGAAGACCAGGCAGGTTTTCTCAGTCTGTCGGATGACCTTGCCCGCGCGCGCAGGATCATCCGCGAGGGATTCGGCTCGGAAGCGGGTGCGCGCCGGATACCAAAGCGCTTTCCCGCGTTCTGTGAGTGATGTCTTGGAAACAGGCCAGGTAGCAATCAGGGTCCCATCCGTTCTCCTCTGCATACACGATCACCAATGGATCGGGTGCCCTCCTGGCGGTGCTTGGGGCCGATGCACCCGATCGGGTGCGCTTTTCCTGTATGTCTCCCTCCGCGCCAGTTCTGTTGCGCGGACCGCATTTTGCAGGGATCCGGAATGTGCCTGCAAGGAACGTGGAGAACGGCATGGACTCGAGGGCTATATCTTCCTCAGCGCCTTCGGTCCCATCGCGTCCAGCGTGGCGGCTCGGTTGACCTTCCCGCTCTCCGCTACCAAAAACCGCTTTGTGAACAAGGTCTTGCGCGGCGCTTCGAATCGATCGAGAACCGCCTCGAACGCATCGGCATCGATCTTACATGGCGCGCCCTCGATGACCAGCACCACTTCCTGTCCGAGGGTGGGATGGGCGCTTCCTGCCACGAAGAACCGTCTGTTCGGTAACAGGGGCCCCAGTTTGTGCTCCACGGTCTCCGGGACCACCTTGATGCCGCCCGTATTGATCACATGGTTGGCCCGCCCCAGAAGCTCAAACGTAAAAGGGTCGCAAAGCCGCACGAGGTCGTTGGTGTAAACCGGCTCATCCGATATCCACGGGGCATGCACCACCAGGCACCCCCGGTCGCCGCACGAAAAGGAAGCGTCCTCCAGTGCCGTGAAGAACGGGCTTCTGGCTGCGCCGCTCAGGGGTCGAAACGCCACGTGGGTGAGTGTCTCGGTCATGCCGTAGGTTTCGATCACCTGAGTGCGCAAGGACTGCACCGCAGCGGAGAGGGAGGCACTGACACTCCCCCCGCCCACAAGAAGCGTTCGAATGCGCTCCACGGCCCGGGAATCCACCGCTTCCTGCAATTGCATGGGAGTCACGGCCGCAAAGTCGATCGTTCCAGGAATCCCGGCCAGAGGCGATGAGGTGGGCTCTTCCGCGATCAGATCCAATCCACACACGAAGGCCCTGACCACCATCATTTTGCCGGCGATATACTGCGTGGGCAGGCACAACAGTGCGGAGTCGCCGACTGCCAAACCCAGAACCCGAGCGGTCATCTGCGCGGATCGAATCATCTGTTCTTTTCGCACCATCCAGGATCTGGCCTTACCGGTCGAACCGGAGGTTCGCACCTCGATGTCCGGTTCGGGGGAGATCCACGCGAGCACAAAAGAGAAAAGGTCCCGCTCCCACTGATCCGTTTCCGGGACCTCTTTCCCCTCCATGCAGAGCGCACGCAGTTGGTTTTCGGTGTAGGCACGGTGGTTGAGAGTCAGTGGAATGAAGGTCATGGCAGGATTTCCGATACGTTCCAAAGACCCTCCGAACGGCAGGTGAGTTCGCCCGCGCCCGTCTGCAATGGGGACGGAATGTTGTTGGTGAACAGTTGGCCGGTTCCCAAGCCCTGGTAACCCGGAAGGTGCTGTCCAAAAGTCCATTGCGCGATGGCATTGAGGCCGATATTGGACTCGAGCGCCGAGGTGACCCAGCAAGCGATCCCCAAAGACGACGCCTCGGAGACCATCTGCGCACACACGTCAACCCCCCCTAAAAAAGAGGGCTTGAGCACCAGAAACTGCGGCGATGCCGCGTCCAACACCCGCCTGAAATGGTCCAGTCCGGTCATCGGAATCAGCTCTTCATCGAGTGCGATGGGCACCGGGGACCTCCTGCAGATATGCCCCAGCTCATCCCACCTGCCTGTGGGTATGGGCTGCTCGATGGAATGCAGATCAAACTCGGCAAGTCGGTCCAGCACGCGCATCACCTGCTCCGGGGCAAAGGCCCCGTTGGCATCCACCCGAAGCTCCAACTCCTGCCGGGGAAAGCGGTCTCTGATTCCCCGCAGCAGGTCCAGTTCCTTCTCCAATGCCAGCGCGCCGATCTTGATTTTGATGCAGCGCCATCCCTCCTCGATCTTCTGCGCGACCTGATGGGCCATCGCATCGAAATCGCCCATCCAGATCAGACCATTTATCGGGATGGTCGCATCCCCCCGCGTAAACGCCGAGGGAGCAAGGATTCGCGTGCCCCCATGCTTGAGGTCCAGAATCGCTGTCTCCAGCGCAAATCGGATGGCGGGAAATTCGGCGAGCGTCGTATCATCCAGGGGCACGAAACGCCGCAGGTCACGCGCCACCTCCGCCAGCATGGAGGCCACCCGGGCGATGGGATCCCGGCTGAGCCCCTCAATCGGCGCACACTCCCCAATGCCCGCCGTCTCCTCCCCCTTTTCGCGGAGCACGAGATACCATACGGGTCGTTCGGTCAGCACATTCCGCGAGGTTCGGGCTGGTTTCCGGAAATGAAGATCGCGTCGCATCCAGCGCATGGTCAGGTTTTCCGGATTCATCAGAAGTTTATTCCGATCGCAAATAGCACCGCGTAAAGGAGGGTGAGCATCGCATGTTTGCGCAGAAAGGGGTCGATCTCGGACGGGTTGCTTTTTCTGGACAAGTCAACGGTGATCTTGGTCAAGGGGAGAAAGGCGACAAGGGGGAGTGCGGAGGGCAGCGTGAACAATCGGTCATGCACTGCCAGGTAGGCGACCGACACGACCAGTGCGCCCATCACAAGGCCCATCTGGTAATGAAGAGCCCCTTTGGGACCCATGCGCACGGGGAGGGTTCTCTTTCCGGAGCGCAGATCGGAATCGTGGTCCCGGAGATTGTTGATATTGAGCACCCCCACGCTGAGCCACCCGACCGCTGCGGAGGGAAGCAGCGTGGTCGCGTCAAAGGCTCCGGTGTGCAGATAGCAGGTTCCCGCAACGCCCACAGGCCCAAAGAAGAAGAACACGAAAAGATCGCCGAAACCGGAATACCCGTATGGTTTCTTCCCCAATGTATACTTGAGTGCCGCAGCAATGGCTGAGAAGCCGAGCACGGCGAAGAGGACCGTGGTTGCGCTTTTTCCGGGGCCCGAAGTGCGATATATCAACAGCGCACCGACGAGAAGGCTGAACAGCGAAATGACCCAGATGCCGGCGATTATTTCTTTGCGGGTAAGCAGGCCCGATTGGAGCGCACGTGCCGGGCCCACCCGATCCGCGTTATCCACGCCCTTGTCGAAGTCGCCCAGATCGTTGGCCAGGTTGGAGAGGATCTGCAGCAGGAGCGCGGTGCCCAGGGCAAGCAGGAAGATGGACCCGCGAAAAGATCCGGCGCCAAGTGCCAGGGCACTGCCGGTGAGGATACAGGCGGAGGCCAGCGGCAGGGCGCGCAGTCTGGCGGCTTTGAGCCAGGATGACAGCTTATTCATGGCCGGATCCATCGCTTAGGGGAATTTGGGGAATTTGGAGAAGTCTGGCTCCCGCTTCTCCAGGAAGGCGTTTCTCCCTTCCTCCGCTTCTTCGGAAAGGTAGTAGAGCAGGGTGGCATTGCCTGCCAACTCCTGTATGCCCGCCTGCCCGTCAAGCTCCGCATTGAACGCGGATTTGAGCATCCTCAGCGCCAGGGGGGAGCGCTTCTGGATCTTCCGGCACCATGCGAGCGTTTCCTGCTCGAGGTCAGCCAGGGGAACGACCTTGTTCACCAGTCCCATCTCAAGCGCTTCGTCGGCATCATACTGGTCGCACAGATACCAGATCTCGCGCGCCTTCTTCTGCCCCACAATTCGGGCCAGATAGGAGGCGCCAAATCCCCCATCAAAGGATCCCACCTTGGGACCCGTCTGGCCAAACCGGGCGTTGTCCGCGGCGATGGTAAGGTCGCAGACCATATGCAGCACGTTTCCGCCGCCGATCGCCCACCCTGCCACCATAGCGATCACCGGTTTGGGAAGGGAACGGATCTGCTTCTGGAAGTCCAGCACATTGAGCCTCGGAACCTGGTCTTTCCCCACGTATCCCCCGTGTCCGCGTACCCTCTGGTCTCCGCCGCTGCAAAAGGCCTGCTCCCCCTCGCCGGTGAGGATGAGGACGGAGAGGGCAGCGTCCTCTCTACAGTGATTTGTGGCATCCATCATCTCTGAGACGGTAAGCGGTGTAAACGCGTTGTGGACGTGCGGCCTGTTGATGGTAATTTTGGCGATGCCGTCGAAAGACTCGAACCGGATCTCCTCGTATTCCTTTACACGCTGCCAGATTGGATGCTCGCTCATGATTCCCCGCGCTCCTTTATGCTGTTGAGTTTCGCATACGCGCTCAGATTATGCCTGCCCTCGGTGAAGACCTCCAGAATCCTTGACCGTTCCCCCTTCGCGAAGAAGGCCGGGAGTGCCTTCTGCAGTTCCGGAAAGGTTCGCACCGCAGCGTAGTCGAGACCGTGCTCCTTGGCGGTCAGGGAGGCATCCCGCTTGTGCGGAGTGGAGAAAAGCGCATGCGCACCGGGGAAATCGGACGGTCCCGGTATGATGGAGAAAATGCCGCCGCCGCCATCGTTCAGGAGCACGATGCGGAGGTTCTCCGGTGGGGGCTGCCACAAGGCGTTTCGGTCATAGAAGAAGCTCAGATCGCCTATCAGCACGACGTGCATGGAGGCAGGCGCTGCCATGGCGTGCCCAACGGCGGTGCTGAGCACGCCGTCGATCCCCGATGTGCCGCGATTGGCAAAGACCTGGGTTACCGGATCCTCAAGGCCACACAGCGCGGCGATGCGCACGGGCATACTGTTGCCCAGATGAAGCACGCTCGGCTTCGGAAGGGCTGCGAGGACCTGGGATGTTGCAGTAAACTCGTTGAAGGGTTGCTCCCCTTTAAGCGTCCCGGAAATCCTGCGATGGTGCGCCCAAAGTTTCGCGCAAAGCGACGGACCGTATGGAGACGGTTGCCTCGAGTCTTCTGACTCGAGACCGCAGAGAAAGTCCACCGGGCCCGTCTGGAGATGGCGTGTCATGGACTTATAGGTATCCGGCCATTCGGTCGGGGACACGTGCCAGTGCGCTTGCGGCCCGTTTTCTCTGAGGAACCTCTTGAGGCTTTTCGGCAGGATACCCCCGCCCATGGTGATCAGCAGCTCGGGTGCATCTTCGCTCGTGAGCGCATTTGCGGTCAGATCGTTGATCGGCACAAGGTGTTTGGCGCCATGACAGTTGCTCGTGATATCCCCCAGGAAGGCAATCCCGCAGTTCTGGGCGAGTCGGTCGATCTTTGCAGAGAGCTTGTCCCTGCGGGGCATCTGACCCACCAGCACGAGAATCTTCTTAAAGCCGGCAAGTTCCCCGGCGATCTGCGCTTTCTGCGCATCGGAAAAAACCGGGAGCCCGCGGGTCTGCTCCAGAATCCTCACCTCTTTTGGGAATGTGGGGACTCTACCGTTCTCCGGGTATAGTGGTTCCCGGAGGGGGATGTTAATATGAACGGGTCCTCCGGGTTCCCCAAGTGCTACGCAGAGGGCTTCGTTGACGATTCGGTTGCTGTGCCACCGGGCATCCGGATGACTGCAGTCCACTGGGAGTTGATCGGCATAGCGAACATGATCCCCAAATATCCGGTTCTGATGAATCGCCTGTCCGTCCTGTTGGTCAATCCACTCCGGCGGCCTGTCCGCTGTCAGCACGATCAGCGGAATGTGCTGATAGTAAGCCTCGGCCACAGCGGGGGCGAAGTTGAGCGCTGCGGTGCCCGAAGTGCACACCAGCGCAACAGGCTTTCCCGTCTGCTGGGCCACGCCCATGGCCATATATCCCGCAGATCGTTCATCCACCACAGGATGGCATGTAATCGAGGTATGATGGGCAAACCCGATGATCAGCGGCGCATTGCGGCTCCCCGGAGAGATAAACGCATGCGCAACCCCCCATCGGGCGGCAATCTCGATCAGTTCGTATAGATGGCGCAAGGGGTTCGTTCCATCTGTTAGGTCCTCAGGATGTCTAGCAGGGTTCTGCATTTGAGCTCCGTCTCCTCCCACTCTCTGGTGGGATCGGAGTCCCGCGTGATGCCGGCTCCGGCATAGAGCACGGCGCGATCACCCCGTAGTTCCATGCACCGCAGATTCACATAGAGTTGGGTGCCGCCGCTCATGTTGACGGGTCCCAGGTAGCCACTGTAGAGCTTTCGACTCGCGCCTTCTTTTTGGGAGAGAAACGCTAATGCGGTTTCCTTGGGCATGCCGCATACCGCCGAGGTCGGATGGAGCAGTTCCAGCATCACCCACCCGAGATCCGGCCAGGAGACCTCTTTGGTATCCACGCTAAAATCCGTTCTCAGATGCACCGTGGGACCTGCCTGCACGGCTCTGGGGCCGTCCTCAAGGAACTCCCTGAGCCGGATCTTCTTAAACTGATCCACGATGTATCGGCTGACCAGGGCCTGTTCCGCAATCTCCTTCTGCCGCCAGGTGACCTCCGTCAGCTTGATGGGCTCGGAGAAAGGCATGGTCCCGGCCAATGCGACGGTGGTAAAGATGGCGTCTTCGGAGAGGCCCACCAGAAGCTCCGGGGAGGCGCCCATCCACGTGCCCACCCCGGGAATGGAGAGAAGGGTGGTAAACGCCGAGCCATACGCCTGTCCCAGTCTCAGGAAGGTGCGCACGGGGTCAAAATCAGCTGAGAGGGCCACGATCTTCTTCCGGGCCAGGGCCACCTTCTGCATCTGGCCCCGAGACATGGCATCCTTCGCCTCCTGCACCCGCGCGACAAAGGGTTCTTTTTCGTCGGTGAGTCCGCAATGCACGGTGCTCACGTGATAGGGGATGGGCGGGTTCGGTTCTCCCAAATGTCCCTCGAAGCGCATCTGGATCTCGGGAGGAAGCGGATGGGGAATGTTTCCGGAAAATGAGGCGGGCTCTCTGGCCACATGGATATCGGGCTTGAGCAGCACCCGCTGTTCGGTATCGTGGGCGTGAAATGGCGCTACGAGAAATCCCCGCTCCCTGCCGGTCAAACGCTCTGGGGTCAAGGCCGGTGCGGGGGAAAGATCGCCCACCAGATGGATTTCACGGGCTTCCGGCGCGTGCCAGAGCGCCACGGAGCCCCCTGCGTCGATGATGGCACGCCACAATGCGCCCAGTGTATGGGCGAAATTGCTGCTGATTGCGTTTATGGCATCTGACATACTAGTGCGCATCCCCGTTCTTCAGCACGGCGGCAGTGAGACGAGAGACACAGACGAGCTCCCCCTGCGGGTCGGTGATCCTGACTTCCCAGACGTGGAACCTCCTGCCCACACGCAGCGGGGAAGCGGTGCCAAAAACCTTGCCATCGCAGACCTTCTTGAGGTGATTGGCATTGATCTCAACGCCCACGCAGTATTCATCGGGGAAGTCGACCTGAAGGTTGGCCGCATAGCCGGCGAGCGTTTCGGCGAAGGCGACCGATGCCCCCCCGTGAAGACCCCCCATGGATTGATAAGTGTCCGCGCAGACCGGCATCTCGCCGAAGACCCTGTCGCCATCCCGTCCGATGATGCGGATGCCCAGAACAGTCTGAAGGGTGTTCTCCGATTTCTCGCGCAGAAGATCCAGAATCTCATCTTTGCTCATCGATCGCTCCCTTTTTGGCTCCCACGAAAAGGTGGCAAGTCCCCAGGGTAAGGGCAATCGCCCGAGAATCCTGGATGCCCGCCGCACGCATTTTTTCGAGGAACTCCTCTTTGGTTGGAAACGCCACGATGGATTCGCCGAGGTAATCGTAGGCTCCGCGGTCATCGGAAAAAAGTCCGGCGATCCCTGGCAGGACCCTTCTCAGCAGAAAGCAGTACCCCAAGTGAAGGAACCTGTTTTCCGGGGTCGTCAATTCCAGGACGAGGACCTTTCCCCCGGGCACAGCAACCCGAACCATCTCCGAAAGGGCACGGTTCCTGTCCGGGATATTGCGGATCCCAAAGGCCATTCCCACGCAGTCGAATGCGTGGTCCGGGAAGGGGATATGGGTGGCATCGCCTTCGGAGAGGGAGATGGCCTGGTCAAGACCGCGCGTCCGAACCTTTCTCTTCGCTGCCAGGACCATTTCGTGCACGAAATCGATGGCCACCACATGCACGCCTCGGTGGCTGCGAGCGCACCGGATGGCCACATCGCCCGACCCGGTAGCCAGATCCAGATATCGAGCGGTCTGGGAGAAATCCATCTCGCGAACCATCCGCTTTCTCCACGCCACATCCCTGCGACCACTCAGGAAACGATTGCAGAAATCGTAGGAGCCGGCGATTCGGGAGAACATGGCGCGGACATAGTTTATGCGCTCGGCATCGGATTGCCCGAATGGGGTGCTGTTGGGTGTGTTCACAGGATATCACCATCTTTGTGGGGCTATGGGGCCTGATCCCCTGTCAGTTTTCCGGATGACGCAGAGGCACTTGGCTGCGTTCCGCGGATCGATTCGGTTCGTGTCAGGGAATCGCTGCGGTACTGCGCAAGCAAGTGTCTCAGTGGTTTGGCTCACAACACCTTGAGCTTCCGGCGGACTGGCTCAAGAAGTTGGCTTTGATGGTGCCAGTCCCGGAGACCCAGCTGCCTGATCCGAAAAGACGGCTCTTGGCTTGCCGCATAATCTATGTAACTGCTGCGTCTTAAGGTCTGTTCGCAAGAACATGGACGCAATGAGTCTAATATAAGCGTTTTTTTGTCAACCCGCAAGAGGGAATTGAGTTATTTCCGGGAAAGGAACGAAGGGGAGCCCTCTTTGTCAAGATGACAAGGAACGGTTTTCAGAAGGGCTTCTCGTGCGCGGGGCAGGTGGGCTCTGTGGCGCGATCCGTTCGCTGGGGTTTATTTACACTCTCCGGGGCCGGCACAGCCTGAGGGGATCGGAGTGCTTCCGAGAAGGGTTCCTCTGTGGTCTGCACGCGGAAATGAGGGCGCAATGAAAACAGCCGCCTTCGCGGAAGGCGGCTGTTTGGTGTATGCTTGCTGGTGTCCGGGAAACGGGGCGTCTTGTGGCAGATTGACCCCAGGGGAGCACTTCCTGAGCGGCCGAGACCCCATGTTGCCGGAGATGCTCCGGCCGGAGTGTTTCGCCGGGTTCCTCTGCTCCAAAAACGCTGTGATGGGAGAGGAAGCGTACCGCTTCCCTTCACGCGCAAGGATTTGTTGGGCTGAGCGCCGCCGAGTCCTCTTCCCTGTAAACAACAGATTCCGTTGTGCAAAGATTACAGAGGCCAGACCAACCCGATTCGAGCGGTCAACTGCGGGCTTGAATCGGTGCCGCTTCCCACGGTCAGCCCGATCGCCAGGAGGAATCGTCCCGGACGCCAGACACCCTCGGCGCCGACATAAGTCCATTTCGTGAGATCTGCACCCTCGGGGGCCATCTGCAATGTGCCCGCTATGACTTGAAGGCGAAGAGGGTTCGTGCTGCTTCTCAAGCGCGACGGTGCATACCCAACCTGAAGTCCGTGCGTGTCGCCAAAATACATGCCTGAGAGTGCGAGTGTCCCGGAACCTGTGACGTGTTCCCATTCGAGGTTCAGTGCCGCCGGAGTTCCGAGAGAGAATCCCAGATCATTCCGCGAATTATTGGGTTGGCCACTGGCGGTTTCTGCTTTTACGGCAACACCAGGAACCGTGACCGCAAATACAGCCAGAGCGAACAACAATCCCAGTCGATGCATGCGAATATCCTCCTCGATGACAGCCCAACGATTGCTTATGCAAGTAGCATAAGGACCTCTTAGATACCCGTCTTCCTTGAATGCTCTCCGTGCGCTATCCCTCCTTCCAGATACCAATGATTCGGTTTGCGACCTCCTTGGGTGTCAGCGGGTCGGTGTCGATGCCGTATTGAGCGGCGCTCATGTATTTTGGAGTCCTTCGCTCCAGGACTTCCGCTACCTCTTCGGTAAAGCTTTTTCCTCCGGTCAAGGACGGCCTTTCCGTGCTGTCTCCTATGCGCGAGACGATCATGCCCACGGAAGCCTTGAGCCAGATAATACGGGAATTTTCCTGCAGAGCTTCGATGTTTTCAGGCCTTTCGATAACCCCCCCACCGGTATCAATAATGGTGTTGTCCAGCTTTGCCAGCTCCCGAGCTATTTCGGACTCGATATCGCGGAATGTCGTCCAGCCATGTTTGGCCACGATATCCGGAATCGACATGCCGGCCTTTTCCACTATGCTCGCGTCCATCGCAATGCATTTCATCCCGAGACGCTCGGCCACAAGCGCCCCCACCACACTCTTTCCGGTGCCCCGGTATCCGATCAGCACTAGGTTCATGATTTCAGATGCTCCATCACGATCTGACGCATCACCTCGACAGGGGCGTCCACACCGGTAAAATGCTCAAACTGCAGCACCGCCTGGTTCACAAACATCTCGACTCCTGAAAGGGTCTTGAGACCGCGGGATTTCGCCTGGGCCTGCAGTTTCGTCTCAAGGGGCGTGTATACCACATCAAAGACAACCTGCTCAGGCCGAAACAGTTCCGGCGGAATCAGGGAGACATCTACTTTGGGATGCATGCCCACAGGTGTACAATGGATGATCACCTCTGCAGTCTCCATCGCTTTCGCCAAAGAGCGCTCGGTCAACATCCCGGACTTGATGACCGCATCCGTGCCGGTCCGCAAATCAGTCGTCAATCCCCGAAGCTGCGCTTCGTCAATGTCCAGGAGGGAGAGTTCCGCCAGTTTGGTGTTTCGTGCCAGCGTAAAGGAAATCGCCCTCGCAGCCCCGCCAGCCCCCAACATCAAGATGTTCTTGCCATCAATGTCCACGCCGCTGTCCGCGAAGGCCTTCAGCGCGCCCGGTCCGTCCGTGCTCAGCCCGATCAATCGGTCCTTTTCATGGATGACCGTATTGATGGAACCGATGCTGCGGTCCACCGCAGCGATCTCATCCACATATTTCATCACTTCTATTTTGTGCGGAATGGTGACGCTCATTCCCCGAAAGTTTCCCAGCGCCCGCATACCTGCAAGCGCGCCTTTCACGTCCTCGACCGGGCACGCCACGTAGATGAAGTCCAGGTCCAGAAACTGGAAGGCGGCATTGTGAATGGCCGGTGAAAGGCTGTGCCCCACCGGATTTCCAATCACTGCGCAAAATTGGGTGCTGCAGCTGATTGTTCTCATCTTTCCTGAAGCCTCCTCACATTTCGTGATGAATCCGTTTGACCTGTGTTGCGTGCATAGCGACCAAGCTCACTGGCGGGGACGATGCGCAGCGGGATAGCCGTCCAGTGCAGCGCCTTATTTGCCCTTCTTTGCATTTTGGTATTTCTTGAAGTTCTCTGCCTGTTCAAATATCTCTTTGTACACTTCATCCCTGTCCACTGGCGGATAGCCATGTTCGGCGAGCAGAATGATCAGGTCGACTTTCAGTTCTGCCTTTATATCGTTTCTTCGGCTCCAATCAGTGTATCTCGCTTTATCATCCACCACTTCTTTAACCTTTTTCGATAGTGGTATGAGCTTCTCGTCAGGGTATTCAAAATCATATTTGTGGGCCAATGATTTCAGGATGTCGTAGAAAGCCTTCTCCTCGAAATCGATCCCAAGGTCAGCGAAGGATTCTTTTTCATTCTTGAGCGCATGGTAGAGGTCAATAATCTCATCCGTGAAATCTTCGAGCACATTGCTCACCAGAACATCTTGTTCTTTTCGTTCGTTGTATTTATCCACCAAAGCTTTGAACATTTTGGAAAAGTCGGCAGCCTTAGCTTTGTTGACCTTTCTAAAATCCTCGATTGCTCGTCCCAAAAGCTGTTGCAGGAGTCTGATCTTGGTATTCGGCATCTTGATCTTTTCGAGCTTCGCCAGATAATCATCATCAAACAGATCGACTTCCTTCGCCTCGTCCTTTCCGAGTTTGAAGATTTCTTCAACGCCGTCGCTCTGCAATGCCTCCTTGATCATTTCCTGGACTCTGGCGTTCATCTGAGCCAAATCCGGCGCGTCATCCTTCGTTAACTTAAATACGATTGACCGCACTGCCATGTAAAAGTGGATATAATCGCGCTCGTCTTGCGTGAAAGCGTCGCTCCCGCAACAGATGTCGTAGGCAGCTTTCAGGCGCTTGGCAAGCCCCATAAACCGCTTTTGAATCTTGTCCGTCACCTGCACGAATTCGGCGGCCATATTGAGGCAATGAAGCTGTTCCAACGGCTGGCCGTCAAAATATGGGCGCATATCGAATCTGTGAAATAGCCGTGCCAAAAGATCGAGATGGTCTCTTACCACAACAATCGACTGCTGAATTTCCTCGATGTTTGTACTGTCAGCCTTTGAATACTGAGCCAGCGCAAGGTTCATCTGTTTCTTGATGCCGATATAGTCAACCACGAGGCCCTTTTCCTTGCTCCCATATTTGCGATTCACCCGTGAGATGGTCTGGATCAGGTTGTGCCGCTGAACGGGCTTGTCGATGTAAAGCGTGTCCAGAGACGGCACATCGAAACCCGTAAGCCACATGTCCACCAAAATGGCGATCTTGAAATTAGACTTCTCGTTCTTGAACTGTCGATCCAATTCCTTGCGGTAGTCCTTGCTGCCGAGTAGGTCGTAAAGATCTTTGGGATCATCCGAGCCGCGTGTCAACACCATCTTGATGCGTTCCATCGGCTTTATCTCCCGGCGGTCTTTATCCAACAGAACGGCTCCATCTTCACAGACTTTTACTTCCGCCCATTCCGGGCGCAGGGCAATGATCTCCTTGTAAAGCTCGTAAGCAATAGGGCGGCTGCTGCAAACGAACATGGCCTTGCCTTTGACCGTCGCGCCTTCGCTGACACGCTTTTCGTAATGCTTCACAAAATCCTCGGCGACCGCCCTGAGACGATCCGGATCGCCAAGGATCGAATTCATCTTCGCACTGGCCTTCTTGCTCTCTTCAATGGCGTATTCACTGGCGTCTTCTTCCGCGCACTGCGCGTAATACGCCTCAATCTCCTGAAGTTTGCTGTTGTCGAGAAGCACCTTGGCGGCGCGGCCCTCATAGACAATCCGCACCGTGATCTCGTCTTTCACGGATTCGGTCATGGTGTAGGCGTCTATCACCTGGCCGAACACATCGATTGTCGCGTCGATAGGGGTACCCGTAAAGCCAACATAGGTGGCGTTGGGCAGTGAATCGTGCAGATACTTGGCAAAACCGTATGTGCGTTGAACGCCGTTTTCAGTAACACGCACCTTCTGGTCGAGATTGACCTGACTGCGGTGGGCTTCATCGGATATGCAGATTACATTAGCGCGATCCGTGAGTAACTTCGTGTCTTCTGTGAACTTGTGAACCGTTGTCAGAAAGACACCGCCGCTATGCCGCCCTTTGAGCAACTGCCGCAAGTGTTCCCGGCTTTCTATGCTGACAACAGAATCATCGCCGATAAAGCCTTTTGCATTGATGAATTGTCCCGTCAGTTGATCGTCCAGGTCGGTACGGTCGGTAATCAACACAATGGTGGGGTTTGAAAAATCGAGACTCTTCATCAGCAAGCGGGTCAAGAACAGCATGGTGAAGCTTTTCCCGCAGCCCGTCGCCCCAAAATATGTTCCACCCTTGCCGTCACCATCGGGGCGGCGATGGCCCATAATATTGTCATAGAGTTTTCGAGCCGCGTAGTATTGAGGATAGCGGCAGACGATCTTCACATCATGGCTGGATGTGTCGGGGAAATAGATAAAGTTCCGAACAATATCCCGCAGCCGGTTCTGGTTGAACATCCCCGCAACCATGCTGTAAAGCGAACCAATTCCATCCTTTTCGATCAGGTCGCCGCCATCGGTCTTCCGCCACCCATAGAAGAATTCGTAGTCAGCGAATAAAGATCCCGCCTTGTTATTCACGCCATCGCTAATAATACAGATGGCGTTGTATTTAAAAAGCTCCGGGATATCCCGGCGATAGCGGGTTGTTAGTTGCACATAGGCATCGTGAATGGTAGCCTCTTCGCGAATAGCGCTCTTGAATTCAAACACCACCAGCGGAAGGCCGTTCATATACACAATGCAATCGGGTATCCGCTTTTGCGTGCCGATGATTTCCAGTTGGTTGACCGCCTTGAAGATGTTGCATGGGGCGTTGTATGGTGTCGGTGCTTCAGTTACCACCATGGGTATTTCGCCCGGCTTGGGAGGACGCTGCTCTGAGATGCCTCGATAATCAATCAACTCGACATACAGGTCTTTCTTGCTGCGATCTTCGCGCTTCAGCAAAAAGCCGTCCGAGACCATCTTCATAATGGCCTTGTTCGATTCGTAAAGGTCAGCCGCCGAGAAAGCATCCAACCTGCGAAAAATGTGTTCTATTTCCCCCTCGGTAATGCCATCGGTGGCATAGCGGCGGGAAAGATACTCGCGCAGGTCGTCTCTAAACAACACATCACTGGTCGCCCGTTCGATAGTGCCGCCAAGTACATGCGGGTAGCCCTCTTTGCCCAATAGCTCAAGGATAGCTTGTTCCAGTTTGTCTTCCGTGAATTTCATACTCATCTATCTTCTCCTGAAAGTATTTTCCAAATTCGCTCATATTCCTCTCCAGATAGAGATGAGGCCTGTGGTTTGGCTTGTTCCCACGTGGAAATGTCAGACTGCTTCAAGAAGGTTCTTGCATCCTGGACAGTTCGATTTCCTTTCGTAATTGAATTCTTCATCACACTTCCAAGTGATTCTGCGATGCTTCTTGGAACAGAGTTCATACGTAGTAAAACACCTTCTTCAGATTGAACCCCGTGGTAAATCATTGCTGGGATCATGTTGATCTGGCGCTTTTCAGTTTCGCTTAATCGACCAAAATCTATCCCTGACAAACGGCGTAATGCAGACATTCCCCAAGTGCCATTGTTTACCAGTGTGTTGTAAATGGCTTTGCAGGCTGCAGTGAGGGCATTGGTCTGGTCTTCGCCGCCCTTGAAATAGTCACGCGCTATCTCATCAATACTCTTCCCGTTAACCCAAGCCTTGGTAATATCTGCAAGTTGACTGTGCTTAAGACCCTGGTTTGTAATCTTTTCAAGATTGCCTTTCAATTGAGGGATACGAAGCATAATTCCATAAAGGTCTGCCATACCAGACTGTCCGCCAAAGAGACTTTCTGGTTTCCAGTCATCTGCCGTAAGCTTATGTTCCAAAGAGCTCATTCCTGCTAATGCTCTGCCAATTCCTTCGGGTGAAAATCCAGTCATGTCTGCAAGTGATGCTTGCCCGGGATTCTCTGATAGTGTTCTTGCATATTTTTTGGTAACTTCTAATAGCTTTTCTGCTTTCTGCTTCTGTTCAGGGTGGCTTTCGAGCAACCCATACCCAAAGGTGTTACGAAGCAGTTGTTCTGTATCTGAAAGCACCGCATCAAGGTTTTTCTTTTCATTCCATAGATGCGCAACATAGCAACGAAAATCTTCCCATTGCTCATCTTGAAAAACGATATCCAGATCATTTAGTTTTCCAGCCTGTTCGAGTTCATCAAGCATCTTCACTAATCGAGAGACTAATTCTCCGGTTGCGCGAGAAACATATTCAATTATTTTTTCGGGTTCATTGCCAGCTGCAAGACCAACTACCCCAACACTGTCGTGGTTCATTCGACCTGCACGGCCTGCAAGATTCCAGAATTCTCTGGGCGACATTTCCTTGCCGTAGGGGTACTTGTTAGAGGCTAAAAACACAGAAGAAACCGGAAAATTAATACCCTGTGCAATGGTTGTTGTTGCACAAAGCACACGCAATTTACCTTCTTCTGCAAGCCACTCCATCAAAGCCCTGACTTCATCAGACAAGCCGGAATGGTGAACTCCCACGCCGTGTGCAAGCATATCAATCAACTCAAAATTTGAGCTGATCTCTGCTTTTAAGAAATTTTGAACCAACAGAATTTCATCTGGAACCGGATTGAATGGCTGCATGGTCTCACAAGTTTTTCGTGCCATGTTCCATACCCAGTTGGTATTGTTTGCCACAGCAATACTTGTTCCGCGATCAGACATGATTCGTGCCATGGCTGCTGTCTGTAGCATCAGACCATCCTGTTTCTCATTTTTTAGCACTTTGCTTTTGGGAACCTTTAGGGGTTTGACTCCACCAACAGTGTGTTCCCCTGAAAGATGAATTGTCTTCGGAGTGGTTATGAGCGTTTTATATTTCAATCGCCATCCTGCATTGATAGAGCCATCAGCTTCCGCCTTGAAGATCCCAACAATTCGCTCGTTGGGTTTCCACGGTGTCGTTCCAAAGCTGATTGGTCGCCCGGCGTTGATATCCTGAGCCAACCATCGTGCAAGAACTTCCGGTTTCTCAACAAACGGCATAAGCAACAGAAAGTTGGCAGAGCTACACTCTCCTTTAATCGTCGCCAACAGCAGCTCGATTCTTAATCCACGGGTTTCGTCTTCAATGTTATGCGCTTCATCCATAACCACCAGAGCCAGCGGGCGTGGAATCTTTTTATTCCGGATAATAAGCTGCAATTTTTCTGGTGTAGCAACCAGCACATCAAAGGCATCCGCTCGTTGCGTCTGAGCAAGAAGATCCTCTTCAAAGGCATCAATTTCAATGGCTCCAGTCAGCTGTTCCACCTTGACACCGATCGGCTCAAAATCACGTCTAAGTCTGCGGGTGATTTGCGCAGTGAGCGCTTTTGTCGGGGCCACATAAGCTACCCAACCTTTGCCAGACTCATCCTGATCGAACTGATTGAGTGCTTGTAGAATCCTGAATTGAGCGAGTAGTGTCTTTCCGCCGGAGGTTGGCATATCCACCACAATTGCTGTTGCCGCCTGATCAAGAAGTCCCTGTTCCTGAATTGCCGCCCGCTGAGGGGGCAGCAGCTCAAACAACGCCTGTTGCTTGGTTACTTCTTTAACAAATTTGGCAACCCGTGAGTTTATTCTTCTTGCGACAAACCAGATGGAATCCGCAACCATCTGACGCCCGGCTATGTGTAGCCAACGAAGCAAGATTTCGAGTTGTGAATCCGCACTGGCGGCGGCTGCTTCAATCGCAGATTCAAAATGTTTATTGAGTAAAGAGGCAACCCCAGCCGGTTCACCTTGAAGCATATACTTGGCCTGAATTTCTGTCGCTTTAGCCCAGTGGTACAGGCTGATCAGGCGTAAGGCCATTGCGCGGTTTTCTGCATTGGAAGCGTCGTTTAACACGTCTGTTTCATACTGTTTCTGATCTTCCCTAAGCCCGGCAATAATCTCACGGATGCGGTCAAGGTCATCCCAGCGTTTTTTCCTGAAAAGTCGTATCCAGCACTCAAAAAGGCGATTCAGCAATCGGCCATCCCAAGGGGCATTTGCTACAGAAGGAACCTGAAAAACATGATCGTTCTCGTTGTACCACCGGCGCAGATCGGTCCAACGGTCTCCGCAATAGGCCAACGAGGATAGGTGTAAAATGTGAAAAATTCTTTGCTCATCAGTAGCAGGCAGCTTGAAAAGCCTGCGGATTTCAAAAGCCCGGTATGCCCCTGACGCACATTGCTTTCTAAGATCATTATCACTTAAAGTCGGATTCAGAAAATCATCCAACCCTTCGATAGCCGCCATCTCATAGGCCATAGACACTCTGTCGAGCAGTTCATAGTCTGACTGAGAGAACGTATAGTTGAAATGAATCTGAACGCCGACAGCTTTCTCTACAAGAAGGCGATTGGTCAGCTCGGAAGCCTTCTTAATTTGGTCAACTCCAATGGCCTGAATTGCCCAGTGCTGATCAAGCCTTTCCAGAGATGATGTTGTTACATTCATACAACACCTCCGTTTCTGCTGCTGACCACCGTGCTACTGAGCGAGGCAATGCTGTTCTGCGGCAAATAAAGAGCCAGTAATTCTATAACCATATCCGCATGCTGATCCTTTGAGAGCTTGGTTACCCGCACGCGGAGATCATCCTGATTGGGCTCGACATCCCGCACCAGAAAACCAAAAACGCGGACATGGGTCTTGCTTTGGATATAATTCTTTGCGGCATGTTGGTAACGAGATTTACATGATGCAGTTGTCGCGCGGTGGGCAAGATATACCACCAAATCGTCCTTTATTTTCACATCGTCCTTCAGGTCCTCAAGCTGCTGCTTCAGACCGGTACGTCCATGCATAGCTCCGGGCGGATATTTGTTCTCGGTCGATGTTTTTACCTCGCCGAATGCAAAAAAATCATCGGTTCCATATGATTGAAACCCGACCAAATCGGCACCCGGCAAGCTGGAGCCGCTCTTTCTTTCGTCACGACCATCCGGCCATGGAAAGAAGCAATTCTTTTGATGGACCAGATAGGACTCCGCCAATGCTTCACCCACACGCCAGTCTTCGGGCGGTTTGGTGTCCGACAAAATCCGTTCAACTTCACCTTTTTCAAAATCGGTTTCAGCAAGCCCGGCAAGAAGCGCCTCAATATCTGCCTTTCCTGAATCATCAAACACAACCTCAGCTACAGAACCGGACAGGGCTGTGTCCAGTTCGGAGGCAGAATAAGAGAAGCCGCATCCGGTTACCGGCGCGGTTCCTAATTGGTATTGAATGGTTCCAGAGGCGATAGTCATGCAGTTTAATCCGCTTTTGTAATTTTTGATAATAGGATATTATGTAGGTCAAATAATAAATACAATTGTTGTTGCAACAGTTTTATTTCTGCAAAGACTCGTGATACTAACTGTTGAAATTTTGTTGAAATATCCTCTGCTGGTTTGAGCAAAACCATTTCTGAAAATTCCGTTTTATTTATGTTTGAACCAACAGAACCTTTAATTCCCCATTCCTTGATTTTTACTCCTAAATCGACCAATGCAAAATATGCAAAATAAACGCTTACTGTGTCATTGCATACAACCGTATTAATTTGTTGGTTTGTCTGGCTTTGTGTTGTTGTAATAGCTACTAAACCTGGAGATGCTATACAACTAACACATATGGCGTTTTCAGGTAACATTTTATTTTTTTGAGATTTCGCCCCTTTATTCGACAAGCGCCTTAATGTCTTATGTATAAAAACATTATTATGTAAATCTGGTATAGTAACAAATGGTATATCATTACCAAAGTTACTCTTATCCAGTGTTGATGGTGTTTTCCCACAAGTAATTGTTTTGGCAATTCCTGTCATATTCGACGATTCCCACCCCTCAGGAATCTCCTGATCCAATTCATCATTCCAGACCATTTCACCGCCGCTGGATTTGTAGGGTTTTCCTTCCAGTTCTGGTTTGCCGATCTTGGTTGCGTATTCTTTGGAGATAGGGAATTCAAAATCCACGAACCACTGTTTGTAAATGGCCTGTGCCGTCTCTTCCAGTTTCTGATTGAGCTGTTCGTTGAGCTTTATCCGGTCCACAATGGTGTTGTATTCGGCGACTATTTCTTTTTGCTTTTCGATGGAAGGAACGGGTAGTTCCATATCGCAAAAATCTTCCCACTCAAGACTTCCACGGACGCCTCCAACGGCATAGAAACAAGCTTCTCGATCAAATTCAGATCGGCTCATCCACATCATTGAATATTCAGGCAGGATATCTTCTTTATTCCTAACTTCAAATACCGGATAAGCCTGGGAGATAATGGCTTCATCGTGATCTTTTAACATGGCAACCGGAATTTTCTTGTCACGGCGTACCTGCATGAGACTGCAAGCGAACTGTCCCTTACGGATAATTTTATAGTTGGCCATGTCTGACCCAATTGTATTTGCGACAGAAGGGATAAACACCTTGTCAATACTGAGTCCAAGCAGTGTAGTTATGGAAAGATCTCGATTACATTCGTCAACGAGCTGAATGTAGTCACCGATTCTTTTATAACTTGATCTCATATCCCAGCTCCTTGAATACACTCAGCAGTTCATGTCTAGACGTTTCTTCTGCTTTCAGCAATTCGGTGAAGTCAGCCCACAAGCCAGTCATTTTTTCATCAAAGTCAATGTTTTCGTCACGGTTTACGAATTTGATATACTTACTTGGGACAAGGGAATAATCCTTGTTCCGTATCTCATCGATATGGGCTGAATAGCAGTATTCAGGAATGTTTTCATATTCCGTATCAGCAATCGTCTGCTGCCATGTATGATAGGTTTCTGCAATATCCTTTATATGTTCATCAGAAAACTGGGTAAACTTCTTTTCAAATGGTTCTCCAATTTCACGCAAATCCATGAAAAGAATTTCGTCCTCACGGTTCCTGTAGTGTCTTTTTATATCTCCAAACTCAGCGGTTCTGGCTTTCTTGTTTTTATTCAGAATCCAAATCGTTACACTTATGTTTGTTGTGTAGAACATATTTTGGGGTAAAACCAGAATCGCCTCGACTAAATGATTTTCAATCATCTTTTTGCGGATCTCTTTTTCCGTGTTGTCCCCGGAAAGTGCTCCGTTTGCGAGAATGAACCCGGCCACACCGTTTTCAGACAGCTTGGAGGCCATATGGAGAATCCAGCCATAGTTGGCATTACCGGTAGGCGGAACTTCATACCCCGCCCAACGGGAATCATCCGTCAGCTCATCTGCCGCCCGCCAGTCCTTCAGATTAAAGGGAGGATTGGCCATGATGTAGTCGGCCTTGAGGTCTGGATGCTGATCGCGCGAAAAGGTGTCAGCGGCAACATCCCCCAGATTTCCGGAAATCCCCCGGATTGCGAGGTTCATTTTCGCCAGTTTGTAAGTAGTGGCGGTGTACTCCTGTCCGTAGATGGAGATGTTTTTGGTATTGCCATGATGGGATTGAACAAACTTCAAGGACTGGACAAACATTCCGCCAGAGCCGCAACAGGGGTCGTAGATAATTCCCTGATACGGCTCAATCATTTCCGCAATCAGATTGACGATGCTCTTTGGCGTATAGAACTCGCCTTTCCCTTTGCCCTCCTTGATAGCGAACTTCCGCAGGAAATACTCATAGATACGACCAATGATATCCTGCTCTTCATCCTTGAGCGTATGGATGTTGTTGATGGTGTCGAGCAATGCCGCCAGCTTGCTGACATCGAGATTCAGGCGGGAGAAGTAATTATCCGGCAAAGCGCCTTGCAGGGCCTTATTGGTTTTCTCAGCAGTATGCAGGGCGGTATCGATCTTTACAGCGATGTCATTCTGTTTCGCATTCTTGACGAGATAACTCCAGCGAGACTCTTCCGGCAGGAAAAAGACATTCTTCATGGCGTAGAATTCCACCATGTCGATGTATTTTTCCTTGCCCTCCTCAATCAGCTCCGCCCGGCGGTGTTCAAAACGGTCGCTGGCAAATTTGAGAAAGATCAAGGCCAGAACGACATGTTTGTATTCAGAAGACTCGACACTGCCCCGCAGCTTGTCAGCGGAATCCCAGAGGGTCTCCTCGATGCTCTTCGTGTTCTTCTTAACAGCTTGCTTCTTCGCCATGACATGCCTTTTCTACTTAAATATGAATCCTCTGCCTTCGCACCCGTATCTTGCAGGGCTAGCTACCGGTTATATGGTATTCCAGTTTACATCCCAGCAGTCTCTTCCTTCCGCATAACTACTCAGAGATAAAAGATGGATAACTGCCTTTATATTATTCTATTAGGCAATAATCTGGATCAAGTGGAGAAGGTTATATGGTTTCCACATAACCTCGCGGCTATCCTTTCGTGCCCAGGCGAATTCTCCGAACGCGGAGTCCGGCAGGTGCGGTTACGCGCTTTGCTGCAAGGGCACGTCGGGCGTCGTCCCTGTCGTGTTAGGGAGACCCCTCTTTTCTCGTGTGCGAGAGTGCTCGTCCCGAAGGGGGTGTGAGTTGAGCTGCATGGGCAGCTCAGACCGTCCGCAGGAAATCCGGCCCTTCGGGATCGCAATGCGAAGCCGTGCCGGTCCAGATTCAGCCGATGCAATCGTCGTAAAAGCTCACGAAGTCGTCTTTCTCGGCGGAGTCGCGCACCTTCATGGCGCTGCGCGGGTGCTGATTGAGCTGGCCTGTGATGATATAGGGAACCAGTGGTCCCCACTCGTTCTGCTCGCGGAGCGGCAGCAATTCGTCCTGCACTAACTGCAGGATGGGGCGCAGGTGAAATTTGGGGTTGCGCAGGAAGCCGATGAGCAGTTCCATCGGGCAGTTACCTGCGCCGCGGCCCATCCCGTACATCGTAGCATCGACGCGGTTGGCGCCCTGGATGATCGCCTCGATGGTGTTCGCGAATCCCAGCTGCTGATTGTTATGCGCGTGGATCCCGATTTCCTTGCCCGTGCCTTCGACGGCCTTGAGATATTTCCGGACGAGATGGCGGATCTGTTCGTGGTAGAAATGTCCGAAACTGTCGACCACGACGATCGTGTCGACCGGCGTCGCGACCAAGGCCTCCAGCGCTTCGTCGATCTCTGAATCGGTGACCGTCGAAACTGCCATCAGATTACAGGTCGTCTCGTACCCCTTGTCGTGGGCATCTTTGATCATGTCGACAGCAGTCGGTATCTGGTGGACGTAGGTGGCGACGCGAATGCAGTCCAGTACGCTTTGTTCTTTGGGCAGGATGTCTTCTTTGTAGTCGGTTTTCTCGGCATCGGCCATCGCAGTCAGCTTGAGCGGCGAGTCATTGTCGCCCACGACGCGGCGGATGTCGTCTTCGTCGCAGCACTTCCAGTCACCGAACTGGTCGCGGGCAAACAGGTTTTTCGAGGTTTTGTACCCGAGTTCCATATAATCGATGCCGGCCTTGATACAGGTCTGATAGACCGCCCGCACAAAGGCATCCTCGAAGAGGTGGTTGTTGATCAGTCCGCCGTCGCGGATGGTGCAGTCCAGAACCTTGATTTGGGGACGGAAGGTCACCCAGGGCGCTGAAGAATTTGGCATTGAGTTCTCCTGATTGTGATTGCTGGTGCAGGGGTCCTCGTCATGTCGCGACCCCATCGGTCAAAATATTATTGCGTCGCAGGGCGTCGAATGTCGCGGGCCATGCGCGGTTTTTTGCCGTCGCGTGGATCCGGCTTCTTGGGTGCCTCGTGAGAGGTCCCCTTATTCCTGCGTCCAAGCATCGCTCTTATACCATCCAAGGGCAGTGCGGCGCTTACCAGATAGTGCTGCAACGCTCGTCTCTGGCCGATGATCCACTCGCAAGCACCGTGGTTTTTGAAATCGGCTACCATGTCAAGGATCGTCTGATCGGCAAGCCTGGAATCAACAAGATCCAGCGTATAGACAAACCACCCCACCGGGGTAGCCCAGTACGCGCCATTCTGATACTCGTCACGAGTGCATCCCTGCTCCCAGTATATTCCGCCGGGCAGATGTCGGAGCTGGCCATGCTGCACGATCTGATCATAGTGCGTCTTGAAGTAGCGTGCGATGGCCTGCGACTGGATGTCGTCCGCAATCCCCAGGAAGACCGCAAATGCCGATCCCCAGAGGTCATGCTCCCGGCACTTGTCCGTAGCTGCGCGGAACAATTCGACCTCCGCGTCCCAGAAGACCTTGCGCACGCTCTTGGCGACCCGCGCTTCCTCCTTTTTCCACTTTTGCGACTCATCCTCCCGGTGATCTGCGAGCAGCAGATCCGACAGCTGACGGCAGGCCTGGACATAAAGCAGGGAGCAGAACAGCGTGTCCCCCTGCTTGCGAACGGTGTCCGTGAAGCCATACGGGCACCGGTCCCAATCCTTCTTAGGATCGATGTGGACGAGTCCCGTCTCTCGGTTACGAGGAACTGCGCCCATGGCCTTTGCGAGCGGATCTATGATATTATTCAGGAGTTCCGCGTTCTTTGTCCTTCGATAGGTGTGCCATGCGACACCCACGGTAAATGGGCTGCCATCGGCCACCGGGTTCCTTCCCATACTGCCATATCCGGGCATGTAGATCGGCGTTTCGTCGAATTGGACACAATCGACCCCAGCGCCATCGGAGCGCATGCTCCTGACAAAAAGACGACAGGCGTCTGTCAACTCTCTGTCCGAGAAAGATGCGATCGAGCCCTCCAGCATATACTCGTAGTCTCGAAGCCAAAATGCCTCGTAGTGTATTCCCACCTGCGGGGGAAAGGCGGATGTCCCGTCCTGCATGGTTCGCCTGGACGCCCGGATAATTCGGTGGGCTTCCCTCTCCAGCCATGAGACCGCCTCGGAAACCGGTTTTGTCAATGGAACCATGTTTGCCTTTCTGACAAACAAATTGCCCGCCGCGCTGGCGATCATGTGGGCGGATTATCGTTTGGGCATCGCTGTGTCCAAGAGCGATGGCGCGCCCCAAAACGGCTGTTCTGCCATGGGAGGGGATCGGTAGCATGGAGTAGTATGCCCGCCAGCAGGCGGGTGATCTCCTCCGGATCGATGGAAATCCGATCTGTCAAAATCTATAAAGAATAAGCATATTACGAAGATAATGCAAGCCTTTTTTGAGGGGCACCGGACATATTTTCTTTGAAAAATAGCTATCCCCTCTGTTTTTCGATGGTTTCTCGCAGGTTATGAAGATTCCTTCTTCCCGCCCCGTTTTGGCGCGCGGCTTCCGCTTGTCCTGACGGCCGTGCATCCGTCCACGTTGGGGAAACTGCGCTCTCCAGGCCCTGGTGCTGTGAAAGAAAACAGCCGTCCTTTCGGAAGACGGCTGCTCGGCGTACCTTATCAGGGGTCCGGAAAATGGGTTCTCTAAAGCAGGTTTGTCCAAGGGGAAGCATCTCCCGAGCACGACCGCATCTCTGTGGCCCTATGTTGCCGCAGATACTCCAGCTGGCGTTTGTTACCGGGTTCCTCGGTTTGTCGCCATTTCATGCGGGAAATGGGGGCGTGTGGTTTTCCCTTTCGTTTGCGCGTTGTGGGTGGAAGGCCGCCGAGTCGGCACATTCCCAGGAAGCATTTGTCTGCGATCTGGCCGGAGTTCCGTCGCCCTCGAACAAGAACAGCCGCCTTTGCGCAAGGCGGCTGTTTGGTGAGATCCCCCAGAAGTCTATCGTGTAATGAAGACAGCTTGCACGCCAACAGGCGGCTGTCTAGGTAAAGATGATATTTGCCCCTGCTGATAACTCATAAAACTCACCGACAGTCAGAACATTCTCGACGTCATCGATCAGATCGTCTTGGGTGTAGTGGAACATGTCCATCGCTGCCTTGCAGGCATAGAGCTTCGCGCCCGAAGCGGCAAGCATATCCATAAACTCCGCAACCGGCGGGATGTCGAGTTTTTCCATCTCCTTTTTCATCATCTTGGTCGCGAATGCGGACATGCCGGGTATCGCTCCGAGCAGGGTCGGCATGTGCATGCCGGGGTTCCCCACGGTCGCAACCTTGATGTGGTTCATGCGCTTCTTGATGATCGCCTCAAGCCCGAAAAAGGTAAAGAAGACCATGGCTTCGATGCCTTCCATTCGGGCGCCGTTGGCCAGGATCAGGCCCGGATAGATATCCGCAAGCGATCCCTTGGATATGATGATCGATACTTTCCTGATCGGCTCGTATGCCGTTTCGTTCGCCATTGCTCCTCCGAGGGGTGGGTTACACGCAGCTTTTGGGCTTCGGAATGCCCGCTATGTACGAGGCCTTCTTCAGCGGGCCGTCCGGGAAAAGTTGGTAGAATCCTTTCATGTCCACGCCGCTTTGTTTGGCCACTTTACGCATGGTCAGGGCAGTTCCCGCCTCGTGTTCTTTTCGGACATAGGTGATCACCTTCCAGTGGTCGTCGGTTAGCTCGCCTATGGCGATTTCCTGTGCCAGCGCTTTTGCCAGTTCCTCATCCCACTGCGAAGGATCTGCGAGATAGCCGTCGCCGTCCAGTTCGATCGATTTGCCATTGATCTCTTTTGCCGCCATTCCTTTTCTCCTTTCTTGACGTGTTGGGCCGCAGTTTGGAACGATCAGACCCGCAGGACCTTTTTGCCCGCTCAAACGCTTCAGCAGACCGCCCGAGCCTCCGGGCCGCCAAACGAAACATCCTGTACCCGGGATCCAGGAGTTCATCGCGAAGGTCCTCGATCGTCCGCCTCCGAGGTTCTTGGGCTTCGATCTCCAGGAGGATCCGTTCCAGTTTGCGGCTGATGTCGTCCAGCGGGTCTTGCCGGTTATTGTCTTCCCATCAGGCCTTTTTCCCGACCATGCTCATCTGCGATGGGACTGGCAGCGCAAGTCCCTTCAGCAGCACGTTCCAGTAAGCCCATCTGAACATCATCTTCCCGTAGTGGTTCCACCGAGTCTCCTGGAGCAGGGAAAACGGGCCGATACCGGGTAAGGGGTATTTGCCGGGCAGGGGTTCGGTTTCATAGTTGAAGTCGATCAGAATCCCCTTGCCGAAGCCGGACTCGATGAAACAGTTCGCATGCCCGTCGAACTGGGCACCTGGCTCCTTGCCCTCGATTGCGTCCAGAAGGTTCTCCATAAGGATATCAGACTGGAAGTGAGCCACCGAACCGGCTTTTGAACTGGGCAGGTCCGCGGCATCTCCCATGACAAAGATGTTCTCATGCTCCTTGGCGCGAAGGGTGTGTTTGTCCGTGGGCACAAAATTGAGGTCGTCTCCCATGCCGCTTCGCTCGATATAGGGATCGCCCACGTTGGTGGGAACGGTCACCAGAAGATCGAAGTCGATTTCCTTCTCATCGTAGGAGACGATTTTCTGCTTTTCGTTGTCGATGCTGCTGATGCTGTAATCCGCGGTCAGACGGATATTTTTCCGGTCGAGCATGTCTCCGAGCATCTCCGTTGCCCGCGGCTTGGTGAACGCTCCGGGCAGGGGGGTCACGTAATGAAGGTCCACCTTCTCGCGAATCCCCCTTTCGGTGAAGAACCAGTCCGCGAGGAAGATAAACTCCAGTGGCGCCACCGGGCATTTGATCGGCATTTCCGCTATGTTCACAACCAGCTTGCCACCCTCCCAATGTTTCAGGAATTCGCAAAGCGCAAAGGCGCCTTCGATCGTGTAGAAGTCGAAGATCTTCTTGCGCCACAGCTCCCCGGTCAATCCCTCGGTCTCCTCAAAGGTCAGCTTCGCACCGGTGGCGATCAAGAGATAATCATAGGCGAGCACGTTGTTGTGCTCGAGGATCACCCGGTTCCGGTCCGGTTCCACCCGGTCGATTTTGGACATGACGACCGCTACACCCTTCGGCAGAAAATCCCGCTTGGGCTTCACGACGTCCTTGCGGGAATAGATATCGAACGGAACGAAGAGGAATCCGGGCTGATAGTAATGCTGTTCATGCTGGTCAACAATGGTAATCTCCCATTGGTCTCTGTCCAGGACGGGAAACAGCTTGTTGACCATCATGGTGCCGGCTGTACCGGCACCGAGGATCACTAGTCTTTTCATCCGTGCCCCTTTTGGCTGCTGCGAGGGAGGATATGGATTTGGGTCAAGGGGGACCGGCGCCCCCTCTGGCTATTGGCATAATCTAATATATATATTATTCTATGTAAGCGCAAGATGTTTTTTGGCGATTTTCAATAAATGCGATGGAAAAGTGTGAAGAATCCCCTTTTCGATTGTGAGGCGCTCCATTCTCTTTTGACGTTCCAGCGGCAATCTTCCTGCCGGACCCCAGTCGGGGGGCAGAATATGGGGATCGGGGTTCCTCCGGAAGTGGCTCGTCTGGGGTATGAGCAAGTATTCGGGAGAGAAAAAAAACCGCCCTTGCACGAGGCGGCTTCTCCCTGTTTCCTTTGGATATTCAGAAGGCGGGTATCTCCTCCAGGCGAGGTCGCGAATCGGGCACGGCACTCTGCCCTTCCTTCCTCCCCGGGCGCCCTCCTATGACATTTCGGGAATCATGTCCCCGTGTGCTTCGAACATGTCGTCGCACAGGTTTACAATTTCGTCTATGGACAGTTCCCCGCCGGTATGCGGGTCCAGCATGGCGGCCTGGTACACCAGGTCCTTGCGGGCGGTGAGTGCGGCTTCCACCGCCAGAATCTGGACATTTATGTTGGTTCGATTCACCGCAGCGCACCCTTCGGGGAGGTCGCCCACGTGACACGGGCTGATGCCGGTCTGGTCGACCAGGCAGGGTACTTCCACGCACGCGTTGCGCGGCAGGTTCGTGATGAGATCGTGGTTCATCACATTGCCGTGTATGCGAATGGGTCCGTCGTTTCCGATGGCCTCCATAATGCGGGCTCCGTATTCGCCGCTGTGCGTATGCACAATCTGTCTGTTGCGGACCACCTCGTCCCGCTGTTCGTTCCAGCCTTTGATCTGCACCTCGCAACGGCGTAGGTATTCGTCAAGAACGATCTGGTAGGTCTCGAGCAGATCAGTCCGGCCCGATTTGATGAACCAGGGTACGTATTCGGCGGCATGAAGATCGCCCTCGGTCATGTAGTATCCCAGACGCAACATCATATCGAGACGGACCGATCGTTGCGCCACAGCGGCTGCGCGTTGTTTGATCTCCGGATAGAGATCCCTGTCGCCGTCTTTGATCTCCAACAGCCAGGCTTGATGATTGATGCCGGCGACCTGCCACGTCAGGTGCTGGACTTTGTCGCGCATGCCCAGGCTTTCGAGGAGACCCCCGGCAAGCCCCGGAACACTATGGCAAAGGCCCACCGCCCGGATGGCACTCCCGCGCAAAATGGCGGTCGTGATCATCGCCATGGGGTTGGTATAGTTGAGGAACCACGCCCGCGGGCACACCTCCTCCATGTCGCGGCAGAAATCAAGAACCACCGGGATTGTTCGGAGCGCCCGGAAAATGCCCCCGATGCCCAGGGTGTCGGCGATGGTCTGCCCCAGGCCATACTTTTTCGGAACCTCGAAATCTATGACGGTTGAGGGCTTGTACCCGCCGACCTGGATGGCGTTGACCACATAGTCGGCGTCCTCCAAAGCCCGCTTCCGGTTCTCGACCCCAAGATGTGCGCTGAACGTTGCGCGGCCCGCATTGATGTGACTGTTGAGGTTTTCCAGCATCCTCTGCGACTCTCCGAGTCGCTCGGGGTCGATGTCATACAACGCGACGTGCGAATCCCTGAGGGGATCGGCCAGCATACAGTCTCCGAGGATGTTCTTGGCGAAGATCGTGCTGCCCGCGCCCATAAAGGCGATCTTTGGCATGGATTTGTCCTTGGGGTGCAATGGTCGAAACCACCCGGCGGGAATACCGGCAAGTGGCATGGGGATCACGCCCCAGCTATACTCTCGCGGTGCACTTGATCTCGATGGAGAGCTCAGGGAGCGCGAGACGCTGGATCTGCACGATCGTGCTCGCCGGGAACGCAGAGCCTGGATAGATCTCCAGTTTCATTTCGCCGCGTGCCGCAAAGGCCGCATCCATGTCGGTTACGAAAAGGATCTCGTCCACCACATTGTCCATCGTGGCGCCATACTGCGCCAGCACCTTGCCGACATTGGCATAGGCCGCCCGCATCTGGGCCTCCATGTCGCCCTCACCGAGGATATTACCTTTCTCATCGTGGCTGACCTGACCGGCGAGATAGATGGTGTCTCCAACCTTTGCTCCCTGGGAATACCCATATCCCTGCTCCCACGCCATATTCAGGCTCTTGATCTCTTTTTCGATTTTCACAGGCTCTCCTTTGTGGTACTCCGCATGCTGTTCCACGCCCGATCGGATCCGGACGGGCGAAGTCGCTGCCCTGTTGGGAGGAATGTGACGGTTGTTTCCGACGCCACGGCCGGTTCCCTTCACAGCAGATGGGAAGGAACCTGAAGCAACTCCCAGATCTGGTGAAGGCGAGATGCTGTCTTCTTTTTATGCAAAGACCATGCGCAGCGAGTCGGACATCGCATCCAGTGCGGTAATTAGATCGTCGTCAGAATGGGCCGCAGAAATGAAAGTAGCCTCAAACTGCGAGGGTGCGATGTAGATCCCTTTTTGCAGGAGGTGTCCAAAATACTGCGCGAATTTTTCGGTGTCCGCCTGTTGCGTATCCTCGAATGTCTCCACTGTGCCTTCCTTGAAGAAGAGACAGCCCATCGAGCCCACATGGTTGACGGTCAGAGGCAGCGCATTCTCTTCGATGTT
Organism: Candidatus Latescibacterota bacterium; assembly: GCA_043804415.1. GTDB lineage: Bacteria > Latescibacterota > 4484-107 > 4484-107 > 4484-107 > 4484-107. The sequence continues at coordinate 2,434 of JAZDJA010000345.1, read as the reverse complement.
CCTTTCGACCTCCGTGAAGAAGAATTCGGATTTGCGGTTTAAGTCCTCGTAGAAGCCCGGTCTGGAAAGGATCTCCAGTGTCTTAAGTCCCGCAGCCATCGCCAACGGATTCCCCGACAGGGTACCTGCCTGATACACGGAGCCGCTGGGCGAAACGGCTTCCATGACCTCCTTCTTCCCGCCATAGGCTGCGACCGGAAGCCCTCCGCCAATCACCTTGCCCATGGTGGTCAGATCGGGCTGAATGCCAAATAATGTTTGTGCGCCGCCCGGGTGGACGCGAAAACCGGTCATCACCTCATCGAGAATGAGCAGACTGCCGTATTGGTCGCACAGGGCCCTGAGTCCCTCCAGGAAACCGGGAAGGGGCGGAATGACCCCCATGTTGCCCGCAATAGGTTCTACGATAATGGCGGCAATATCCTTGCCCGTCTCCTCAAACAATTGCCGGACGGAGGCCAGATCGTTGAATCGGGCATTGAGGGTATCCCTTGCTGTTCCCTGCGTTACGCCGGGGCTGTTGGGCTCTCCGAGTGTGAGAGCACCGGAACCCGCCTTGATCAGGAAACTGTCCCCATGGCCGTGGTAGCAGCCCTCAAACTTGATAAACTGGTCCCTGTCCGTGTATCCCCGTGCCAGGCGGATGGCGCTCATGGTCGCCTCTGTTCCGGAATTGACCATGCGAACCATCTCCACAGAGGGCACCATTTGGATGATTTTTTCCGCCAACCGGATTTCCAAATGGGTGGGTGCACCGAAACTGGTTCCCCTTTTTGCGGTCTCCCGAATCGCCTCCAGCACCTCCTCGTGGGCATGGCCTAAGATAAGCGGTCCCCAGGAACCAACAAAGTCGATATACTCCTTTCCGTCCACATCGATGATCTTGCAGCCTTTCCCGGATGCGATAAATACGGGATCCAGATTCACCGAACGGAAAGCCCGAACCGGAGAATTTACACCCCCCGGCATGACCTTTCTGGCTTGATTGAACAATTGTGCGCTGACTGACATCTGCATCGTCCTCCAAGGTTGACTGTGTTGCCCAAAAAACCCCTAACCGTGGAGCCATCTGGCCGCGTCCTTGGCATAGTAGGTCAAAATGATATCGGCCCCGGCACGCTTGATCGAAGTGAGCATCTCCAGAGCCACCCTCTGCTCGTCTATCCAGCCCAGCATTGCGGCCGCTTTGACCATGGAAAATTCGCCGCTTACGTTATAGGCCGCTACCGGCAGATTGACCTGCTGACGCACGCGATAGATAATATCCAGATAGGGTAGCGCCGGCTTGACCATGATGATGTCCGCGCCTTCCTCCACATCCAGTTCCACCTCATAGAGCGCTTCCCTCGCGTTGGCCGGGTCCATCTGGTAGGTGCGGCGGTCGCCAAACTGGGGGGCGGATTCGGCCGCTTCCCGGAAGGGGCCATAAAAGGCAGAGGCGTATTTTGCCGCGTAACTCATCACGGGGATTTTTTCGTACCCGTTTCCGTCGAGCGCCCCGCGGATAGCTGCAACCATCCCATCCATCATGCCCGAAGGAGCCACCATGTCCGCCCCAGCCTCAGCATGCGTGAGCACCTGTTTTCCCAACATTTCCAGCGTGGCATCGTTGTCCACATCGCCGTCGACGATCGCCCCGCAGTGTCCGTGATCGGTATACTCACAAAAACAGACATCGGTGATCACATACATTTCGGGAACCGCGTCCTTGACCGCCCTGACTGCACGCTGGATAATCCCGTCCTTGCAGGTGGCGTCTGAGCCCAGCGCGTCTTTCTTCTCGGGGATTCCAAACAGAATAATTCCCGGAACCCCAAGACCATGCACCTCCTTCACTTCCTGGATCAGCAAATCGATGGAGAGCTGATCATTCCCGGGCATGGAGCCTATCGGGTTGCGAATGTTTTTGCCTTCCACCACGAACATGGGATAGACGAAATCGTTCACCGAAAGCGGGGTTTCGCGCACCATCCGGCGGATCGTCTCGTTCCCTCGCAATCGTCTGGGGCGGTAATGTGGCGTAAACATGTTGTCCCCTCCAAGTTAGACCGCTGCCAAGATCCTGAAAACTTCAGTAGCCATCATGGTTCTCAACCTATCACGACGTACCGTGCGCGCTGCAAACAGTTTCCACTCGTGCAGCAAAGCGTTTTGGGTGTTCCGTTTCGAACGCCCCGTCACGTGGAAAAGTCTGAGGAGGGACGCATCCCCTGAGATTGGTGAAGAAAAGGTTCTGTCCTGCCAGGGGAAAAATACCTCTGGCAGAACAATCCCGGCAGACATCCCAACGTCTCGAAGGGACGGGAGGTCCCACCGATTTCCTTCAGCATGCACCTCTGGCGGTGATCTTGCCGCCACGTATATCTCGTCCCTAAAGGGACTGAAAGGAGGTCACTGGCCAGTTCCAACTGCTACAAATATCATATCCCTGACG
>JAZDJA010000344.1:0-11074 GCA_043804415.1 Candidatus Latescibacterota bacterium | reverse complement strand
GGCTCGTGACAGTCCAGGCAGGAGAGGACATAGTTGGCCTGCACCGGGACCAGATTATAAGGGGCTTCTATGGTACCCCAATGGCCGGGATCATAGTCCACGGGATTCTTGCGCAGTTTTCCGCCATGAATGTCCCCGTTGGGACCCCAATTGATGGCGGCAAGGAATCCTGACGGGGGCGGCGGAATGAGTCCGGCTCTCCCGAAAGATCTGGAAAACGCTACGGAGTTGGACGAAGGTACCGGGTCTTTGTGGCAGTCCAGGCAGAAGGTGTTATAGTCCGGTATCTTGGACCCGTCATGCATTTCGGAGCCGGCGGGCTCAAAAGTGCTGGTGGAGTTGTACATGTAGGGCGACCGATAGACGCCGCCCACCCCGGCGGCATAGTCCTTCATGGTCTCCCCCGGTCCGTCCCCCCATATCTCGTCATGTCTAACAGGCCTGGAAATAGCCGTATACGCCGGGTTGGCGGGGTTTGCCTTGTTTCTCTTGGCCGCATGGGGATTGTGGCAGGCCACACAGGGATTGGATGAGGACTTAAAAAAACTCCAATTCGGATCACCCTCCGCCCGGCCCTTTGCGAATCTCCAGATATCGTAGAGATTGTGACAAGAGCCGTTCTCACTCCATGCAGTCTGGTTGAAGGCCTCCAGAATGCCGTTCGGATTGATACTCGTATAGCCGCCAAATGTGCGTGCGAATGAAAAGTTGAATATCCCGCCGCCACTCTGCAGCGAACCCATGCTGGAATGGCAATAGAAACAGAAGTTGTCATTCACGCCATAAGGCGCCGACGTTTTGGCAGTATTGAAGTTGTCCGCGAACAAGGCGAAGGGAGATGGCCTCTGGTTCTCCGGGTCAGGTTCCTCTCCGTTGATGCTGGCATGCTGTTCGTGACAATGGGCGCAGTTGCCCGTGGTGTAATCGGCCGTGAAGCCGGGTGAAACTCTCTTGACGCCGGTCGCACCGCCATGGGCCGAAGCAAGGTAAGGCCCTGCCACGACCGGCCTGGTCATGGTCCAGAAGCACAAACTCAAGCACAAGCACAAGCACAAGAACAAGAACAAGAAGTGAGTAGTCCGCACGTCGCCTGCAATTCCCTTTTCGCGGGCCGTCAGCCCGGTTGTGTCCTAACCCGGACAAGCCGGAAATCCGAAATCCCAAACAAATTCAAACGACCCAATAACGGAAGACAAGACAGCACCCCACTGACGAAGTGAAGGTCTTGCCAGATAATGGGCCAATATTGTCGCTTGGAGACTAGTGTAAAGACGGGCGGCGCCCCCGGCGCCGCCCGTCCTGTCTTACCTATGCAGGTTTAGAAACACTCATAGGCGCCCATGTCCACATCGTCGCCCTGTACGCGGGGCTGGCCGTCTTTGTCCGAAGCCGGCAGGTTCGGGTCAGTATCGGTCCCGGCATCAACGCACGGCGAATCGGCTGACAGATGGTAGTTGCCGCTGGTTGAATCCACAAATTCGGGAACCGCGTAGATGTTCCCCACACCAGCCGGCCATCCAAGAACGTCACAATAATTCACCTGGGGATTGCCTTGGGTCTCCACAAAGACCTCCAGCGGCGACTCATCCCAGATAATGCAGTTGGTAACCCACAGGGTTGCGGCATTTGCACAACGCAGGCCCGCGCCTTTGCTGGCAACGTTCTTGTAAAGGGTGCAGTTGGTCATGACTGCAGCGCCCGAGCACTGGCAATTGATCCCGCCCCCGTACTGTGCGATATTGCCGTCGATAACACAATTGGTGATGACGGGAGAACAACTATTGGTGCAAAAGATGCCCCCCCCGTTTATGGATGGATTACCGTTGCCGCTGATATCACAGTTGCTCACTTTGGGAGAACAATTGCCGGTGCAATTGATGCCCCCGCCCGGGTTGCCGCTGATGTCGCAGCCATTGATGGTCGGAGAGCAACTGCTGTTCATGCGGATGCCCACACCGGCGCCACCGCTGACATTGCAGTTGTCGATCACCGGAGAAGAGGCATTGTTACAGTGGATGCCCGCCTCCTTGTTCCCTGAGATATCGCAACCTTTGAGGCTGGGATTGGACGAGGAGGCACAGCTTACACCCACCTTGTTTCCTGTGATGGCAGTGCCGTTATTGACGGTAGGAGACGCATTGTTGGTACAAAAGAGGCCATATCCGGTGTTGTTGAGGATGTCACAATTCTGGACAGCCGGTCGGGCGCCGGTAGAACACCTGACTCCATCCGTATTTGCAGTGATATTGCAGTTAACTATGGCCGGACTCGAGTTGCAGGAGCAGTCGATTCCTACCGTGTTCTCCGTGATGGTGCAGAGCGTGGCATTGGCGGCCGCGAAATGACTGCACCAAATCCCTGTGCCGTTTCCCTTCAATATACAGTTGTTCACCGCCGCCTTGGCCTGGGTGTCGATGGAGACGGCCTTGACTGCATTACGGACGGTAAACCCCTGTATTGTGATACCGTTCGTGACAACAGCATACATAACGAAGCCGTTGTTCACAACAGTCCCATCCGCCGCTATGCAGTTTATTGTGCATTTGGCAGGGTCATTGCTCTCTGACCGCACAGTTATGGGCTTCCGGACGATGGTGATATTGTAGTTTCCAGGTCCCGAATAGGTCCCGTCCCTTACGATTACCGTACCTGTGGCCCCGCCTCTAATGGCATTAATACCGTCCTGGATGGTCTTGTATTTCTCGCCGGGACCCACATAGATAGGGTCTGCTGCAAAGGCTGTTGCCGAGCACGCAATGACCAAACCCACCACAAACAAAACCACTGTTTTCCATGTTGTTTTCTTGTCTCTCTTCATAACGTTACTTCCTCCCCCTTAGATTTATTTTGATGCCTTCTCACTTTCCCATCTCCCCGCTTTCCTCCATACAGCGGGTGTTCCCACCTCCCTCGTTGCGATCCCCCCAAGTCCGACAGGCACCCAGCCCTTTGAAAAAGCCGTGAATTTCGGATGCATAGGTGGCCCGAAAACCCATTCGGGGCTATGTAGCCGCGGGTTCAGCCCGCGCGAGGCGCTGGAGGCACAACAGGTGCCTCCTCGCTGGCGTCTGCCTCCGGCTACAGGCCTTGATTCCCTCAGGCATGCAGTATCTCGGAAAGAGCTCAACTGCCGCCAACGACCGTCTTGGCGTGCCAGACTCGCAGAATACCCCAGGTACTCCAGGTAGGCAAACAGTATTTCAGTCCGGAACAGCTAATCTGGAGAGCCTCTTGCAAAACGTCCCCTTTTGCCCAATCTCTGCGTCAGGCTCAGATTCTGATCCTCAAAATACGTCATGTATTCCTCCGGTCAAAATCTTCGCCTTCCTTGACCCTGGCCAAAACTGAACATTTTGCAAGAGGCTCTGGAGTCTGCGGAACTGCCAAGAGCATGGCCGATGGCCTCAGTTGCCCTAAGGGCTTGCTCAGAAATAACTTGGCTCTTTATCCATCACATCTTCGGGCCGGCTTCGTCCGATCCTCAACTGCAAAATCCTCGAAATAGAACGACTATTCCTGTGGTTTTGCAGCCTCGGATCGAACAAATCTGACCCAAATCTGAGCGCCTAAAATGCCAACTTATTTCTGAGCAAGCCCTAAGTGAAGAGTCGCGCCCTTTCCTCTCATGATTCGTGCCAGAATTTCCACAGATTGGGAAATGCAATGATATCGGACCATTGTAAACGGGGCAGGGCAGCCGGTCCAGAATCAGTGGAAAAGATATTCCCTAAGAGGGGAATTTGTCTTCCACCAGGAGAGCCGGAGAATGGGGGGCACGACCGGGAAATGCTGGCTACTGGCGGTTTTGCGCAGTGTGTTGGAAGAGAAAACACTTTCCGCATGGAGGGAAAAAGCCTTCCACACCTCTGAAGGGCCATTTTCACTAGACGGCTGTGGAGCAAGAAAGCAGGGCAGATTCTGCTTGCCGGAGTGATGTCCGCCGCCAAAAGACTTGGCATCCATCCAATGTTTCTGATATTATCACCGGTACGCGTCTGATCGACGACTCGGGGAGAGGCCCGAGAGTCCCCCTCGCCTGTGGCAGGATTTGCTGATGAGAGACCTTGTTGATTATCGCCTTGCTCGATCCATCTACCGACTTATGGCGGTTGTCTTTGTGGTTGCAGGTTGCGTACGGGGGGCCGAGCGAGGTGAAGTCTGGCACAAGGGGGTGATGGGCGTATCAGTGGTTCGTAACGCAATCTCAACCGAGCCTCTTGCAAAATGTTCAATTTTGGCCAAGGTCAAGGAAGGCGGAGATTTTGACCGGAGGAATAATGGACGTATTTTGAGGATCAAGATCTGAGCCTGACGCAGAGATTGGGCAAAAGAGGACGTTTTGCAAGAGGCTCAACCTAAAGGAGGAATTACTTGTGAGGAAAGCATGTCGGATGGCGATGGGAGTAGCGGTTGCGGTGCTCGCGCTGAACAGCATGGCGCTTGCCCAGATGGTCAACGTGAAGACCGAAAAGACGGTGTATCTCATGGATCCCTATTATTGGGTGTACGAAGCAGCGAGGGTTACATCCTATTGGCTACAGGCAGGATATGAGCGAGATGTAAACTTTACGGTGAGGACTTTTGACGACATTGGCAGGATCCAGGGCCTCGGCAACTTGTATTATAAGGTGCTGGACGGCGCGGTGCTTCTAAAGAACGGGGCGTTGACCGCCACTGTTGAGGCGGGTGTGTACACCGGCACGTTTAGGCTTTCGGAGACCGACGTCGGGAGAGACCTTTTCACCGGGCAGCAACCCAAGGAACTTACTTTGCAGATTCTGGACAGTAGAAGCCTGGCGATCAAGAAACAGAAAGTGTATGTGGGTCGGTGGGGCTGCGACCGTTGCCATGTGGCCCCGACTCAGGCCCGCAAGCTCTATTCCTGGTGCAATCCCACGGGAAATGACGCAAATGGCCCGCATGCCTGGAAGAGCGTTCTGGGCGGGGCCTACGGAAGCGTTTTCGATGGGAGCATCCTGAAGGATGCGACAAGGGTCCACAGCCCGAAAAGCCTGCTGATTGCGTCTGCGGGCCATGAGAAGACGATTCGAAAGGGTGGGGGCAGTCCCGAGTGCTCACCCTGTCACCAAGGGTCCGGCCACGTGCGCTATGACTACCGTTCGGGAGAGGGCATCTATCCGTGGGTAGCCTATGCCAAATCCGAGGGGGTGGAATGCACGTTCTGCCACGGCATGGAGGGCGGATACGTACCCTCGGATGGCACGATGTGGGTGGATAATGCGGGCTATTTCACCCTGGTGCACCGCCACAACAACGTGACCCCGTTGCCTGACAGCGTCTGGGCCCCAACCACTATATCGGATCCATGGCTGGCCAGACAGAATTGCGCCAACCCCGGCTGCCACGGCCACATCAATCGCTCGCCCGAGAAACGGGCCATTGACCAAGCCAAACCGGACTGCCGCAGATGCCACGGTATTCACAATTATTATACTAAGACCTATTGATACGTTTGTCGGATTCTTTCCGGGCAAATCCTGCCCGGAAAGAATCCTCCATTCGAACTGCTTTATTCCAATTCGCTTTCAAGATGAGACTAATTGCATTTTGGGTGCCGGGTTTAACCGTGAACCTGCAAACCTGAAACCACTTTGCGGTCGGTCTCACCTTGAACGCGAATTGGAATTAGTCACAGGCTCCTTGTGCCCACCGCAAGCAGACCTATTCAATATCAGAAGGCCAAGCGTACGCCAAGGTTCAACAGCCAGCCGCTCACCGCAACCGAGTAGCCGTTGATGCTCGGTTCGGCCCAATGGTACTTTCCCTCGAGGTTAAGTGCCATCCTGGGGGTCATCCAGGCATCGACGCCCACGGAACCGTAGCCCCCTATGGCAAGCTGGTTGCCGTTTATGTTTCGCGATGCCTGATAAACGTTTGCATAACATAGTCCTACGCCGGCGCCGACGTAAGGCTCAATCGAACCGGTGGGAAGTATGAGCCGCGCCCCGACCGTCACCGGGATTACAGTAGCGGATCCGCGGCCGGTGGCGGAATAGACGCCGAGGGTGCCGTCGATCGCCAGATTGGTGCTGACGTTAGAGCCGATACCGGCCTCAACATTCATCCCGGAATCGAACCCGTCAAGGCCGTCTCCACTGTTGTTCGGCTGGTATATCCCGAAATGTCCGAAAAAGTACGGTTGGCCGTAAGGGGCGCGGGCAAGCGTCGTCGATCCGCCTGTACGCCTCACCGTAGGGGTGTCTCCCTGCAACTGGTCGTACCACGCCGCCTGTGCAAGGGATGTAAGGGTCACAAAGAAAAACGCTGTAACAAAAACAACCACAAACTTTCGCATTCTTGTCCTCTCCTTCTCCCGGCCTCAGGCCGGGGGCATATTACGGGAACCGGTCTTTTGATGGGGCGAGTATAGGGCAGAGGCGATTGGGGTGTCAAGGGCAAATCGTGTCCGGAATACCGTGTCCGTTGTCCGTGCCCGTGTCCGGAACACCCTTGTCCTTGGTCTCAAGTCTCAGGTCTGTAGTCTGAAGTCTCAAGTCTCTGCACGGACACGGGCACGGTATGTCTGAAGTCTCCGGTCCGCGGCGGTCAATCGTTCTGTTTACTTCGCCTGTACATGTCATCCTGTAACTGCGCCTTCAGGGACTGAAGCTCGGCGTTTGGCGGCAACTGTGCGAAGAGCCTGTCGATGTAACCCCTCTGCAGGGCAGCCTGGCGACTGGCGGCAAAATTGAGGTCGTATGTCCAACTGGATACGAGCAGTTTGAAGTCATTCACCCACACCATGCCCTCGTACCTGACCTGTTTTTGCGACCGAATATCGGCCACAATGTCCGGGCTCCAGGCGAATGGATCGGTCTTCAGCCCGAGCGTGACGAGGTTGTTGGAATGGGCATCCGACTCAAAGTGGGTCAAGAGAATCCTCGCTATGTCCAATTTGTCTGAGTCACGGATGATTTTGGCTTGCAGGTCCAGTCCGCGCGACAGGTTCTGAGGAAGGGCGAAGCGATTGTGCAGGTATATGGCGCCCAGGATCAGCCGCCGGTCCTCCGCGTTCAAGTCGAAGAGGATGCCGGTCTCAAGGATGGTGTCCACGCCGAGCCGGGCATGATTGGTGGAGATACGATCGTTGAAGGTCTTGTAGCGCGCATACTGCGGAAAGCGTCCGATATCATGAAAGAGCGCCACCAACTGAGATAACTCGCTTTCGAGAGGGGACAGGCTTAGGGACCGGGTGATCGCCCTCGATTCATCCAGCACCCGGAGTGAATGATAGATCTTAAGATGTATGCCGGCATCATCGTCTTCTCGCCCGCGCATAAAGCCCCGGGTGAAATCCTCGAATCGGCGGAGGTATCGATCAAGATCATAAGTCATGGATATGCTCCGCGGCGGCCGCCTCTCCTGCGTGTCTGATCGGCCCTTTGTCGCCCGACTGCCGCCTTTGCCAGTAGAGCCTCTTGCAAACGTCCTCTTTTGCCCAATCTCTGCGTCAGGCTCAGATTCTAATCCTCAAAATACGGCATGTATTCCTCCGGTTAAAACCCTCGCCCTCCTTGACCTTGGCCAAAACTGAACAGTTTGCAAGAGGCCCAGTATACAAACAAAATCAAAAACCGCCACGCCATCATACGGCCGCGGGTGCAAGTATGCACAGCGAGAAGACTGAGGCTTTCGTGGTTGCGTAGGAAAGTGGGGCTACGGCCCGGGGCAAGGAGTGTGGCGCAGGCACCTTGCCTGCCGATCCGCGCTTCTTATCTCACAAAAGGGGAGAGATTCGCAGCCAAGACGGCAGCGCCACACTGGAGGCAACGAGCTTAGTCCAACAGCATTGGAAGGGGAGGGGAGTACCAGGTTGGTACCGACGGCCGGACAGGTGTCAGTTTGAGGCGACACTTCCGTCGTGCAGTGTATGTATGACGCTGGCTCAACCCGCCACGGGCCGCTTGCTGCAATACTCGAACAGCGTCCATACGAGGACCCAAAAGACAGCGACACTAAGTCCAAAAACAATCAAAAACCCTACAGCCTTCTTCCAGAACCCACTATCCACCAATATGTCCTCCCCTTTTGCGGGCTGTCCGGTTGTCTGGGGCTATCTATGTCGCCAGGCATCGGCCACAGAATGAATACCCTCTCTCGCCCGCAAGGCAGCCGCCTGCATGATCCTGACGGCACATCCACATAAACGAAAGCAAGATGTGTGCCTGAAAAGCCATACAGGGCGGCAATAGTTCGAGGCGGTCGATTAGACAAGGAACGAGCGAGGAGCCGGCGGACCAGCCTTGTAGCGCCGTGAGCAGGCGACACACCGAGAGACGCAGCATGTCGAGATGGATCGGGATTATGTCCCTGCGTATGCTTGCACCCCGTCCGGCAATGAACAACCGAGGGACCGGTAGGCTGGCCTGCGGGGGTGAAAAGAATGTCGATTTCATACGGGACAATGAGTTTCCACTTTGTGAGAAGAATGGTTCTGTTGTGCAAGTATGCTTTCGAATGGTCCGGGGCCGCCGCGGGTGTCCTGTTGTGCTTCTTCCCGCCCACCTCAAGTCCTGCTAAAAGTATGCACTGTAACGCCGTGAAATAGCTTGATTGAGGGATAGCTTTGCTAGACTGACAGGTGTCGCTTTGACTCCCGGCCTGCGTGCACAGTGTCTAACATTTTGACTGTTTGACGGTATTGGGATGGGCGACAAGGCCAGAAGCGCGATGGTCTGGGAGAAGATGGGCCGGCCGGCTGGGGTTTCGCAGGCGTCGCCTTTGATGAGAATGGCCCAGAAGGCCGTCGAGGCCTTGCTGCATATTTGGTCCACGGCCTCCCATGATACGGCCCTTCAGGTGGTAGCAGAGGGATTGGAGGTCGCCCGCGCAAGCGGGATACGTCAGTGACCACATGTTTTTCGGCCTGTGCGTGTACGCGTCACTAACCAATGGCAACACGGCCATGGCCGCGAATTTCCTGAGCAAAATGAAGTCGAGCATAGGGGAGAACAGCCACGCCCTGTGGCGGTATCAAGCGGCGGCACTCTGGTTGGATTTGCGGCGTGGAGAGCTTCAAATAGCGGCTGCCCGCGCCGAGGCGGCATTGACGCTCGCGGCAAAGGCCGGGATGCTCTGCCCGCAAGCGGCCATACGCATTGTCATGGCCCAGATACTGTGCGAGATGAAGGAGATCGGGGAGGCGGAAAGTCACCTCTCGCTGGCCCGTGCGCCTGTCTACCAGTCCAAAAGCCTCGCCCTTGAGTATATGTTCCTTTTGGTCCAGGCCCAGGTAGCCCTGAGCCGGGGGGAAGGGGCGGCGGGGTTGGACTGTCTGCGTCAAGCCATGGCGCTCGGACGGAAGCAGGGATGCGTGGACATGCCGTGGTGGTGGCCGGAGGTCGTGACACGCTTGTGCCTGAAGGCCCTCGATGCGGGGATAGATGTTCCATACGTGCAGGACCTGGTACGGAAACGGGGTCTCTTTCCCAAGAGCGCGCCCGTGGAGGTGGCCGCCTGGCCGTGGGCCTTGGAGGTATACACCCTGGGCCTTGGTCTCCAGTCTCAGGTCTATGGAATTGCCGCGGTTTAGGGGCCGTAGCCGGTGACTCCGGAGGCGATCGTTACTGCTCGTTCAGCATCCTCACGGGTCGGGTCGCCATAGGGCAAGAGGCCGGAACCGGCCGGGTATCTGCCGGCATAGATGCTGTCCATAAAAGAGAGGTCTTCGTCTCCTATTTGAAAAGAGAGGCCGTATTGCCTGGCGTAGTTCATGAGGCGCCTTATGCTGTGTGTCTTCTCTAAACTCCAGCCTTCCTGCAAGAGCTGAGCTTTGATGTGCTTTTCCACGGACTGGTGGGCGTGAAAACATGCGGTCTTGTGGTAGCCTGTTTGCAGCAGGGTAACCGCGGCCGCATAGTCTTCTTTGGCATCTTGCACCCATTTTTCAACAAAGTTTTTCATATAAAGGGTCTTCCCTTCCTGTAGAATCAAGTTCAGAAACGGATCTCCACTGCGTAGCGATTCCATTACCTTGTGTGCTGACGCCATAAAATAATCAATCCCGCAATCTTCATGGTACGGCTTGAGCACCCGATTCGCCACGGCACGGGTATCGTCTCCCGGCTCACCTTCGGTAATAATCAGGATGTCAACGTCATTGCCCACCTCATTCTTGGCCACCGATCCAAACAGGACCACGGAGAGGGGCGCAAGCTCGCGGACAATATCCGAGGCTATTTTCCTGGCGTGGTCGATAGTTGCTGTTGCTGCCATAGGCATTCTCTAGCGTGAATGGAGCTCGTGGTCAACTAAAAAAAGCGGCCGGTGAGCCTGTTTGTCCTCTGCGGCCTACGCGTCCTTCGCGGTGACCGGGCTGGATGGAAGTATCGTTGTAGGGTTAATGTGGACCTGCTCTAAGGACTCTTCATTGTGCCGACTTCGCCTCTCAGATAGGCCTGTCTCACCGGTTCCGGGAACCTTTCGATGGCATACCTTAGCATCGTCCGCGGCATCTCAGTGTAATGCTCTCTCAAGAACCCTTCTTCCGCATCAACGTCGCGTTTTCCGACCTCGCGAAGCATCCAGCCCACAGCCTTATGAATCAGGTCTTCTCTATCGCTTCGGAGAAGTCGAGCAATCCTGAAGGTCTCACCGAATCGGCCCTTCTTGATGAAATGGAAGGTTGCCATAATGGCGATACGTCGTTCCCACAAGGCAGTGGACAAGGCTAGGCCAGTGAGCGGCTCTTTGTCCCTGTCGATCAGGAACCGCCCGATGACGTGTTCGGCCGATGCGTCAACCAGGTCCCAGTTATTGATAGACTTGGTATTCTCCAGATATAGTGTATAGATCCGGCGCTGCACGGCAGAGTCGCCCTTTAAATACCTGTGGACCAGAATGAAGAGCGCCAGCAATCTGTCTTCGTGAAAACCGGAGCAGAGCAACTGTTGCGCATCCGAGAGGCTGATGTCCTTGTGTTTGTTTGCCAGTTGCTGGAGCACGGGAACGCGAATTCCCCTAAAGATGTCTCCCTCCCCGTATTGCCCTTTCCCGGTCTTGAAGAACCTCTGTGCGAACGCTGCCGCCTTTGCGTCTCCGAGATGCTCAAGCT